>NZ_CP196809.1:3006696-3310044 GCF_051912545.1 Nocardioides sp. N13(2025) | reverse complement strand
TCGACGGTGGGCAGAGCGTCGCGCTCGCGCGCTGTTCAATAGTGGAGCGGATGACGAGACTCGAACTCGCGACATCGACGGTGGGCAGAGCGTCGCGCTCGCGCGCTGTTCAATAGTGGAGCGGATGACGAGACTCGAACTCGCGACATCGACGGTGGGCAGAGCGTCGCGCTCGCGCGCTGTTCAATAGTGGAGCGGATGACGAGACTCGAACTCGCGACATCGACGGTGGGCAGAGCGTCGCGCTCGCGCGCTGTTCAATAGTGGAGCGGATGACGAGACTCGAACTCGCGACATCGACCTTGGGAAGGTCGCGCTCTACCAACTGAGCTACATCCGCAGTGCCGTCCGTGGACGGCTCGGGAATGCTACCTGACGGGGGAGATGCCGGGTCGCTTCGGGGACACAGTGTCCCCCGAGGAGCGGCCGGTGAGGCGGCGGTGCACCCACGGCACGAGGAACTCGCGGGTCCACTGCGCGTTGGCCGCCCACTGCTGGCGGCGGTCGAGCACGGGCAGCGGGCCGACGGTGACCGGGGCGAGGCCGTGCTCGACGCCGATGGCCTCGAGGACGGCGTGCGCCATGTGGGTGTGGCCGTCGCTGTTGAGGTGCATGCGGTCGGTGTCCATGACCCCGGCGATCTCGACGTCACGCATCCGCCACATGTCGACGATGGTCGCGCCGTGCCGGTCGGCGATCTCGCGGACCCACTCGTTGAAGATCGCCATCCGGCCGCGCATCGGGCCGTAGATCCCGCCGGCGCCCGGGTCGAAGATCGTGAACATCACGACATGAGCGCCCGTCGCTGACAGCCTGCGGATCGCGTCGTCGTACGTCCGCGCCAGCGCGTCGATGTCGACCCGCGGGCGGAGCACGTCGTTGCCGCCGCCGTGGATCGTGACGAGGTCCGGCTCGAGCGCGACGGCGGCCCCGACCTGCTCGTCGACGATGGATGCGAGCTTGCGGCCGCGGATGGCGAGGTTGGCGTAGCCGAAGTCGTCGGTCTGCTGGGCCAGCACCTCGGCGACCCGGTCGGCCCAGCCGCGCAGGCCGTTGGGCCGAGAGGAGTCGGGGTCGCCGACGCCCTCGGTGAAGGAGTCGCCCAGGGCGACGTAGCGGTGGAAGGTCACCGATCCATTGTGGCGACCCCCTCCGCGCGCCCGCGCAGGAGGCTAGGGTCGGCCGCGTGCTGCTCTCTGACCGCGACATCATCGCCGAGATCGACGCCGGCCGGATCGCCCTCGACCCGTGGGACCCGCAGATGATGCAGCCCTCGAGCATCGACGTACGCCTCGACCGCTTCTTCCGCGTCTTCGAGAACCACCGCTACCCGCACATCGACCCCGCCGCCGACCAGTCCGAGCTCACGCGCGAGGTCGAGCCGGAGGGCGACGAGCCGTTCATCCTGCACCCGGGCGAGTTCGTGCTGGGGTCGACGTACGAGAAGGTCAGCCTCCCCGACGACGTCGCTGCGCGCGTCGAGGGGAAGTCGTCGCTGGGCCGGCTCGGGCTGCTCACCCATGCGACGGCCGGCTTCGTCGACCCCGGCTTCTCCGGGCACGTGACCCTCGAGCTCGCCAACGTCGCGACCCTGCCGATCAAGCTCTACCCGGGCATGAAGATCGGGCAGTTCTGCTTCTTCCGGCTCTCCTCGCCGAGCGAGCACCCCTACGGCTCCCCGGCGTACGGCTCGCGCTACCAGGGCCAGCGCGGCCCGACCCCGAGCCGCTCGTTCCAGAACTTCCACCGCACGCCCATCTGAGACGTCCGGCCCCGTTCGGGTTCCCCGCCTATGCGGTGAAACTCGAACCTCCGGGGGTTTGCACGCCCCCAGAAGTCGGGGTTTCCCCGCTGATGCGGGGAAACCGGAGAAGCCGACAGTCCGCATGTCGGATGGCGGCACACCCGCGTCGCGCTGCCCGACCAAGTGTGGTTAGGCTTGCCTTACTTAGGTCACCCTCACCACGGAGTTCTGATGAAGCGAACCCTCGCCGCGCCCATCCCGATCCAGGTCGCCACGGCCACCCTCCTCGTCGCAGCCCTCACCGGCTGCAGCACCGGGTCCACCAGCGCCTCGGAACCGGCAGCAGAGCCGTCGGCGACCACCACCGCCGACCCGGACGCCTTCCCCGTCACGATCGAGCACGCCCTGGGTGCGACGACCATCGAGTCCGAGCCCACCCGCGTCGCGACCCTCGGCTGGACCGACCAGGACCACGCCGTCGCGCTCGGCGTCGTACCGATCGGGGCCACGAAGATCACCTGGGGTGGCAACGAGGCAGGCTCGACCGACTGGTTCGACGTGGCCGTCGAGGAGTCCGGCGCCGCGGCGCCCGTGAGGTACGACGACGCGGACGGCGCGCCGATCGACGAGATCGCCGAGCTCGCCCCCGACCTGATCCTCGCCACCAACTCCGGCATCACCGAGGCGGAGTACTCCAAGCTCTCCAAGATCGCCCCCGTCGTGGCCTACCCCGAGGCGCCCTGGACGACCGACTGGCAGACCTCGCTCGAGATGGTCGGCGAGGCGCTCGGGCGGACGGCGCTGGCCGAGGAGGTCGAGGCCGACACCGAGGCGACGATCGAGGAGGCCGCGGCGGCCCACCCCGAGCTCGACGGCGCGGAGCTGATCTACGGCTACCTCACGCCGACCGACCTCTCCACCATCGGCATGTACGCCCCCGAGGACCCGCGGGTCTCGATCCTGCGCGACTTCGGCATGGTCGACGCCCCGGCCGTCGCAGAGGCGATCAAGCCCGGTGAGTTCTACGGCTCGGTCTCGGCCGAGAAGGCCGCCGACCTCGACTCCGACGTCTTCCTCACCTGGGTCGACTCCGCCGACAGCGTCGAGACCATCGAGGGCGACAAGCTGCTCGGCCAGATCCCGGCGATCGCCGAGGGACACTGGTACGCCGAGACGGACAAGGCCACCGCCATGGCCTCCACCAACCCGACGCCCCTGTCGATCCCCGTGATCGTCAGCGACTTCCTGCCGCGCGTCGTCGAGGCCGTCGAGGGCTGATGACCATCCTCGTCCCGACGCGAGCAGTCGCGACAGAGCCTCCGGGGGGCGGCTCGTCGCGTCGGCTCGCCCTGCCGGTCAGCGCCGCGATCTCGGTCGCGGTGCTGGCCGGTGCCGGCGTCCTCTCGCTGGTGGTCGGGGCGCGCTGGGTCCCGCTCGAGGCCGTCTGGGACCCGACCCACCCACTGCACGTGATCGTCGAGGCGCGGTTCGAGCGCACGGTCCTCGGGTTCGCGGTCGGCGCCGCGCTCGGCCTCGCCGGGGCGCTGATGCAGGGCCTGACCCGCAACCCGCTGGCCGACCCGGGCATCCTCGGCGTCAACGCGGGTGCCACCTTCACGATGGTCGTCGGCATGACGGCCTTCGGCCTCGCCTCCATGGGCCAGTTCCTCCCGATGGCCTTCGTCGGCGCGGCCGTGGCCGCAGCCCTCGTGCACGCGATCGCCTCGCTCGGCCGCGACGGCGCCACGCCCATGAAGCTCGCCATCACCGGGGCCGCGCTCACGGCCGGCCTCTCGAGCTGGACCACCGGACTGCTGCTCGCCGACCGCCGGACCATGGAGTCCTTCCGGTTCTGGCAGGTCGGCACCCTCGGCGGACGCGGCATCGACGTGCTCCTCGTCGGCCTGCCCTTCCTGGTGGTCGGCGTGCTCCTCGCGCTCGCCGGCGCCCGGCTGCTCAACACCCTGGCCCTGGGCGAGGACCTGGCCCGCGGGCTCGGTCGGCGCACGACCCGCGACCGGCTCGTCATCGCGCTCGCCATCGTCCTGCTCGCCGGCACCGCGACCGCGCTCGCCGGACCCATCGCCTTCGTCGGGCTGGTGGTGCCGCACGTCGTCCGCGGCCTCGTCGGCCCCGACCACCTGCGGGTGCTGCCGTTCTCGATGCTGGCGGGGGCCGCCCTGGTCGTCGTCGCCGACACCATCGGCCGCGTCGTCCTGCCGCCCTCGGAGGTGCAGGTCGGGATCATGGCCGCCGCCGTCGGCGTACCCGTCTTCATCGCCCTGGTCCGACGCGCCGGGAGGGCGTGGTGACCGCGGCTGTCGAGGTCGTACGCCGTGCGCGCCGGGCGCCGCTGCACCACCACCGACGCCTGGTGGCGGGCCTCGCCCTCGTGGTGGTCGGCGCCTTCGCCGCCCGGGTGCTGCTGGGCGACTACACCGTCACGATCCCCGACTTCCTCCGCATCGTCGGCGGCGAGCAGATCCCCGGCGCGACCTACATCGTGATGGAGTCCAAGCTCCCGCGCGCCGTGCTCGCGGTGCTCGTCGGGCTCGCCTTCGGCATCGGCGGGGCGATCTTCCAGACGACCCTGCGCAACCCGCTCGCGAGCCCCGACATCGTCGGCGTGAGCCTCGGCGCGAGCGCCGCGGCGGTGTCCGCGATCGCCCTGGCCGGGTGGACCGGCTGGTCCGTCTCGCTCGCCGCCGTCGCCGGCGCCGTCGGGGTCGCTGTCGCGGTCCGCGTGGTCGCCGGAGGCCGCGGCGACTTCCGGGTGGTGCTCGCCGGCATCGGCCTCGCCGCGGCGATGCAGTCGGTGATCCAGTACGTCTTCACCCGCGTCGACGAGTGGGACGTCCAGCTCGTGCTGCGCTGGCTCACCGGCAGCGTCAACGGCGTCGCCTGGTCGTCCATCGGCCTGCTCGCCGCCGTGCTGGCCGTGCTGCTGCCGGCCACCGCCTGGGCGGCGCGCTCGCTCGACGCCACCGAGCTCGGCGACGACACCGCCGCCGGCCTCGGCGTCGGCCGCGGCCGCACCGACCTCCTCCTGCTGCTCGGCGTGCTCCTCGTCGCCGTCGGCGTCGCCGCCGCCGGTCCGGTCGCGTTCGTCGCGTTTCTGTCCGGCCCGATCGCCCGTGCCCTCAACGGCGGTCGTACGACGCTGCCGGCGGCCGGTCTGGTCGGCGCCGTGGTCGTGCTGGCCGGCGACCACGTCGGGGCCTACGCGTTCGCCGACCTCAACCTGCCCGTGGGCGTCGTCACCGGGGCGTGCGGTGCACCGTTCCTGCTCTGGCTGCTCGCCCGCGGCCCCCTCGACGCACACCGAAGGAGGGCGGCATGACCCGGCTGGAGGCGAGCGCCCTGACGCTCGGCTACACCGACACCGCCGTCGTACGCGACCTCGACCTGCGGGTGCCGCACGGCCAGGTCACCGTCATCGTCGGCGCCAACGCGTGCGGCAAGTCGACGCTGCTCCGCGGCCTCGCGCGCCTGCTGCGGCCGCGGTCCGGCTCGGTGCTGCTCGACGGCGAGGCCATCCACCGGATGCCGACCCGGCAGGTCGCCCGCACGCTGGGCCTGCTCCCGCAGGACCCGATCGCCCCGGAGGGCGTCACCGTGTCCGACCTGGTCGGGCGCGGGCGGCACCCGCACCACGGCGCCTTCGGACGCTGGACCAGCGAGGACGAGGAGGCCGTCGCCGAGGCGCTCGTGCTGACCGACACCCTGGACCTCGCCGGCCGGGTGGTCGACGAGCTATCCGGCGGCCAGCGCCAGCGGGTGTGGATCGCGATGGCGCTCGCGCAGGGCACCGACCTGCTGCTGCTCGACGAGCCGACGACCTACCTCGACGTCGCGCACCAGGTCGAGATGCTCGACCTGCTCGCCGACCTGAACGCCCGGCGCGGCACCACGATCGTGATGGTGCTGCACGACCTCAACCTCTCCGCGCGCTATGCCGACCACCTCGTCGCGCTGCACACCGGTCGCGTCGTGGCCGAGGGCACGCCGCGGCAGGTCGTCACCGAGGACGTCGTCCGCGCGGTCTTCGGCCTCGACAACCGCGTCATCGAGGACCCCGTCTCGCACACCCCGCTCGTGGTGCCCGTGGGCCGCCACCGACCCGTCCAGGAGGACCGATGACCGTGGCCGCCACTTCGGACCCGGCCGTGCTGCCCATGCTCGTCACCGACGTCGAGGTCGTCTCGGTCGAGCGGCTCAGCCCCACGTTCGTACGCGTCGGGCTGGGCGGTCCCGCGCTGGCCGACTTCGGTGTCGACGGGCCGCGCTACGACCAGCGCATCAAGCTGGTCTTCCCCGACCCCGCCTCCGAGCGCGGCCACATGCGCACCTACACGCTCCGCGACGTACGCGGCTCCGGTGAGCAGACCACCCTGGTCGTCGACATGGTGCTGCACCTCGAGGGTGACCTCGTCGGGCCGGGCTCCACCTGGGCCTCGACGGCTGCCGTGGGAGATCGGATCGGCGTGCTCGCTCCGCGACGCGGGTTCCCCTTCGGCGGGATCGAGTTCGCCCCGCCGCCGGGAGCCGAGCTGCTGCTCGTCGGGGACGAGACCGCGGTGCCGGCGATCTGCACGGTCGTCGAGCAGCTGCCGGCCGACGCACGCGGCACGGCGTTCCTCGAGGTGCCCGTGGCCGCCGACGTGCAGGACGTACGCCACCCGGCGGGTGTCGACGTCGTGTGGCTGGCACGCGAGGGCGAGGAGGTCGGGGCCGGGCTCCACGACGCGGTCGTGGCCCACCTCGGCGTCCCCGGAGCGATCCTCGAGGTCGCCCCGGACGAGGTGGACCCCGACCTGTGGGAGACGCCGTCCTACTCCTCCTCCGGGGAGGACGTCGGGAGCGACGGCGTCGGGGTGGTCGGCACCTACGCCTGGATCGCGGGGGAGTCGAGGATGGTCACCGGCCTGCGCCGGCACCTGGTCAACCAGCTCGGCTTCGACCGCAGCCAGGTGGCCTTCATGGGGTACTGGCGCCGCGGGGTCGCCATGAGGTCATGACGAGGTCCTGACGGGGCGGGGCCGCGGCGCCCTGGTTTCAGCGGCGGCGCTTGGGCGCGCGGGGCGAGAAGCGCACGCGCTCGGCGATGCGGTGACGAGCGATGAGCTCGAGGTCGGTGAACGAGTCGTACATGGCCGTGCTCCTTTCTGGAGGGCTTCAGCCCTGGTGGAGGGTGACGTCGCCCGAGGCCGTGGTGGCACGGACCTCGAGGAAGGACTGGTCGGGGGCGGGCTCGCCCGTGCTGGGGAGCGTGGAGGAGAGTCGGCCGCTGGCCGTGCGGAGGTCGGTCCACACCGGGGTGCCGGGCAGGACGCCGATGCTGACGTCGCCGCTGGCGGTCTTGGCGGTGACCCGGCCGGACGCGGCCCGGCCGATCACGAGGTCGCCCGACCCGGTCGTGAAGACCACCTCCCCGCGCGCCGAGCCGAGCTGGGCGTCGCCGGAGCCGGTCTTGACGGCGACGTCGCCGTCGGCCCGGTCGACGCGTACGTCGCCGCTTCCGGTGGTGATGACCAGGTCGGAGTCGGAGCGGCGCACCTGCACGTCGCCGGAGCCGGACTTGATGACGGCGTCGCCCGCGAGCTGCTCGGCACTCACGTCGCCGGACCCTGACTTCACCTCGGTGTCGCCGTCGACGACGTCGAGGGTGATGTCGCCGGACCCGGAGTCGATGCGGATGTCGCCGAACCGACCGTGGGTGGACACGTCGCTGCTGCCGACCTTGGCGCTGAGGGCGCTCGCGACCGGGACCTCGACCACGATCTCGGCGCGCGGGTCCTTTCCGAAGAAGCCGCTGGAGCGTGGTGGGGCGATGATCGCGATCCGGTGCGTGCCGGCCCCGTCGTCGAGGTCGCGGACCTCGAACTCCTCGGCACGCTCGCCGGTGATGCGCACGGTCGTGTCGAGGGTGTCGGTGGCGGTCACGTCGACCGTGCCGCGGCCGTTCTCGACGTAGAGCTCGATCGGCTCCGGGGTGTCGAAGGTGACGTCCTGGTGGTTGCTCATCGGGGTCTCCAGACTCGGTTCGGGGTGTGTTCGTCCGCCGGGCCGGCGTGGCGCCGGTCCGTGGTGGTCGGGTGGGTCAGTGGCTCGGGGAGCCGGGGGTCAGAGCCAGCCGGTCATCCGCCGGTTGTTGCCCTTGCGGTTGGCGGCGAAGGGGTCGTAGCCCACGAAGGGCACGCTGCTGAGGTCGATGTCGACGTTGATCGCGTGCTCGTTGGTGGCGCTGCGCACGAGGCCGACCATCCAGGTGTTGAGGCTCTGCCCCGCGGCCGCGGCCTTCTCCTCGGCCCGGGCCTTGACTGCCTCGGGGATGCGGAGCGTGATCCGGGCGAGGTCGCCGTCGTCCTCCTCGGGCGCGGCCGGCGGTGCGGGAGGTGGGGGCGGGGCGGGCGCGGCGGCCGGGGGAGCGACCTCAACGACGAAGTCGAGCTCGCGGCCCACGAGTCGTACGTCGACGCTGCCCTCGGGCAGCTCGGCGGTGATCTCGGCCGCGGCGTGGGAGATGGCCTCCATCAGCGCGAGCCGGGCGCTCGGGTCGAGGGCGTAGGCCAGCCTCTCGGCGGCCTGCTTGAGCTCGTCGCTACCCGCCTCGGCCGCGGCGACCAGGTCGCGGCGCAAGGTGTCGACGTACGGGGTGATGTCCATGTGCACCACTGTGACATCACGATGATGTCATGTCAACGCCTTGGTGATGTCATCTTGGTGCATCGGTGACGTCACGTCTGGCGGTCACGCCCCGGCCATGCACAAGCCCCAGATGGATTTCCACTCGCACGAGTGAAGATCCATCTGGGGCTGAGCGTGAATTGCTGCTGGAGTCGCTGAAGGTCCACTCGCTCGAGTGGAGCTTCAGGCGGGGGCCGCGGCGGTCACAGGTCGAAGAGCGAGCTTGTCCCGTCGATGTCGGCGTCGGTGCGCGGGGTGTACGCCGGACCGGCGGGCGCGGCCGGCTGGCTGGCCGGCTTCTCCTCGGGCTCGGGCTCCTCGCTCGGTGGTGCATCGGCGGAGTCGTCTGCGTCGAGGACCGTGTCCGGGTCGTCGGCCTTCTCCTGCTGGGTGTCCGCCGGGGTGTCCGCCGGGGTGTCCGTCGGGGTGTCCGGCTCGCTCGAGGTCTCCGGCTCGGGGTCCGCGAACAGGGCGGCTTGGCTCAGGTCGGCGCCGCTCGGCGGAGCGCTGGGTGCCTCCGGCTCGGGCGTCGGCTCGGCCTCTGCGGCGTCAGGCTGCTCGGGGGCCGCGGCTGCCTCCGGCTCCGACGACTCGGTGACCTCGGGCTCAGGGACGGGCTCCGGCGCGGACTCGGGCACCGACTCGGCAGCAGGCTCGTTGGCGACGGTCGGGGCGCTGGTCGTCTCGACCTCCGGCGCGCTGATGTCGAACAGTGAGCCGAGGCTCGTCAGGTCGACGTCGGTGGCGGGGGTGGACGCCGTACCGCTGCTCGCAGCTGCCGGGACCGGGGTCTCGGCCACCGGGGCCTCGACCGTCTCTGCCTCGGGCTCGGCTGGGACGTGTGACGACTCGGCCGCCGGAGCAGCCGCGTCGTCGGACGTCTCTTCGGACTCGCCCTCGGAGGTCGCCGGCTCTGGCGCCGCAGCTGCGGGGGCGGCCTCAGCGGCCGGAGCCTCCAGGTCGAAGAGCGAGCCGAGGCTCGAGAGGTCGGCGTCGGTGGTCGGGGTCGATGCGGTCCCGCTGGGCGCGGGCGCCTCAGCCTGCGCGACCTCGACCTTCGCCTCCGGCTCGGGCTCGGCCTGCGGCTCGGGCTCAGCTTCCGGCTTCTCGTCCACCGCGGCCTCGTCCACCGGGGCCGCGGCCTTCGCCTCGGTCGGCGCGGGCGCGGCGATGTCGAAGAGCGATCCGCCGCTGCCCAGGTCGGTCGCAGGCGCCGCGGCAGGGGCCGCGGCGGGCGCGCTCGGGCCTGAGTCGCTGGGAGACTCAGCCGCCGCGGCGGGCGCGCTCGGGCTTGAGTCGCTGGGAGACTCAGCCACCACGGCGGGCTCGGGCTCCGCCGCCTCGGGCTCCGCGGGAGCGTCGAGGTCGAAGAGCGATCCGCCGGCGCCGAGGTCGGTCTTCGCGGGCGTGCTGGGTGTTGAGTCGCTGGGAGACTCAGCTCCCACAGCGGCCTCGGGGGCGGCCTCGGCCTCGGGCTCGGGTGCCGGCTCCGGCTCCGGGGCGGGTGTGTCGAAGAGCGATCCGCTCTCGGCGGGCTTGGCCGGCGCAGCCTCGGGTGCCGGGGTGTCGAAGAGCGACGAGCCCCCCGACGCCTTGGCGGCGGGACCGGCGTCGGCCGTCCCGGTGACGGTGTCCTCGGTGACGGTGACGTCACCGGCCTCGGGCTCGTCCTTGGTGGCGACGTCGGTGGCTGCCGATGCAGCGCCAGCAGCAGCGCCAGCAGTCGCCGGGGCGGCGGCGGGCGCGGCGGAGGACCCGGGCGCGGCCTTGGTCGCCTGCTCGCCCTTCACCGAGGCGAGGAGCATCTGCGCGACGTCGAGGACCTCGACCTCCTCGCGCGCCTCGCCAGCCGCCTGCTGGGCCGTGAGCCCGTCGGAGAGCATCACCCGGCAGAAGGGGCAGCCGACGGCGATCTGGTCGGCTCCGGTGCCCACCGCCTCCTTCGTGCGGTTGAGGTTGATCCGCTCGCCGAGGTTCTCCTCCATCCACATGCGCGCACCGCCGGCGCC
This sequence comes from Nocardioides sp. N13(2025), assembly GCF_051912545.1. Classification (GTDB taxonomy): domain Bacteria; phylum Actinomycetota; class Actinomycetes; order Propionibacteriales; family Nocardioidaceae; genus Nocardioides. Next base: position 3,299,604 of record NZ_CP196809.1, on the reverse strand, counting down.
GCAGCAGAAGGACCGCTCGGCGTTGCGCTCCATCTCGACGACCTCGGCGCCGGGCAGCACCTGCAGCAGCTCGCGCGGGGGCGTGTAGACCTCGTTGTGGCGACCGAGGTAGCACGGGTCGTGGTAGGTGATCGAGCGCTTCGCGGCACCCGCGCCGTCCTTGACCGGGGTCAGCTTGCCCTCGCGCACGAGGCGGTTGAGCAGCTGCGTGTGGTGGACGACCTCGAGCTCGATGCCGAAGTCCTTGTACTCGTTCTTGAGCGTGTTGAAGCAGTGGGCGCAGGTCGAGACGACCTTCTTGACCTTGTACTCCTTGAACGTCTCGACGTTCTGCTGGGCGAGGCCCTGGAAGACGAACTCGTTGCCGGCGCGACGAGCGGGGTCGCCGGTGCAGGTCTCGCCGTTGCCGAGCACCCCGAAGGAGATGCCGGCCAGGTCGAGCAGCTCGGCCACCGCCCGCGTGGTCTTCTTCGCGCGGTCCTCGTACGCCCCCGCGCACCCGACCCAGAACAGCCAGTCCACCGAGTCGAGGGACTCGAGGTCCTCGCCGACGACCGGCACCTCGAAGTCGAGGCCCTTGGCCCAGTCCATGCGAGCCGTGCTCGACATGTTCCAGGGGTTGCCCTTGTTCTCCAGGCCCTTGAAGAGCTGATTGAGCTCAGCCGGGAAGTTGGACTCCACCAGCAGCTGGTAGCGCCGCATGTCCATGATGTGGTCGACGTGCTCGATGTCGACGGGGCACTGCTGGACGCAGGCGCCGCAGGAGGTGCAGCTCCAGAGCACGTCCTCGTCGATGACGAAGTCGCCGTCGGCGGGGTTGTAGAAGTAGTCGAGCACGTCGGTGCCCGCGCCGGCGCTCTCGCCCTTGGAGCCGACGCCGACCAGCTCGCGCTCGGCGTGTGCCTCGTCGCCGTTCGCCTTGGCGTACGCGTGGTCGCGCAGGCTGGTGATGAGGAGCTTGGGGGAGAGGGGCTTCTCGGTGTTCCACGCGGGGCACTGCGACTGGCAGCGACCGCACTCGGTGCAGGTGGTGAAGTCGAGGATGCCCTTCCAGGAGAAGTCCTCGACCTTGCCGACGCCGAGCACCGAGTCCTCGTCGAGGTCGTCGATGTCGTCGAGCGTGATCGCCTTGCCGTCCGAGGTCAGCGGCTTCATCGCGCCCAGCGCGGTGCTGCCGTCGGACTCGCGCTTGAAGAAGATGTTGAACCAGGCGGTGAAGCGGTGCCACGCCACGCCCATGGTCAGGTTGGAGGCGATCACGATCAGCCAGATCATCGCGGAGGTGATCTTGACCATCGCCACGAAGAACACGATGTTCTTCAGGGCCTGCACGGAGTCGGGGTAGAACCACTCGCCGACCAGGTGGCTGAGCGGGAAGTGCAGCTTGGTGCCGTGGTGGAGCTTGTACTCCGCGCCGCGGATGAACAGGATCGCCGCGCTCTCGAGGAGCACCATGCCCTCGACGAAGTAGGCCTGCCAGAAGTTGGAGCCGAAGAACCGGCTGCGGCGCCCGAGCGACCTCGGGTGCTTGACCTGGCGGTAGATCGCCAGGGCGATGATGCCGAGGGTGCCGAGCAGGCCCAGGATCTCCGCGGCCCAGCCGTAGATGTACCACTTGCCGACGACCGGGATCTCGAACATCGGGTCGAACAGCTGGACGTAGCCCGCCATCACCGCCGAGGACAGGAAGATGAACGCGGCGTAGACGAACCAGTGCAGGATGCCGATCCAGTGCCACTGGAGCATCCGGGTGTGGAGCACCGACTCCTTGAGCATGGTGACCAGGCGCGCCACGGGGTCGTTGCTGCGCGAGACCGGCTGACCGGTGCGGATCACGCCCACCATGTGGCGTACGGCGCGCGTGGTCAGGACCACGGCGACGGCCGTGGCGGCCAGCGAGACGACGATCGCGAACATCTGCATGAAGGGGTGCTCCTCGGTCGGGGCGTACAGAGCCGGAGCATATGGCCGCCCGTCGTGCCGACGGCAGGGCTCTCACGAGTGAGAAAGATCCTACCCGCAGGTAACTTGGTGCGGTGACCTGGTGCGCCTCAGTTCACGATCGCGACGTTCTCGACCTCGGTCTCGCGGGCGTCCTCGCGGTAGGTCGCCAGCCTGGTGCGCACCTGGTCGAGCGCCTCGGCGAGCTTCTCGATCCCGTCGCGGAGCTTCTGCTGGTGCTCGAGGTGGGCCAGGTGCGACTCACTGGTCTCGTCCCAGCCGGGGGTGAGCTTCTCGACCTCCTCGAGGAGGTCGTCGACCTGGGTCCTGAGCGACGTCGTGGCGTCGGCCAGCGCCGACTCGATCGCGGACAGGGACCCCTGGTGCACGACCAGGCCGCGCTCGCTCATCGAGGACCTCCGCCGAGGCGGTCGGCCAGCTGGCCCGCGCGCTGGGCCTGCTCGACGTCGTTGGTGGCGTGCTCCTGCGCGACGTACATCAGGCTCTGGGAGTAGCCCTCGAGGATCGGGCCGAGGGTGATCGCGACGTTGAACCACTCGTTGACCGCCTCGCCGAACCCGGCCGCGGCCTGACCCTTGAAGCCCTGGCCCGCCTCGGCCTCGACGGTCGCGCCGAGCTCGCGCAGCGTCTCCTGCAACGGCTCCACCGCATCGGCGACGGCCTGCGCGGCGGCCTGCATCTCGGCGTAGACAAGTCCGACGGCCACGGCCGCCTCCTCTCTCGGTCACACGTCACTCGGGGTCGGTGTCGCCCTCCTACCCCGGGCAGGCGGCGTTCACACCACCAGCCTGCCGCAGGGTGAGCGGTTTACCGGCGGCGGCGTGGGGGAAACTCCCGACCATGGCGTCGTACGACTACGAGGTGGACCTCGAGAGCATGGGCAAGGCCGCCCAGGGGCTCAACGAGACGCTCCAGCTCTTCAAGGACAAGGACGTCGAGGACCTGGTCCCCTCGAAGGGCGACGTCGGCAGCGACGTGGTCCGGGACGCGCTCGACGAGTTCAAGGGTCGCTGGGAGGAGGGCGTCAACAACCTCTGCCAGGACGTCGAGGAGATGGCCGGGCGGCTCGGCAAGATCGCGATGAACTACTTCGAGACCGACAAGGCCGGCCACGACGCCCTCTCCGCGCTCAAGGGCACGATCGCCGCGGTCAAGGTGATGTGAGGTGCCGGACTTCGAGATCGAGGGCAGCCCGGGCAACATCCGCGCCAAGGCCGTGCTGATGGAGCAGAAGGGCCAGCTCTTCTACGACACCGGCGACGCCCTGGCGAAGATCGACGTCTCCGGCTGGACCGGCCGCGCCGCGGACGAGTTCCGCGAGGCCCACGACCTCGAGCCCGAGCGCTGGATCAAGGCCGGCAACGGCTTCAAGAGGGCCGCGGCCGGGCTCACGACGTACGCCGGTGAGCTCGAGAGCGCGCAGTCGCGCGCCGAGTGGTCGCGCAAGGAGTACGAGCGGGGCCAGCAGGAGTCGGAGAGCGCGCGCGCCCAGTACGGCTCCTACATGGACCGGATGCGGTCCTACTGGAGCAGCGGCGGCACCGACCAGGCGCAGCCCTTCGTCGACTGGGGCGACCCGATCCAGCAGGAGGCCCTCCAGGAGCTGGCCGCCGCACGCGCCGACCTCGACGACGCCGCCCACGTGTGCGCCGGTCAGGTGAGGGCGGGCTGTGCGGACGCCCCGGAGGAGCCCAACTGGCTCGAGTCCGGGCTGAAGTTCGTCGGCGGCATCCTCGAGGGCGCCGGCGAGGCCGTGTGGGACCTGCTCACGATGGTGCCGTTCAGCCCGGTCAACATGGTCATCGACTCCTACAAGCTCGCGGCGGGCGACCTCACGCCCGAGGAGCTGATGAAGAAGTACGAGCTGTCCGCCGAGAGCGCCTGGGACATGGCGCAGGGCATCTACACCGGCCTGACCACCGACCCGGTCGGGTTCGGCAAGGAGCTGGGCAAGTCGCTGCTCGACTGGGACACCTGGGCCGACGACCCGGCGCGCGCGATCGGTCACCTCGTCCCGGACGCCGTCGTCGCCGTGGCGACCGGTGGCACCGGTGCGCTCGCGACCCGCGGCGTCAAGGGTGGTCTCGACGCGCTCGACGCCCTCGGTGACATGGGCAAGCTCCGCCACCTCGACGACCTCGGGGACCTCGCCGACCTGCGGCACCTCGACGACCTCGGCGACGGCTCGCGCCTCTACTCGATGATGGACGACGTCCCGCACCGCGCGACGTACGCTCCCGAGCAGCTCGGCCGCAGCCAGGTCACCGACGACCTGCTCTCCAGCCACGGTCTCACCCGCGACGAGGCGATCGACCTCATCAACAAGCCGGTGTCGCAGCTCACGCCCGACGAGTGGCGCACCATGCGGGCCCTGCAGGGCGACATCGCCAGGCCCGACGCCAGCACGGTGATGCAGAAGGTCGTCGCGCCGGAGGTGGCCGACCGCTACCTCATGGGCCGCGACCCCGGCTTCGACGCCACCGAGGTCCGCGGGTCGGTGACGCGTGCCGACGACACGAGCCAGCTGACCACGCCGGCGCAGATCCACGACGGCCTGCGGCTCGACTACGACAACACGCCGTTCCGCCCCGACGACGACAGCACGCACCTGATCCGCTTCACGACCGACGACCCGCGCTTCGAGTCGCCGCTCCGTTCGGAGATGGGCCAGACGACGCACGGGTCCTACGACGGCTGGAGCGACCCCTTCACCGGCAACGGCTTCACCAAGGCCGGCGACGACATCATCCCCGAGTACCAGTCCTACCCGGACGCCGCCGGCAACGCCGGGGTGCCGATGAGGGACGGCGCCGAGATGTGGGAGGTTCTTCCCGACGGGAGCCAGCGCCTGACCGCCGTGCTGCGTGACGGCGAGTGGGTCCCGCAGGGCAACTAGCAGGGCAACCAGCAGGGCAACCAGTGGTGCCGGACGACCGAGGAGCGACGACGTGCAGGTGAGCCACGCCGAGGGCGAGTACCGCGGCCGGCGCTACGAGCTGCTCTTCCACGGTGACGGGTGGCGTGCGCTGGCCCACGGCGGCGCCCCGGCCAGCGACTTCCCCGACGCCCTCGAGATCGGCTCGAACAGCCGCGGCGACTGGGTGAAGCTGCCCGCCGAGCACGTGACGTGGTGGCGGGTGGGCGTCAGCGCGGTGTGGAAGGGCGAGCGCGTGGCGGTCGTCGGGCGCGAGCGCGACGGCACGGTCGGGGTGACCACGACCGATCCGCGCCGCGCGGCCGCGCTGGGGATCCCCGGCGACCAGCAGCAGGGCTGGCTCGGCAGGGCGCCGGTCGCCGAGCTGAGCGACGTCGAGGTGTCGGAGGAGAAGGTGTCATGACCAGCCGCAACGATCCCGACCGCCTGGTGCTGCAGAAGCTGCTCACCGCCGACCTGGGCAAGGCCATCGTCGAGGACGGCTACGACCAGGTCGGCGGCGTCGTGGTGAGTGCGGCCGACGCCGCCACCCTCGACACCCCTGAGCGGCTGCTGGCCGCCTACGGCTTCGAGGCGAACGGCCAGGAGCTCGTCGACGTGGTGCGCTTCGAGGTGCCCCCGCTCGCCCGGCTGGAGCGTCCGTCCGTCGAGGAGCGGTCCTGGCCGACGTACCCGACGGGCTTCCTGCGCGGGGACGCCGTCGTCCCGGTCTGGGAGCTCGGCCGCACGCGCTACCCCTACGGCGCCGAGTACTGGCGGATCCGCTCCGACGGCGAGCAGAAGTGCCTCTCGACCTACCAGGGTGCAGCGCGTGGGTGGCGCGGCGCCCAGGGCTGGCGGCCGTGGAGCCCGCTCGTCGGACCCCGCGCCCGGTGGCGTGGCGCCGAGCTCGTCGCCGACGTCGTCGGCGACGGCGTGCTGGTGAGCGTGAGGACCGACGCGGGTCCGGAAGGCTGGGAGGAGGTGCGGCCCGGAGTCTGGAGCGCGGCCCTGCCGCTGGGGGAGTGCGAGCTCTTCGAGGTCGTCCTGACGGCGACCTGGCGAGACGTGCCCGTGCGCGTGCTCGCGTCCGACGGCACCACGAGCCAGCTGCTGCTCCTGTCCGACGACGAGCAGCGGGCGGAGTCGGTCGGGGCACGCCTCGTCGAACCGGGGGTCTACGAGGCCGAGGCCGCGACGGACGAGCTGGCCGACGTGCAGGGCGTGACCAACGAGCTCCCGCAGCCGAGCCGCTGAGGCGTCACCCCCGGCGTACGCCGACCACCGTGCCGGCACGCGACAGCTCGACGGTCATCAGCACCCGCTTCCTGCCCGGCCTCGTCGCGCAGTAGGTGAACTCGCGACCGAGCCGCTGCCACGGCTGGCCGACGCGCCGCATCAGGGCGCGGGCCCGCAGGCCGGGGTCGGCCGCGCGGGTGAAGGCGCGCGCCGACAGGCGCAGGCCCGGGTTGCGGCACGAGTCGGGTGCGATCCCCCACGCGCGCTCCCACGTCTGGAGGTAGGCCTCGGCGCCGCGGGCGAGGTCGGCGCCGAGCGCGGCCCCGTCGACGCCTGCCACGTGCTCGGCGTCCTCCACCCAGTCGGCGTACAGGCCGTAGTGGGCGACGCCGTCGGTGTTGATGTCGAAGACCCGCTCGCCGCTGCGCTGCCGCTTGATCGTGACGTCGTGGAGGCCGGTGAAGGGGTACGTCACGGGGTTGCTCGCGTCGGCGCCGCGCGGGTCGCCCTGGGCGCCGAAGCCGTTCATGTCCGAGCCGAAGCCGAACCCGAAGTAGAAGCGCCGGTCTGTCCAGCCGAGGTGCTGGCGCCACTTCTCCACGAAGCCCGTGGAGTCCCCTGCGTAGGGAGCGACGAAGCCGCCGAGCCGGTAGATCCGCGGGTAGGCGTCGGGCGTCGACCAGGAGTGGGACGACACGACGCCGGGCGAGCGACCGGCGGCCTGCTGCTGCTCCAGGTAGTCGAGCGCGGCGTTGCGGCCGGCGACGCTCATGTGGTCGGGGTCGAAGAGGATCCTCTGGTCGATCATCGCGGACAGGAGCGTCTGCCCGAGCGGGCTGAGGCCGAGCTGGTTGCAGTGCGCGCCCGCCGGGTAGACGGGCGCGGGCTGCACGCCCGCGTCCCCGAAGAGCTTCCAGATCGCGCCGAAGATGGCGTCCTGCTCGGGGGTCCCCTGAGGGGGGCTGCCCAGGTCGCCGAGGTTGGGCGACTGGAGCTTGTCCTCCATGCCGGCCGGGTTGGTCGAGGGGCAGGTCCGCATCCGCAGGAACGAGCCGGTGCTGAGGAAGTTGGCGCTGTTGGTCAGCGGCCCGATGCTGCCGGAGTCGCCGGCGACGCCGGTGAACGCGTTGTCGAACTTGTTGGTCAGCTCCATCTGGCTGACGCCGAGCCGCTTCATCTCGGCGAGCTCGGCGAGCATCTGCTCCTCGGTGCAGGTGGGCCGGCCCAGCTGCACGTTGCAGCCCAGCGGCACGGAGGTCTCCATGCCCATCACCACCGCGAGCTTGCCCTGGTTGATGACCCTCCGGGCCTCGAAGGGGTCGGTGACGATGCGGTACCAGCCGCGGCCGGGACCGCCGTACTGCGCGTCGATGTAGTCCTGCATCGCGCGCATGTCCTTGGCCTGCAGCCGCACCGCGTCGCGGTCGTCGCACGAGTTCTTCTTGAGCGGGTAGACGGTGCAGAGGATGTGGTTCTCGGTGAGCAGGCTGGTGTGGATCCGTAGGCCCGCCCGCCACGAGCGCTCCAACCACTTGTAGTAGACCTGCTGGTGGGTCAGCGAGTGCGGGTTGGGCCAGTAGGAGAAGGTCGGCCAGCCGACCGGGTCGTGGCCGGTGCCGGGGGTGTGGCCGGCGAGCGCGTCCTCGAGCAGCGCGCCGCGGCCGTCGGCGACCTGGTGGTCGGGGCAGTCGACGAGCGCAGCGGCGGCGCCGTACCTGTGGAACGGAGGGCTGCAGATCACGCGGCCGCCGAGGAACTCGTGGGTCTGGCCGTGGACGTGCGGGTCGACCCAGCCGCGGACCTCCTGGAAGGACGTCACGCCGCCGAACGGTCGACCTGACACGTTGGTCTGGACCTCGGGGAAGGCGGTGCAGCCGTCGGTGCGACGCAGGGCGAACGACTCGGCGTCGCCGGTGGCGAAGCCCGATCCGGTGCGCCGCAGCGAGCGCCCGTCGGCGAGGGTGAAGGTGAAGCGGCCCTTGCCGGTCCTGTGCGCCGTCCAGTCCGCGTCGGGCGACGGGGCGGTGGCCCAGCCGGCGGTGTCCGGGCCGGTGGCTGCGAGGAAGGTGCGGTCGGCGGCATAGAGGAGGTAGGACCCCAGCCCGGTCGCCTGGAAGGTGACCGGCTGCCCGCCGAGGCGGTAGCAGCCGCCCGCCATGGCGTACACGCTCTCCGGCACCGCGCGACGCTTGCTGCGCAGCGGCACGCCGGTGAGCTGCGGCTCGCGCTGCGCCCGCTGCTTCGCCACCCGGGCCCGGCTGGCCGAGCGCTGGGCGGGCGTGGTCGGGTCGGGGTTGGCGGCCGCCTCGCCGCTGCGGCTGATGGCGTTCTTGGTCGCGGGGTCGTTGTGGGCATGGCCGTGGCCGTCGTCGGAGGAGGCGTTCGCAGCGGTGGTGGCACCGGCGACCACCATCCCCGCCGCGGTCAGCAGGGCGATGAGGCGGCGGTGCAGGGGGCGGGGTGTCGAGGTCACGGGGGCTCCTTGTCGTCCGCCCGCTCAACGACCGCCACCCACCGCCGGCTACGGGGACACCGGTGCGGGCGGTTTCTCGAAGGTCTCTCCCACGTTGGTCGAAGATCGCACCGGGCCCGCGCGCGCGGCGTAGCCTCCGAACGACGAGCGGGGGCTCGTGCGGATCAAGGGGTGTGGGGCATGCGCAGGTTGCTGGTGGTCGTGCTGACGCTGGTCGCCGTCCTGGTGGCGACGCCCGCTGGCGCTCGCCCGCAGCTCGAGGAGCGCACCTCCCTCACGGCCACGGCCTCCCTCGGGCGCTTGTCGATCCCGGCGATCGGGGTCAACGCCGGGATCATCGCGGTCGGGGTGACCAGGACCGGCCACCTCGCGATCGGCGGCAGCGTCCGCGACGTCTACCGCTGGCGCAGCGGCGTGCAGCCCGGGCAGCAGGGCAGCGCCGTGCTCGCCGGCCACACCTGGTCGAAGGGACCCGGGGTCTTCGACAACCTCGGCCGACTGCGACCGGGAAACCTCGTGGTCGTGGGCGTCAACCGCTTCAAGGTGACGCGCGTGCGCAAGGTGACGGGCATGTCCCGCCAGGCGGTCGCGGAGCTGTTCTCCGACCGCGGCAAGCCCCGCCTCGTGCTCATCACCTGCGGTGACCGCAACAACCTCACCGGCGTCTACCGCACTCGCATCATCGTCAACGCGAGGCTCGTGCGCCGCCGCTGAGCCTCCTGGTCAGCCGCGTCGCGGTCGCGGTGACCGCGGCGGCGATCGCAGCCACGTCCGCACCCGCGTCGCTGGGGAACGTCACGGCGACACCCGCGACGGGGTGGTCGTTGTGGTCGAGCACCGCCGCGGCGACGCTCTGCAGCCCCGGAGTCACCTCGCCGTCCTCGGTCGCGTGCCCGCGCTGGCGCGTCGCGGCCAGCACGGCCCGCAGGGCGCTCAGCGACGCCGGGCCCTTGCCGTGGCGGTCGACGAACGCGTCCCGGTCGGGGTAGAGCGCGCGGACCTGGCTGGCGGGCAGCGCCGCGAGGATGGTGCGGCCCGACGCGGTGAGGTGCGCGGGGAGGCGTACGCCGACATCGGTCACGAGCGGCGGTCGTCCGGGCGCGCGCTCCTCGATGACGTACAGCACGTCCCGGCCGTGGAGCACGGCCAGGTGGGCGGAGTGCCCGGTGCGGTCGACCAGCTCGGCCAGGGGTCGCCGGGCCAGCCGGGCCAGCGGCTCCTGCCGGGTGAACCCGCTGCCCACCTCGAAGGCCGCGACGCCGAGGCCGTAGCGGTGCTCGTCGGGAAGGTGCACGACGAAGCCCTCGTCGATCATCGTGTTGAGCAGGTGGTACGCCGTGCTGCGCGGCAGGTCGCACGCCCGCACGATCCGGTCGAGGGGGACGGGATCGGCCTGCGTGGCCAGGAACCGCAGCACCCGCAGTGCTCGGGTAGCGGCGGGGACCTGGCTCACGAGGCTGATCGTGGCACGTCCGCGTCAGTCGAGCTCCTCCATCACCGCCCTCGCGGTCCGGCGACCGATCGCGTAGGCGTCGGTCATCGCGTCACGGAAGTGCAGGCCGCTCCAGATCCGGGCGTTGAGGGCGTCGTACTCCAGCTGGGTCAGCGTGGCATAGGTCCGCGGAGCCGTGGGGAAGTTGCTCGAGCGCAGCTCGAGGGGTGTGGTCTCGCCGAGCCCGGCGCGGATGACCTCGACGGCGGGTGCGGTGAGGCACCCGTGGCCGCTGACGTAGTCCGAGTAGGGCGGGTTGGGCACGAACGGTGTCCACCCGGCCTCCGGCTGGGTGTCGGGGTTGCCGTCGTCGGCCGCCCCCGCGATCGCCTGGGACGGGCGCCAGAAACCGACGTCGCGCTTGAGCTGCCAGCACCTGATGAGCGAGTCGGTCATGGCGCCGTGCATGGCGGCGAACATCCACGCCGTGTCAGCGAGGGTCTTCGGGTGCGTCTCGAGGTAGCGGACCAGGGCGTCGCCCACCATCGTGGCCGAGTTGCTGTTGAAGAAGCTCGCGGTGTCGGACTGGGCCTGGGTGCGCACCTTGGAGCCCGTGCTGCCGAGCAGCTTCACCTCGTTGTAGTCCGTGGTGTAGTCGTCGCTGTCCAGCTCGTCGGGGCCGTCCACGCGAGCGAGCTTGTGCACGACGAGCGGGTCCATCGATCCGATCCAGGCAGCGAGCATGTCCGTCGCCGGTGGCGTCGGCTGCCAGACGCCGATTCCCGGCTTGAGCGTGTAGTGGATGGAGGTGTCGAGGTAGCCGTCGTCCTCGCGGTCCTCGATGAGCCGGTCCGCCACCTTCTGGCCGATCCGGACGCCGCGGTCCTTGGCGGTGCCGGCGGGCACCCCCGCCAGCGACGTGGCCAGGCGGGCGTCGAGGGCGGCCGCCGAGCCGGGCACGTAGTGGCGCAGCACGTCGTGGCCGGCGGTCGCCACGGCGGCCGTCTCGGAGCTGTCGTCGCGCCACGACGACCACTGCGCGGCGTCGTACATCGCGGTCGAGGTGTAGCCCAGCAGCGGGACGCCGACCGGGATCGGCGTCGCGGGGTAGATGGTGCCGAAGGCGGTGCGCTCCCAGTCGAGGACGACCTGCGCGCTCTCGGTGGACGGCGGCGGATGCGGGTGCGAGTGCTTGCGGTGCGGCCCGTCCGAGGTGGCGGGCGGTACGACCAGGGCCGCGCCGGCCAGCAGGACTGCCGAGACCAGGACGGCGCGCGCGCGAAGTGTCTTCATGGTGGGTCCTCTCGTCGGTGCGATGCAGGCCACCAGCGTGGGACGCGCGGCTGTCAGCCGGATATTCGCGTTTGCGCGAATATCTGCTCAGGCGAGCCGCTCCAGCCGCTCGAGCCGCTCACGGAGGTCGAGGTCGGGGTGGTCGCGACCCTGGAGGCGGGCCACCGCGGCCACCCTGCTGGTGACGCCGAGCTTGCGGTAGACGTTCTCGAGGTGCTTGCGGACCGTCGACGGTGCGACGAAGAGGGCAGCCGCGATCTCGGCGTTGGACTGCCCGGCAGCCACGTGGCTGAGCACGCGGCGCTCCTGCGTCGTGAGCGACACCGGCAGGGCCGGGGTGAGTCGTTCGCGGGACAGCCGGGCGAGCAGCGGCGCGAGCATGCGGAGCATGGCCACGTCGCGCTCGGTGAACGGGCCCTGCCAGCGGTCGAGCACGAGCTGCACCAGCCCGTCCGCCCCGTTGCGGAAGCCGATGCAGAGCCCGTCCCGCTGGCCCTTCAGGCCTCCGAAGCACGCCTGGGCGGCGAGCGGGTGCTCGCGCCAGTGCATGATGCCGAGGTAGTGCGGACCGTCGCTGGGCTGGGGGAGGTCGGGCTCCTCGCTGGTGTCGCAGCCGAGGAAGATGCCGCGGGTGAGCGTGTAGGTGCCGTCCTGGTAGACAGCGGCGACCTCGTCGGCGGGGATGAGCACGGCCAGCAGCTCGAGGACGTGCTTGGTCGGGAGCGGTGATCCCGGGCACGGCTCGGTGGCCAGCAGGTCGCGGAGGGCCCACTGCTCGCGGTCGTTGAGCTCGAGGCGTGGCATGGCAGATCCCGGTCCTCGATGCTATCGGCGAGGACCGGGATCAGTCAGGTTGCAGTCAGGGTGGTCCAGACGTGCGCGGGTGGTGTCACGGCATCTCCTTGGTTTCCCCGCCTATGCGGGGAAACCCCGACTTCCAGCGGCGTGCAAGCCCCCAGAAGTCCGCGACACGCTCGAGAGGTCAGGCCTTGTCGGAGTCCTTGGTGGAGTCCTGGGTGGAGTCCTGGCGGGTGAACCAGCCGCCACCGCCGTCGGTCTTCTCGATCGGCTTGCCCGGCATGTCGTTGCTGCCCGGCGTACGACGCGGGAGCAGGGGCGGGTTGCCGGCGGAGGTCTGCGTGGTGCTGGTCTCCGGCGCCGCCTCGGGCGCTGGCTCGGCCTGGGGCGAGGGCTCGAGCTCGGCGTTCACCTCGGCCGGCGGGGTCGGCATCTGGTCGACGGTGCCGGGGACCTGCGGCGCGTAGTCGTCAGCCTTGTGGTCGACCCGGGGGTCGAGGCGGTCGGCGGCGCGCACCTGGCTCTCGTGGGTGGCCTCGACCTGCTGGGCCTCGACCCGGGCCTCCCGGGCCTCGCGCTCGGCCTGCTCGGCGATCGCGCGGGCCTCCTCGGCCTCGGCCTCGGCGACGGCCGCACGCTCCTGGGCGGGAGCGATCGTGGCCTGTGCCTGGGTGGCGGCCTGCTGGCGGAGCTGGTCGGAGCGCTCGATGTTGCTCTGCCGGTTCTTCTGGCTGAACACGTAGTAGGACGCGGCGAGCACGACGACGAGGACGACGATGATGATGATGAGCGCGATCACGAGCACCTCTCGTAGGACAGGGAGCCCTCAGTCTGTCAGTGCGCACGGCGATGTCCAGCACCCCGCGCGAACGCCGATGCCCGGAACCGCGACGGCGGTCCCGGGCATCGGAGGGGTGTTCAGGCGCGGTGGGTGCCTGTAGGGCCGTCGGTGCGGCGCGGGTCGTCCGCGTCGAGGACGGTGTCCGGGTCGTTCGTCGTGTCGGACCTCGCGTCGGTACGACCGTCGGTCCGGGCGTCGGTCGCCGCGCCGGGGGCGTAGTCGTCGGACGAGGTGTCCACGCGCGGGTCGACCTGGTCGGCCGTCCGCAGCCGGTCCTCGTGCACGGCCTGCTGCTGCGTGGCGGCGACCTGGGCCTCGCGTGCCTGCTGCTCGGCGCGCTCGGCCTCGAGCCGGGCGCGCTCCGCCTCCACCTCGGCCTCCCTGGCGCGCACGTCGGCCTCCGGGATGGCGGTGGCGTGCTCGTGCGCCTCCTGCCGCAGCTGTTCGGCGTGCTCGACCTGCTTCTTCTTGCGCTGTTGTGCCACCAGCCAGGCGACGAGCGCCGCCACGACCAGGACGACGACCAAGACGATGATCCAGGTTGTCGTGTCCATCGCGAACCTCCTGCTCCGGGGCGCCCGCTGACCAGGTCGCCTCTCCTCACCGTCCCACAACGCGAGCGGCTTGGTTCCCTCCGTACGGGTGGGTGATCTTGTCTCGTATGCGAGACCCCTGTGCGCTCCGAGCCACTGGTGGCCCGTCGCCGGCGGGAGTTTGATGACGTCATGCAGAGCATCCAGGTCGGGGTGGGCCCCGTCTCCTTCGAGGACCTCATCCATGTCGCCCGTGGCGGTGCGCCGGTCGAGCTGACCGATGACGCGCTCAGCGCGATCGACCGCGCGCGGGCCGTCATCGAGACCCTCGCGGCGGCCGAGACGCCGACCTACGGCGTCAGCACCGGGTTCGGCGCCCTCGCCACCCGACACATCCCCACCGAGATGCGCGCCCAGCTCCAGCGCTCGCTGGTGCGCTCGCACGCCGCCGGCTCCGGCCCCGAGGTCGAGCGGGAGGTCGTGCGTGCGCTCATGCTGCTGCGGCTGTCGACGCTCGCGACCGGTCGCACGGGCGTACGGCGTGAGACGGCGCAGCTGATGGCCGGCCTGCTGACCCACGGCATCACACCGGTGGTGCGCGAGTACGGCTCCCTCGGGTGCTCCGGAGACCTCGCGCCCCTGTCGCACTGCGCCCTCGCGCTGATGGGCGAGGGCAAGGTGCGCGACGCCGACGGCACGCTGATGCCCGCCGCCGACGCACTCGCGGCCGCCGGACTGGTGCCGGTCGAGCTCGTCGCCAAGGAGGGACTGGCCCTCATCAACGGCACCGACGGCATGCTCGGCATGCTGGTCATGGCCATCACCGACCTGCGCATGCTGTTGCGCACCGCCGACGTCGCCGCCGCGATGAGCGTCGAGGCCCAGCTCGGCACCGACCGCGTCTTCGCCCCGGAGCTGCAGGCCATCCGTCCGCACCCCGGGCAGGCGCTGTCGGCCGCCAACCTCACCGCGATGATGGCCGACTCCGCGATCGTGGCCTCGCACCGCACCGGGCCCTTGAACACCGTGGAGTGCAACCGCGTCCAGGACGCCTACTCGCTGCGCTGCTCGCCGCAGGTGCACGGCGCCGCCCGCGACACGGTCGAGCACGCGGCGACCGTCGCCGCCCGCGAGCTGGCCAGTGCCATCGACAACCCGGTCGTGATCGGGGAGAGCGTCGAGTCCAACGGCAACTTCCACGGTGCTCCGGTCGCCTACGTCCTCGACTTCCTCGCGATCGTCGCCGCCGACGTCGCCTCGATCAGCGAGCGGCGCACCGACCGCTTCCTCGACAGGGCCCGCAGCCACGGGCTGCCGCCGTTCCTCGCCGACGACCCGGGCGTCGACAGCGGCCACATGATCGCGCAGTACACCCAGGCCGCGATCGTCTCCGAGCTGAAGCGCCTCGCCGTCCCGGCCTCCGTCGACTCCATCCCCTCCAGCGCCATGCAGGAGGACCACGTGTCGATGGGCTGGAACGCCGCACGCAAGCTGCGGACGTCGGTCGACGGGCTCGCCCGCGTGGTCGCCGTCGAGGTGCTGACCGCGGCCCGCGCCCTCGACCTGCGCGCCCCCCTGACCCCCTCGCCCGCCACCGGGGCGGCCGTCGCGCTGCTGCGGGGGTCCGGCATCGAGGGCCCGGGCCCCGACCGCCACCTCTCGCCCGAGATCGAGACCGCTGTCGGCCTCGTCAAGTCCGGCGCCGTGCTCGCCGCGGTGGAGGGTGTGGTCGGCCCGCTGGACTGAGGTCACACGCAGCAACCCTTCTCGCGTCGATGCAGTTGTGCCGTTCATGAGACGCAGCTCGCGGCCGCTACTACGTTCCTTCTCATGCGAAGGAGCATGTTCGGAATCGTCCTGATGGGCATCCTCGCCCTGTCCGGGGTCGGACCCGCGGTTCAGGCGTCGCCGGAGGCTGGAAGTCCGCGTTCCGCAACCGCGCCCTCGGCGGCTCCTCTGTGGGAGTGCTGGTGGTCTCCCACGATGGACCGCAACTGGCACAACGACGCCCTGTGCTCCAACGGCGTGAGGAAGGTCCGTCCCTACCTGCGACCGGCCGACTCCTACATCACCCGGGACGAGCTGATGAGATCCGCGCAGGCCTGGGCTCGCGCCCGAAACAGCTGACCCTGTCTGGAGGTCCAGTCTCGGATCACAGACTGCGATCCCTGTCGCCCTCTTCCGGCCGCCGACGGCGCGGCGCTTTCATGAAGGCATGACCACAGACGTTCCTCCCGGCAACCCGCGGCTGCCCATCCACGCAGCGCACGGCACCGAGCTGACCGCGAAGTCCTGGCAGACCGAGGCCCCGCTGCGGATGCTGATGAACAACCTCGACCCCGACAACGCCGAGCGCCCCGAGGACCTCGTGGTCTATGGCGGCACCGGCAAGGCGGCGCGGGACTGGGCGTCGTACGACGCACTGGTGCGGACCCTGCGCGACCTCGAGGACGACGAGACGCTGCTCGTGCAGTCGGGCAAGCCGGTCGGCGTGATGCGGACCCACCAGTGGGCGCCGCGCGTGCTGATCGCGAACTCCAACCTGGTCGGCGACTGGGCCAACTGGGAGGAGTTCCGCAAGCTCGAGGAGCTCGGCCTGACGATGTACGGCCAGATGACGGCCGGCTCGTGGATCTACATCGGCACCCAGGGCATCCTGCAGGGCACCTTCGAGACCTTCGCCGCGATCGCCGACAAGGAGTTCGGCGGGACGCTGGCCGGCACCATCACCGTCACCGCCGGGCTCGGCGGCATGGGCGGCGCGCAGCCGCTGGCGGTGACCATGAACGACGGAGTCGCGATCTGCGTCGAGTGCGACCAGCACCGCATCGACCGCCGCCTCGAGACCCGCTACCTCGACGTGCAGGCGCGCGACCTCGACCACGCGATCGAGCTGGCCCTCGAGGCGCGCGACGAGCGCCGTGGGCTGTCGATCGGCCTGCTCGGCAACGCCGCCGAGCTCGTGCCCGAGCTGCTCGAGCGGCACCTCGACGGATCGGTGCGCATCGACGTCGTCACCGACCAGACCTCGGCGCACGACCCGCTGTTCTACCTCCCGGCGGGGACGGCGTACGAGGACTGGGAGCGCGAGCGCACCGAGGATCCGCGCGGCTTCACCAAGCGCGCCCAGGAGTCGATGGCCACGCACGTGCGGGCGATGGTCGAGTTCCAGGACGCCGGCGCCGAGGTCTTCGACTACGGCAACTCGATCCGCGACGAGGCCCGCAAGGGGGGCTACGACAGGGCGTTCGAGTTCCCCGGCTTCGTGCCGGCCTACATCCGTCCGCTCTTCTGCGAGGGCAAGGGCCCGTTCCGCTGGGCTGCGCTCTCGGGCGACCCGGAGGACATCTTCGCCACCGACCGCGCGATCAAGGAGCTCTTCCCGGCCGACGAGAAGCCGGAGTACGCCCGCCTGCACGCCTGGCTCGACATGGCCTCCGAGCGGGTGCAGTTCCAGGGCCTGCCGGCGCGGATCTGCTGGCTGGGCTACGGCGACCGCGCCAAGGCGGGAGCGAAGTTCAACGAGATGGTCGCCAGCGGTCAGCTGAAGGCGCCGATCGTGATCGGGCGCGACCACCTCGACTGCGGCTCCGTCGCCTCGCCCTACCGCGAGACCGAGGCGATGCTCGACGGCTCGGACGCCATCGCCGACTGGGCGATCCTCAACGCCCTGGTCAACACCGCCTCCGGCGCCACGTGGGTCTCCTTCCACCACGGCGGCGGCGTCGGCATCGGCCGCTCGCTGCACGCCGGTCAGGTCACGGTCGCTGACGGCACCGAGCTGGCTGCCGAGAAGATCCAGCGGGTGCTGACCAACGACCCGGGCATGGGCGTCATCCGCCACGTCGACGCCGGCTACGACCGCGCGATCGAGGTCGCCCACGAGCGCGGGGTCCGGGTGCCGATGCGCGACTGACTGGCAAGGTGGCCCCATGGACGCCGCTGCCGCCAAGGCCAACCTCCACACGTACCTCCAGCACGAGCGTGAAGCCGTGCTCGCAAAGCTCGAGGGCTTGTCGGAGTACGACGTCCGGCGCCCGCTGACCGTCACCGGGACCAACCTCCTCGGGCTGGTGAAGCACCTGGCGACGTGGGAGGCGAGGTACCTCGGCGAGGTGTTCGGCCGTCCGTTCCCCGAGCCCCTGCCGCGGTGGGACGTCGAGGCCGAGCGGCTCGCCGACATGTGGGCGACCGAGGGCGAGTCACGCGATGACGTCGTCGACCGCTACCGACGCGTGTGGGCCCACGGCGACGCGACGGTGGAGGCTCTCGACCTCGGTGCCACCGGCCGGGTGGCGTGGTGGGGTGACGCCGAGGTGCCCCTGTTCAACGTCCTCGTGCACCTGCTGGCCGAGACCAGTCGGCACGCCGGCCACGCGGACGTGCTGCGCGAAGGGCTCGACGGGGCCGTGGGGACCGACGCGGAGGCGATGACCGCGGAGGGGCACGACGCCGCGTTCTGGTCGGACCGGCGCGCCGAGATCGAGGCAGCTGCCCGCGCTGCTGGCTGACGCCGGGGCCGCTTCCAGCCGTCACGGGTGGCCCTGCGGCGCGCGGTCGCCGGAAGCAGGGTCCGCGGTGAGGACCGGGTCCTCCGGCATGCCGTTGACCGTCGGCGGGATCAGCCGCTCGACGACGAGGGCGAGGGCCGCGATCACCCCGCAGCCCACCACGAGGATGGCGATGTAGGCCGTCGACCAGCCCCGGTCGAGGACGAACCCCGCGAACAGCGGACCGCCGATCGCTCCCGCCTGGAACGCCCCGGCGTTGACGGCGTTGTAGCGACCGCGCAGGTGGTCGGGTGCCATGTCGTTGGTGATCGCGGGGATGGTCGGCTGCATCATCGTCTCGCCGAGCGCGAAGAGGCCCATGAAGGTGAGCACGCCCGCTGCGGCCAGGGGGCCGGGCACGATCCCGGTGGCGCCGAGCACGACGTAGGACAGCGCCCAGATCGCGCACATCACCAGCATCACGCGGGTGCGCCGGTGGCCGGCGATGCGGCGCAGCACGAGGAACTGCAGCAGCACGATGACCGCGGTGTTGACCGCGAAGGAGAAGCCGATCACCCGGGTGGAGACCTCGCCGACCTGGCGCGCGTAGGCCGGGAAGCCGGCCTCCAGCTGTCCGTAGCCGACGAACACCGCGATGAAGGTCAGCGCGGTCATGCCGACGACCGCGGGGTCGCGCAGGATCGCGAGGTAGGACCCGCTGGCGGCGTCGGCGTCCTCCGGCGCTCGGTGGTGACCGGTGACCCGGCGGAGCGGACCGAGCAGCAGGGCGATGGGCACGAGCATGCTGGCGGCGTCGGCCAGGAAGATGATGGTGAAGGTGTGCGGCTGGGACACGTCGGCGTAGATCCCGCCGATGACTCCGCCGACCCCGATGCCGAGGTTGACGAGCGCGAAGTTGATGCCGAAGTACTGCTGGCGCATCTCGCCGCTGGTCACCGCGGCGATGAGGGCGTTGAAGGCCGGCCACGACATCCCGAAGTTGATGCCGAGGAACGCCATCGCGATCGCTGCGACGACCGGCGTGGTGGCGAAGGCGAGGACCGCGCAACCGACGAGCTGGCTCGTGGTCGAGAAGAGCAGCACCCGCCGGGCACCGACGCGGTCGGTCAGCGCGCCGCCGGGCCCGGTCACGAGGAGGGCGACGATCGCGATGAACGCCATCAGCGCGCCCGCGAGGTCGAGGGAGAAGCCGCGCACCTCGTGCAGGTAGATCACGGTGAACGGCAGCGTGAGCCCGCGGCCGAGCGTCTGCACCGCGACCGTCGAGAGCAGCCAGCGTCCGGCGGGGGACAGCTGGGTCCAGAACTGGCGCAGGGTCACGGACGAGCTCACCAGAGGATTGTGTCGCTCCGCACCGACAACGGGCACGCGGGTTTCGGACGCGTGCGTCCCGTCACCGCCACCACCCGCCGGAACGTGCTCGGGCCCCGGACACCAGTGGTGTCCGGGGCCCGTTGAACAGGTGGTGCGCCGCTAACTACCAGACCCGACGGCTGGAGCCACCGATCGGGACGAAGTTGAGCACCAGACCGACGACGATCAGGATCAGGCCGATGGTGGTCAGGATGCTCTGCGGGAGAAGAAGCCCGAGGATGAGCAGGATCAGTCCGAGGACAATCATGTGTTTTGCCTCCTTGTGAAGCGCCCACTGTGGGCGGCCGGGCCACTCTGCCGGTGCCTCCCCCAAATGGGAAGTCGGATGCATCCCTAGGGGTGGCGGGTCACTGGTCGGCTCACTGGGCCGACAGGGCCTGGATCGCCTCGTGGATCGACAGCGTGCGGTGGGCCGACTCCACGTGGAGGTTCTCCACCATCTTCCCGTTGTAGGTGACCACGCCGGCACCCTTGCCGTCCTCCCAGGCGGCGATGAGGCCGCGCGCGTCGTCGACGGCCTGCTCGCTCGGGGCGAAGGAGGCGTTGGCGCCCTCGACCTGTCCGGGGTGGATCAGCGTCTTGCCGTCGAAGCCCATCTGCCGGCCCTGCTCGCACTCGGCGAGGAAGCCCTCGGTGTCCTTGACGTCGTTGTAGACCCCGTCGATGACGGCGATGCCGGCGGCGCGTCCGGCGAGCAGCGCGGTGTGCAGGCTCGGCAGGATCGGGGCGCGGCCGGGGACGTGCTCGGCGTACAGCTCCTTGACGAGGTCGTTGGTGCCGAGGACGAAGGCGCCGAGGCGCTCGGACGCCTGCGCGATGGCGAGGGCGTCGAGGATCGCGCCGGGCGTCTCGACCATCGCCCACAGGCGCGTGTGGTCGGGTGCACCGGCCTTCTCCATCGCGGCGACCAGCTGCTGGACCTCGGCGGCACTGCCGACCTTGGGCACCACGATCGCGGCCGGACCAGCCTGGCTCGCGGCGACGATGTCGTCGTCGTGCCACTGGGTGCCGATGCCGTTGACGCGGATCGTGACCGTACGCCGTCCGTAGTCCCCGCTGGCTGCCGCGGCGGCTGCCGCCTCGCGGGCGGCGGGCTTGGCGTCGGGGGCGACGGCGTCCTCGAGGTCGAGGATGAGGCCGTCGCAGGCGATCGACCTGGCCTTCTCCAGGGCCCGCTCGTTGGAGCTGGGCATGTAGAGGACGGAGCGGAGGGGAGTGAACTCAGACATCGGCGACCTCGATCTGGTCGTAGGCCTTCTTCAGCTCGGGGTCGATCGCCGCGAGCTCGTCCGCGAGCGCGACCATCACCTGGCACTGCTTCACGGAGGCGTCGTCCTCCATCTTCCCGTCGAGCATCACCGCGCCCGTGCCGTCACCCATCGCGGCGATGACCCGTCGCGCGTGCGCGACGTCCTCGACGCTGGGGGAGAAGACCTTGTTGGCGATCGTGATCTGGACCGGGTGCAGCGACCAGGCGCCGACGCAGCCGAGGAGGAACGCGTTGCGGAACTGGTCCTCGCACGCGACCGTGTCCTTGATGTCCCCGAAGGGCCCGTAGTAGGGGTAGATGCCGTGCATCGCGCACGCGTCGACCATCCGGGCGATCGTGTAGTGCCACAGGTCCTGCTGGTACGACGTCCGCTCGGCGTCGTACTGCGGCACGCCCAGGTCGTCGCGGACCGGGTCCTTCCGGACGAGGTAGCCGGGGTGGCCGCCACCGACGCGGGTGGTCTTCATCCGGCGGTCGGCCGCGAGGTCGGCCGGACCGAGGGAGAGTCCCTGCATGCGCGGGCTGGCCGCGCAGATCTCCTCGATGTTGGCCACGCCGCGGGCGGTCTCGAGGATCGCGTGGATCAGGATCGGGCGGGTGAGGCCGGCCTTGGCCTCGAGCTGCGCGAGCAGCCGGTCGACGTAGTGGATGTCCTCGGCGCCCTGCACCTTGGGGACCATGATCACGTCGAGCTTGTCGCCGATCTCGGGGACCAGCGTGGTGAGGTCGTCGAGCACCCACGGGCTGTCGAGGGAGTTGATCCGGGTCCAGAACTGGGTCGGGCCGAAGTCCGTGGCCTTGCCGATGTCCACCAGGCCCTGGCGGGACTTCTCCTTGTTCTCCGCCTTGACCGCGTCCTCGAGGTTGCCCAGGAGCACGTCGACGGTGCCGACCATGTCGGGCACCTTGGCGGCCATCTTCTCGTTGCCCGGGTCGAAGAAGTGGATGGCGCGGCTCGGGCGGGCCGGGATGTCGCGCAGCGGCGCGGGGGCCCCGACGGCGAGCGGGGCGAAGAAGTCCTTGGCAGGTCGCATGCGCGCGAACTTATCGCGGGCCGCCCGCCCGCAGGTATGGCGAACGTCTCAGCCGAACTCCCCGGCCGCGTCGCCGAAGTAGCCGAGCTGGGTGAGCACCCCGTCGTCCACCCACGCCTCGATGAGGCCGAGGTTCTCCACGATCATCCCGGCCCGCACGTGGAGTCGCTGGAACTCCTCGGTCGCCATCATCGTGGCCAGGCCCTGGGCCGACCCCTTGACCAGGAAGAACCCCTGGAGGTCGCCACCGTGGGGATTGAGCAGGACGGGGTCGAAGCTGTCGATCGAGCCGTCCGCCAGACGCTCGCCGTAGTAGGTCACGGCGTCGTTGAACACGTCGAGGGAGCGCTTCTCACGACCTCGCACCGGCTGGCCCCACCCGACGAACAACCCTGACTCGGACATCTCGACCACCTCGTCCTCGGAGGTCTTCGACGCTAGGCACGACGGCGCGTCGCCGTCATCGCCCAATCGAGGGATCTGTCACGACCCCGGGGTCAGCGCGTGCGCCGGCGCGACCACCACGGCCGGGTGTCGGGGGCGGGCTCGGCAGCCGCCCGCGCCGCGCGCTGGGCCTCGATCCGGGCCGTACGCCGCTCGTGCCAGGCCGCGACCTCGGCGTCGACGTCCCGGGTCGAGGTCACGACGGGTGGGCCGCCCTGCAGCTGGCGGCGGTTCTCCACGACCCGCCGGTTGAAGTCCTCGAGCTCGCGGCGCACCTCGCGCTCCATCGTGATCGCGTCCAGCCGCGCGTCGAGCTCGGCGTCCTCCTTGCGGAGCGCGAGGGCCGGCGGCAGGAGGGCGATCTTCTCGCGCTCGACGAGCTTCTTCACCCACCAGTCCGGGTCGTGCTCGGCCCCGAGGTCCTCGATGGGCTTGCCCTGCCCGGGCAGGTTGTCGAACTCGCCGCGCTCCATCGCCTGCCGGACCTGGAGGTCGACCCAACTGGACTGCTGGGCGATCCGCGCAGCCGCGGCGGAGCGACCCGTGCGCTCGTCGCGCAGCGACTCGCGTCGGCCCGTCTCGGCGTCCGGGACCTCCCAGTCGTCGTTCTCCGACATGGCGCCGAGTCTACGTTCGGCGGGTTCCTGCGCACCGTCCCTGTGGGTGGGACCGCCGAATGGCCTTCCCTCGGGGAGGTTGCCTATGGTCCCCGCCATGCAGGGACACCTCGCGCTGCCGTCGGAGACGACGTTCTCCGCCCTCTCCACCACCGGGCCGACCGCCCGCCTGCTCGCGCTGCCCCAGCTCGACCCGGGCCTCCTCCCGACGCCCTCGGCCGTCGACGAGCACCTGGCCCGCACCGAGCAGGCTCGGCAGGCGCAGCTCGACGCCCTCCCGGTGGACCCGTGCAGCGTCGTGACCGCCGCGCACCGGCGCACCGTCGTACGGATCCTGGAGCAGGTCAGGACGGCCCGCCTCCGGGTCCGCGAGGGCTCCTACGGCCTCTGCGCTTGTTGCAGCACCGCGATCGACCCCGCCGCGCTCGTCGGCCAGCCCTGGCTCGTCACCTGCGCCGGGTGCTCGCGCTGAGTCGGGCGCGCCGCGGGACTCAGTGGGGCAGCGCGTCCTCGAGCACCTCGCGGGCGTCCGAGAAGGCGTGCCGCGGGGCGGCCAGGAGCGCGAGTGCGGCGAGGAAGGACGCGCCGGCGCAGACCGCCCAGACGGTGAGGTAGCCGCCGAGGGGCGCGACCTTCTCCGCCGTGGCGTCGAGCGAGCCGGTGGCGGTGAGCGCGATCGCGAAGATCGCCGAGGCGATGGCGCCGCCGACGGTCTTGGTGCCGTTGGTCATGCCGGTGGCGATGCCGGTGCGCTCCGGCGGGGCCGCCGCGGCGGCGGCTGCGGGGAGGGCCGCGACCAGGGCGCCGGAGCCGAGCCCGGCGACGGCCATGTTGACCAGCGCCTGCCAGGTCTCGTCGTGGAACGGCAGCCACAGCAGGTAGCCCACGCCGACGAGCACGCACGCGAGGACCAGGGCCCGGCGTACGCCGCCGAGCAGGCGGGTGGTCAGCGGCAGGGTGAACGCGCCGATGGCCAGCGTCACGACGTAGAGACCGATGAGGGTGGACATGAAGGCGGGGTCGGCGCCGAGGCCGTAGCCGCGCTCGTCGGGGTCGGCCTGGGCGTAGGTCGACAGCGGGATCTGTCCGCCGAGCACCGGGATGCCGAAGAGGAACGCGGTCACCTGCACCGGCCACTGGGCGGGGCTGGACAGCAGCCGCACGTCGACGATCGGCTCCGGGTGGCGCTGCTCGAAGCGCCAGAACACGACCATCGCGACCAGGGACAGGGCGATGGTCGCCCAGCCGAGAAGGCTGGCGGGGCCGTTGAGCCGCAGCAGCACCAGGCCGCCCATGAGGACGCCGAGCGCCAGGGTGACGAGCGCGAGCCCGGTCCAGTCGATGCCGCCCCGGTCGTCGCCGGGCACCTGCTCGATGCCGACCAGGATGACGAAGAAGACGGCCGTCACGACGAGCGCGGGCAGGGCGAGCAGGATGTTCATGTCGAGGGAGTCGACGAGCAGGCCGCTGGTCAGGGCACCGACGATGACGGCCAGCTCGAGGGAGCCGACGAGGATCGCTGCCCCGCGGCGGGTCAGCAGCTCCTGGCGCCCGGAGGTCCGGGTGCGGCGGTGGATGATCGCGATCTCCAGCGGCAGCCACACGACGTACGCGCCCTGGACGGCCCAGCCGAGGAGGAACGTAGAGAAGGTCGGCGCGAAGGCCAGCCACCACGAGCCGAGCGCGGTCACCGCGGTGGAGATGAGCAGCACCCGCTTGTGGCCGACGAGGTCGCCGAGCCGCGCGAGCAGCGGGATGCAGAGGGCGCTGACGATCAGCTGGGCCGCCTCGAACCAGTTGATGTCGCCCTCGTGGATCGACAGGTGATCGGCGATCTGGGGGTAGATCGGCGTGTAGTAGCCCTGCAGGATGCCGCTGGCGAACTCGACGAGCACCAGGAAGCCGACGATCGCGGCCAGTCCCTTCACGGCCGTCGGCGCCTTCGGGGTCATCGTGCTCATCGGGGGAGCCTCTCGATCAGGAGCTGGTACCAACGGGCGCCGTCGACGAGGTCGGCCACGCCGATGTGCTCGTCGTAGGAGTGGATGGCCTGGCGCTGCGCCTGGGTCATCCGGAAGGGGGCGAAGCGGTAGACGTGCTCGCTGATCGCGGTGAAGTGGCGCGAGTCGGTGGCGGCCATCATCACGTAGGGCGTCGCGACCGCCTCCGGGAACACCTCGCCGATGCAGTCCTCGAGGAGCTCGAAGGCCTCGTCCATCGGGGAGACGGGCGACGGCTCGCCGGACTCGACCACGTCGATGCGGATCGAGTCGTCGGCGACGGCCTTGCGGATGTGCTCGACGACGCCGGCGACCGTGTCGCCCACCATGACCCGGACGTTGAGCCCGGCCTTGGCGGTCGAGGCGATCACGTTGAGGGCGGGTGAACCGCTGAGGGTGGTGGCCGCCACCGTTGTACGCGTCATGGCCGCGGCCTCCGGGCCGGCGGCGAGGAGGGCGCGCGTGACGACCGGTGCGAGTCGGTCGGCGCGACCGAGCAGGGGCTTCAGGACCGGGCGCAGGGGGAGCGGCACGTGGGGCGCGAGGCGCCGCACGAGCTCCAGCGTCGGGGCAGGTGCGGAGGCGGGGAACGGCGACTTCTCGATGCGCAGGATCGCCCGGGCGATGCGGGCGGTCGGGCCGTTCCTCGCCGGCGTGGACGCATGGCCCCCGCGGCCCTCGGCGACCAGCTCGAGCGAGGTGGTGCCCTTCTCGGTGACGCCGATGACCCCCAGCGGTGCCTTCACCCCGGGGAACGCGCCGCCGGCGACGGCGCCGCCCTCGTCGAGCACCAGCCAGGGCGTGACGCCCCGGTCGCGGAGCACCTCCACCGCCTCGACCGCCGCAGCGCCGCTGACCTCCTCGTCGCAGCCGAAGGACAGCCACACGTCCTGGGCCGGGGTGTGCCCGGCCTCGAGCAGGGACTCGACGGCCTCGCAGATGCCGGCCACGCAGCCCTTGTCGTCGAGCGTGCCGCGACCCCAGATCGCCGGCCCGACGGGGGAGTCGTGGATCTCGCCGCCGAAGGGCTCGTGCTGCCACGGCGCGTCGGCGTCGACGGGCACGACGTCGAGGTGGGCCATCAGCACCACCGGCTGCTCGGCGCTCGCGCCCGCCCAGTGGAACAGCAGCCCGTGCGTGCCGACCCGGGTGAGGTCGAGCCGCTCGTGCAGCAGCGGGAACTGCGTGGCCAGCTCGTCGAGGAAGCGGTCGAAGGCGTCGCCGTCGACGCGCGCCGGGTCGCGGTCGGAGACGGTCGGGATGCGGACGAGGGCCTGCAGCGCTCGCACCACACGCCCCTCGACGGGCGGAGCGGTCATGCGCCGACCGTAGTGCCCCATCGGCCGCGGTGGACCAGATTCGTCCGTCGTGCCCGCCGCGCCGGCGATCCGGCCGCGCCGGCGTCGGGGAGGCGGTGGCCGACCGCGATCGCACCGACCGGAGCGTGGTCGTCCGGGATGCCGAAGGCGGCGCGGAAGGCGTCGGTGTGCTCGCCGGGGATGCCGAAGAAGCAGGCTCCGAGGCCCTCGTCGACGGCCGTCTGGAGGATCAGCAGCGAGGCCATGCCGGTGTCGACGTACCAGTACGGCACCGGCCACCGGTCCTCGCGACGGTCGGTCCACCCCTTGTCGGCCTCGGCGTAGCGGTCGAGGTAGGCGTCCTTGCAGGCCAGCGGGACGATCACCACGGGAGCCGTGCGCATCCCGTCGAGCCACGCGTTGTGGGTGCCGGGGTCCGCGCCGGTCGATTCCCAGAAGCGCGCGACGTCGTCGGGGGTGTCGAGCACCAGGAACGCCCACCCCTGGCTGAAGCCCGCGTTGGGTGCGCGCTGCGCGTGCTCCAGCATCCGGTCGACCACCGCCCGGTCGACGGGGTCGGGGCCGAAGCGACGGACCATCCGGCGGCGGCGTACGACGTCACGGAACTCCATGCGCGAAGGCTCTCACTGTCTGCCTTCCGCCCACCTGTAACGCCGGGTTACTGCAACTACCCACCCCCGTACATCAGGGTGGGTACAGCCATGAACCCGGCGTTACAGCGCCCGGGCGGGGCGAGCGAGTCGTCTGGGATCCGAGACGACTTGCCGGGTGGGTGCGTTGACCGGGATCGGGGATCCCGATGGACTGCTCGCATGCCAACCAGTGCGGGCTTCGAGGAGATGTGGCGGGACCTGGCGCCGGTGGGCCGCTCGGCCTCCTCGGGCGGCTACTTCCGTCAACCCTGGGCCACGGCCGAGTCCGAGCTGCGGGCGTGGTTCGTCGAGCAGTGCGCGGCGCGGGGGCTCACCGTGGAGACCGACGGCGTCGGCAACCAGGTCGCCTGGTGGGAGCCTGCACCGTCGGTCCAGGAGGGCGCGCAACGCTCGTCACGAGACCCCGGCGTGCTCACCGGCTCGCACCTCGACTCGGTCCTCGACGGCGGGGCGTACGACGGTCCGCTGGGCGTCGTGTCGGCGCTGGCCGCGGTCGACGTCCTGCGTGCCCGGGGGTTCGAGCCGTCCCGTCCCCTCGGCCTCGGCGTGTTCGTCGAGGAGGAGGGGTCGCGCTTCGGCCGGGCCTGCCTGGGCTCGCGGCTGGTCACCGGCGCGACCACGTGGGAGGAGGCGCGCGAGCTGCGCGACCGTGACGGGGTGTTGCTCGGCGACGCGGTCGCCGACGCCGGCCTCGACCCGTCGACCGGGCTGCTGTCGCTCGACCGGGTCGGCACGTTCGTCGAGCTGCACGTCGAGCAGGGCCGCGACCTCGTCGACCGCGACGTCGCCGTCGGGCTGGCGAGCGAGATCTGGCCGCACGGGCGCTGGCGCTTCGACTTCACGGGGCAGGCCAACCACGCCGGCACCACGCGCATGGAGGACCGGCACGACCCGATGCTGACCTATGCGATGACCGCGCTGGCGGCCAACAAGCAGGCCCGGCTGTCCGGGCAGCGAGCCACCTTCGGCCGGATCGCGGTCGAGCCCAACGGCACCAACGCCGTCCCGTCGCTGGTCACCGCCTGGCTCGACGCGCGCGCCTCCTCCGACGACGACCTCGCCACGCTGGTCGAGGCCGTCCGGCGCCAGGCCGACGACCGCGCCGGGCGCGACGGCACCTCGCTGGTCGTCACGCCGGAGTCCGTCTCCGGCTCGGTGGCCTTCGACGCCGACCTCGCCGCCCGGCTGGCGTCGCTGGGGGACTGGCCCATCATCCCGACCCAGGCCGGCCACGACGCCGGCATCCTGTCCGCCGCCGGCATCCCGACCGCGATGGTCTTCGTGCGCAACCCCACCGGCGTCTCGCACTCGCCCGACGAGCACGCCGAGACCGCCGACTGCCTCGCCGGGGTCGAGGCCCTCGCCGACGTGCTCGAGGAGCTCACGCGGTGACGCTCTACCTCCTCGAGCGCGCCTGGCTCGGCCACCGCTTCGCGGACGACGTGCTCGTCGAGGTCGAGGACGGGCGCTTCACCTCCGTCACGCCCGACAGCGACCCGGCGCGCGCGATCCCGGTCCGCGGGCTCGTCGTCCCCGGCCTGGCCGACACCCACAGCCACGCCTTCCACCGCGCGCTGCGCGGCCGCACCCAGCGCGAGCGCGGGACGTTCTGGACGTGGCGCGACCAGATGTACGCCGTCGCCGGCCGCCTCGACCCGGAGACCTACCTCGCCCTGGCGCGGGCGACCTACCGCGAGATGGCGGCCGCCGGGATCACGGCCGTCGGCGAGTTCCACTACCTGCACCACCAGCCCGATGGCACGCCCTACGACGACCCCAACGAGATGGGGGCCGTGCTGGTCGAGGCCGCCCGCCAGGCGGGCATCCGGATCACGCTGCTCGACACGCTCTACCTCTCCTCCGGCTTCGGCCAGCCGCCGTCGGGCGCGCAGGTGCGCTACAGCGACGGTGACGCCGAGACGTGGATGCGACGGGTCGAGGCACTGCCCGCCGCGGACCACCTCGTCGTCGGCGCCGCCCTCCACTCGGTGCGGGCCGTCCCGCGCGAGGCTCTCGACCCGGTCGCCGGTTGGGTGGGCGTGCGGCCGCTCCACGTGCACCTCTCCGAGCAGGTCGCCGAGAACCAGGCCTGCCTCGAGGCGTACGGCGTCACCCCGACGCGGCTGCTCGCCGACCACGGGCTCCTGGGGTCGGCGACGAGCCTCGTCCACGCCACGCACCTGACCGACGACGACATCACCCTGATCGGCGACGCCGGGGCCCACGCGTCCTTCTGCCCAACCACCGAGCGTGACCTCGGCGACGGGATCGGGCCGAGCTGCCGGCTCCGCGACGCCGGTGCCCGGCTGACGCTGGGCAGTGACAGCCACGC
Organism: Nocardioides sp. N13(2025); assembly: GCF_051912545.1. Classification (GTDB taxonomy): domain Bacteria; phylum Actinomycetota; class Actinomycetes; order Propionibacteriales; family Nocardioidaceae; genus Nocardioides. The sequence continues at coordinate 3,270,565 of NZ_CP196809.1, read as the reverse complement.
CGTCATCGACCTCTTCGAGGAGATGCGCGCGCTGGAGCTCGACGAGCGTCTCGCCACCCAGCAGCGCGGGCACTGGAGCGCCGCCGAGCTGCTCGCGTGCGCGACGACGACCGGTCACGCCTCGCTCGGCTGGGACGACGCCGGCGCGATCGCCGTCGGGCAGCGCGCCGACCTCGTCGTCGTCGACCCGCTCAGCGTCCGCACCGCCGGCACCGGCCGGGACGAGGCCGCGATCGTCTTCGCCGCCACCGCCGAGGACGTCCAGCGGGTGATGGCCGACGGCCGGTGGGTCGTCGAGGAGGGCGACCGCCACGAGATCGGCCAGGAGCTCGACGACGCCATCGGCCGCCGGATCTGGGAGGACCACGCATGAGCACCCCCCTGTCGACCGTGATCACCGGCATCGGCGAGCTGGTGACCAACGACCTCGCCCGCGCCGAGCAGGGCGGTCTCCTCGGGCTGGTCCCCAATGCCGCCGTCGTGGTCGAGGGCAGCCGGGTGGCCTGGGTCGGCCCCGCCGCCGACGCCCCGGCCGCCGACGTCCAGGTCGACGCCGGCGGACGCGCCGTCATCCCCGGCTTCGTCGACTCCCACAGCCACCTCGTCTTCGCCGGCGATCGCTCCGCCGAGTTCGAGGCGCGCATGACCGGCGAGCCCTACACGGCCGGCGGCATCCGCACCACCGTCGCGAAGACCCGTGCCGCCACCGACGAGCAGCTCACGTCGCACGTCGCCCGGCTCGTCGCCGAGATGCGGGCCCAGGGCACCACCTCGCTCGAGATCAAGAGCGGCTACGGGTTGTCGGTCCACGACGAGGCACGCAGTCTCGCGGTGGCCCGCCAGTTCACCGACGAGACCACGTTCCTCGGCGCCCACGTCGTCCCCGCAGGCACCACCCCCGAGGACTACGTCGCTCTGGTCACCGGCCCCATGCTCGCGGCGGCCGCACCGCACGCCCGGTGGATCGACGTGTTCTGCGAGGACGGCGCCTTCGACGTCGACCAGGCACGCACCATCCTGGCGGCGGGGTCCGACAGCGGCCTGCGGGGACGCCTCCACGCCAACCAGCTGACGTACGGCGGTGGCGTGCAGCTCGCCTGCGAGCTCGGCCTCGTCGCGGTCGACCACTGCACCTTCCTGAGCGAGCTGGACGTCGAGTCGCTCAGGGACTCAAGGACCATCGCCACGCTCCTGCCGGGCGTGGAGTTCTCCACCCGGCAGCCCTACCCGGACGCGCGCGGGCTCGTCGACGCCGGTGTCCGGGTCGCGCTGGCCAGCGACTGCAACCCCGGGTCGTGCTTCACCTCCTCGATGGCGCTGTGCATCGCGCTGGCCGTCCGCGAGATGAGGATGAGCCCCGCGGAGGCGCTGCACGCCGCGACCGCCATGGGCGCCGCGGCCCTCGACCGCGACGACGTCGGCGTGCTGGCCCCCGGCAAGAGCGCCGACCTCGTCCTCCTCGACGCGCCGTCGTACCTCCACCTCGCCTACCGCCCCGGCGTCCCCCTCGTCACGGGGGTCTGGCAGGCCGGCCGCCCTGTCGTCTCGCGATCCGTGGGGTAGTTCACCGGGAAATGGTCCTTGGATCGCCTTCGGGACAGCCTCTTCCCGGTGGACTACCCGGGCACGGGGACAGGAACCCGGCGGACTATCCGCGCGAGGGCCAAGTCGCTACCTCAGACCCCTGTCGTACGGCGCCGCGCGCCGGATCTGAGGTAGCCGGCCGGGCAGGGATAAGGCACGTGCCCGATGTCCGGCCCTACCTCATGGACGGAATCTCTACTCACGGTCCAGGAAGGGCCGTGGAGCAGAGGAGAAGGACATGTTCGCCACCGACAGCTTCCTGAGTGCCGAGATCGCCTACCGACAGGACAGGATCCGGAAGGACTACGGCGCGCGTCGCTGGACCCGCGTCCGGCCCGACACCACCCAGAAGTGACCCGCACCGCGATCGCCCCGCGCGTGTCGGCGGAGCACGACACAATGTCGTCCGTGCCGGCGCTGCGGACCACCGATCTCATCGGACGCGATGCCGAGCTGGAGGAGCTCACCTCCCAGCTCGGCATCCGCGCGTCCGGGGGCGACCCGACCGTGCGCGCGATGCTCGTCGCCGGCGACGCGGGCGTGGGCAAGACCCGCCTGCTGATGTCGCTGCGCGACGCCGCCATCGACGCCGACTGGCACGTCCTGGCCGGCCACTGCCTCGACCTCGCCGACAGCTCGCTGCCCTACCTCCCCTTCTCCGAGATCCTCGGCCGCGTGATGGCCGACCTGCCCGACGTCGCCGAGCGCGTGCTCGAGCAGCACCCCACGCTCGCCCGCCTCCAGCCGGGGCGGCGCATCCGCAGCAGCGAGACCGCGTCGGGCGACCAGGCCCTCGACCGCGGCAACGTCTACGACGCGTTCGGCGACCTCCTCTCCGCCGTCGCCGCGCAGGCGCTGCTCCTTGTGATCGTCGAGGACGCCCACTGGGCCGACGAGTCGACCCGCGACATGCTCAGCTTCCTCTTCTCCCGTCCCGTCCCCGGGGTCGCGCTGGTCGTCTCCTACCGCGCCGACGACCTCCACCGGCGCCACCCGTTGCGCCGGCAGGTGGCCGAGTGGATGCGGCTTCGCGGGGTCGACCGGCTCCAGCTCGAGCCGCTCGCCGACGACGACGTACGCCGCCTCGTCCGTGCGCTGCACCCGGCGACCATGTCCGAGGCCGAGTACGTCTCCATCGTCGACCGCGCCGAGGGCAACCCCTTCTTCATCGAGGAGCTCGTCGGCGCCGCGTGGTCCGGGCAGGTGCCCGGTGAGCTCGCCGACGTGCTGCTGGTCCACCTCGACCGGCTCGACGAGACGGCGCGCCAGGTCGCCCGGGTGGTCTCCGTCGCCGGGCGCCAGGTGAGCCACGGGCTGCTGGCGGCGGTGTCCGACCTCGGCCCCACCGACCTCGAGGCCGCCCTGCGCACGGCGGTCGAGGCCAACGTCCTCGTCGCCTCCCGCGGCGGCACCTACGCCTTCCGCCACGCGCTCCTCGGAGAGGCGGTCTACGACGACCTGCTCCCGGGGGAGCGGGCGCGCCTGCACGCCGACTTCGTCTCCGCGCTGGGGGAGGGCCGGGCGGTGGGCACCGCCGCCGAGCTCGCCCAGCACGCCCGTCGTGCCGACGACCGGCCCGTCGCGATCCGCGCCTCCATCGAGGCCGGCGAGGAGGCGCTGGCGGTGGGCGGCCCCTCCGAGGCCGCGACCCACTTCCTCGACGCGCTCGAGCTCATCGACACCTCGCGCACGCCCGTCACCGACATCGACCCCCTCGCCCTCGTACGCCGCTGCGCGGAGGCGCTGATCGCCGCCGGCCGGGTCCCCAAGGCGGTCAAGGTGCTGCGCGCGCGGCTGGCCTCCCTGCCGGTCGACGTCCCCGACGCCGACCGCGGCCAGCTTCTCACCGCGCTCGCCTCCGCCCTGATGCTCACCGACACCACCGCGTCCCCGCGCGAGACCGCGGCCGAGGCGGTCGAGCTGCTGCGCGACGCTCCGCCCAAGCTGCTGGCCCGTGCGCTCTTCGTCCACGCCGAGACCCTGGGCAACTGGCGTGCCGACGAGGCCCGCGCCGCGGCGCTCGAGGCGCTCGACCTCGCCGAGCGCAACGACCTCACCAGCCTCGCCGTCGAGCTCCACACCACCCTCGCCGGCCTCGACCCCGCCGGCGGCGAGGACCCCGGGACGGGCTGGCGGGCCGCCGCCGAGCGGGCCCGGGCCGCCGGGCTCATCGAGCCGGAGCTGCGCGCCCTCTACTTCCTCGGCCGGCTCCACCACGACCGGGGCGACCTCGACGCGGCCGTGGAGGTCTACCGCGAGGTGATCGCGCGCAGCGAGGTCGGCGGGCTCATCTGGTCGCCCTACCCCGCGGAGGCGCGGCTCCTGCTGGCCGTCGCGCTGACCCACCTGGGCCGCCTCGACGAGGCCTGGAAGCTGCTCGACGTCACTGGGCAGGACCCGCCGATGGTCTACGAGTGGCTCTTCTTCGCCCACCAGATGCTCATCATCATCGGCATCCGCGGTGACACCCACACCCGGGCCCTCGAGCGGCTCCGCGACTACTGGGCCAGCGACGGCCTCACCGCGATCACGGCCGGCAGCGCCGAGGTGATGCGCGCGGCGGCCGCCGCCGATCCCCGGCGTGCGGTGGCGGTCTACGACGACGTGGTCGCCAGCGTCGTACCCCTCTGGCACGACTGGTTCCAGGCCCGGTTGCGGCTCGCCACCCTGGTGGTCGGGGCCTTCGCCAGCGCGGCTCCCCACCAGTCGGCCGACGAGCGCGAGGCCGCCCGCGCCGACGTCGACCGCATGATGTCCGACGGCGGCAAGGTCATCGACTTCTACTCTCGCTACGAAGCCAGCCGCGGCCCCGAGTACCGCATGTGGGTCGCCCGACGCTCCGCCGAGCACCTGCGGTGGCGCTGGCTCGCGCAGGTCGACGCACCCTCCAGCGACGAGCTCGTCGCGGCCTGGCGTGCCGCCGAGGAGGCCGCGGTGGCCTACGGCAGCGTGCCCGAGATCGCCCAGACCCGCGTGCGCCTGGCCGGCGTCCTCCGTGCGGCCGGTGACACGCAGGGAGCGCGGATCGCGGCCGACCAGGCCAGGGAGGTGGCCCATGCGATCGGCGCGCAGCCGCTCCTGGACGAGCTCACTGCGATCGGCTCCGCGCCGGCTCCCGCGACCGGGGCCGCGGTCACGACCCTCACCCCGCGCGAGGCCGAGATCCTCGCGCTCGTGGCCGAGGGCCGCAGCAACGGCGAGATCGGCAAGCAGCTCTTCATCAGCACCAAGACCGTCTCGGTCCATGTCTCCAACATCCTCGCCAAGCTCGACGCGGCCTCCCGCACGGAGGCGGCCGCGGTCGCGCGTCGCCGCGGCCTGCTGTGACCCGCGACCGGTCGACCGGCCGCGAGGCTGCTCGACCCCGTCGGTCAGACTTCACCCCATGCCTGACTTCCGGTGCTCGTTCGCCAGCGTCGAGGACGAGGAGCCGATCGTCGGCACTGCGCCGACGGACCCCGAGATCCTCCTGGTGGAGTGCCCCGGTCCGTGGGGACGTGAGGCCGTCACCGACAACCGGTTGCCCGAGGCGGTCCGCGACCACCTCGCCGGGCTGCCGCTGAAGGTCTTCCTGCTCCGGAGGTACGACGGCAGCGCCGGCCCCGGCACGAGGGTCTTCCTGGCTCGTGCCACCGAGGACGGCTACGACGTCCGCAGCACGGTGCTCGCCCGGCCCGAGGACCTCCTCGACCTGGACGTCGACCGCGACCTCGCCACCCTGCCGTCGTACGACGCACCGCTCTGGCTGGTCTGCACCAACGGCAAGCGCGACCGGTGCTGCGCCGAGCTGGGGCGGCCCATCGCTGGGCTGCTCAGCCAGGAGTGGCCGGACGGCACCTGGGAGACCACGCACCTCGGCGGCCACCGGTTCTCCGGCACCCTGCTCGCCCTGCCCAGCGGCCTCACCCTCGGCCGGCTCGACACCTCGAACGTGCTGGCCGCCTGCGAGGCGATCGAGCGGGGCGAGGTCCCGGTGGAGCTGGTCCGCGGACGCGCCGGGCGGCCGGGCGTCGAGCAGGTGCGCGAGCTGCACGTCCTCGGTGGCGGGGACCCCGCCGACGACATCGTCGCGACGCCCGGCCCGCCGCGCCGCCAGTCCTGTGGTGACGACAAGCTCAAGGCGACCACGCGCTACGTCGTAGGTCGCTGAGGCACCAACGATCCGGTGCCGGGCGGGTGAACCCATGAAAACCCCATGCCCCGCCCGGCGCCGGAGCTCAGCCCTTCACCGCCCCCGAGGTGCCCCCGCGGACGAGGTACTTCTGGAAGACGAAGAAGACGATCGCGACCGGGATGGTCATGAGCAACGCCGCCGCCATGGTGATCGGGTACTGCTGCCCCGACCCCAGCTGGCCGCTGGTGAGGGTGGCCACACCCTTGGTCAGCGTGAACAGGTCGGGGTCCTGGCTCGCCACGATGAAGTGCGGCAGCTCGTTCCACGAGCCCTGGAAGGACAGGATCGTGAGGGTGATGAGCGCCGGGCGTGCCATCGGGAGCACCACTGACCAGAACGTCCGGAAGGTGCCGGCGCCGTCGATGCGCGCCGCCTCCTCGACCGACTCCGGGATGGTCTCGAAGAACTGCTTCATGATGAAGACGCCGGCAGCGTCGACGAGGAGCGGCAGCACGAGCGCGGGGTAGGTGTTGTAGATCCCGAGGTAGTTGAGCACCAGGAACTTGGGGATCAGCAGCACCACGCCCGGCACGGCCATCACCGCCAGGATGGCGGTGAAGACCGCTCCTCGCCCGCGGAACCTGATGCGCGCGAGCGCGTAGCCGGCCAGCGAGCACAGGAACACCCGCCCGGCGGTCACCAGCAGCGTGACGACCACGGAGTTGAGCGCCCAGAGCGGGAAGTCGGTGTCGAAGAGCCGCTGGAACGCGCCGAGGGTGAACGGGTGGGCGAGGGGTGAGAGCGGGTTCGCGACGGCGTCGGAGTTGGTCTTGAACGACGTGGTGACCTGCACGAGGAACGGGTAGAGGTAGACGACGGAGAAGAAGACGAGCACGAGGTAGCCGAGGAACAGCCACGCGGCCGTCCGGTCGCGGACCATCGGCTTCGCCGGCGAGGTGGGGCCGGAGCCCTCGCGCGAACTGCTCGGGGTGCCGGTCGGGGTGCTGGTCCGGGTGCTCATGTCGCACCTCCGGCCGTGGCGCGGGCGCGCACCTTCCGCGTACGGCGCTCGTCACGCTTGAGCGCCAGCGCGTCCTTGTCGCGGAAGATCCAGCGCTGCATGCTCGCCATCGCGAAGATGATGATGAAGAGCACGAAGGCCATGGCGGCGGCGACGCCCCACTTCTGGTTCTCGAACGCGTAGACGTAGGACAGGTAGGCCGGGGTCAGTGTGGTCTTGCCCGGCCCGCCCTGGGTCATGACGTAGACCTGGTCGAAGACCTGCCACGTCCCGATGAGGCCGAGCGTGGTCACCAGCAGCATGGTCGGGCGCAGGTGGGGGAGCGTCACGTTGCGGAACACGCCCCACCGTCCGGCGCCGTCGATGCGGGCTGCCTCCTCGACCTCGGTGGGGAGGTCCTGGAGCGCTGCGAGGAACATCAGCATGAAGGTCCCGGCGGTCGTCCAGATGACGAGCATGATGATGACCGACAGGGCGACGCTCGGACCTGAGAGCCACTGCCACCAGGTCAGCCCCAGCGCGCCGCTGTCGGCGAGTGCGGCGGGCGGGTCGGAGGTGCTCCACAGGCCGAGGCCGTCGCCGACGAGGTGCAGCAGCCCGCGCGAGTCGTTGAACCAGGTCGGGCCGTCGATGCCGGCCCACTCGAGCATGGAGTTGACCACGCCTCCGCCGCTGAAGAGGAACAGGAAGACCAGGCTGATCGCGACCGAGCTGACGACCGAGGGGAAGTAGAAGGCCGTGCGGAAGAAGCCGACAGCCTTGAGCAGCCGCTGGTTGAGCACGAGGGCGAGGAACAGGGCGAACGCCGTTTGCAGGGGCACGACCAGCAGCACGTAGTAGAAGTTGTTGCGCAGCGAGGTCATGAAGTCCGACCGGGTCAGCCCACCCTGCTCGCCCACGAGCTCGCGGTAGTTGTCGGCGCCGACGAAGCCGATGCCGGGCGCGAACGGGCTGCCCCGGCCGTTCCAGTCCGTGAAGGACACCCACAGGGCCATCAGGACCGGGACGGCCAGGAAGAGCCCGAGCACCACGAGGGTCGGCGACACGAACAGCCACCCGGCGCGTGCCTGGCCCTGTCGGAGGCCGCCGGAGTGGCTCATTGCAGCTCCGCCTCGGCGTTCTTCTGGAAGGACGCGAGGATGTCGTTCACGTCCGCGGTCTTGAGCTGCTCGAGCTGGGAGTCGAGGTCGGCCACGACCGGCCCGAGGCCGGGCAGGTTGACCGGGCCCCGGCCGTAGTCGCCGCCGGCGATGAACGGGGCGTCCTCGGGGAACTGGTCGACGTAGTCGGCCTGCGCGGACTCCCGGCTCGGCATGACGCCGAAGGCCTTCGCGTTGGCCAGCTGCTGCTCAGGCGTGGTCAGCGCCTCGACGAGGTCGACAGCCACGTCCTGGTCGGAGGAGTCGGCGGCGATGCCCCAGCACTGGGTGAACAGGAGCGTGCCCTTGCCGGCAGGCCCCTCGGGGAGCTCGGCCACGGTGTAGTCGACGTCGGGGTAGTCGTTGCTCATGGCGCCGCGGATCCAGTTGCCCTCGATCGTCATGGCGGCCTTCTCGGTGCCGAAGCCCTCGCCACCCCAGCCGGCGTCGACGTCGGGAGCGAGCACTGCGGAGCCGTCCTTCAGCATCCCCTGCACGAACTCGAGCGCCTCGACGTTGGAGGGCTCGGTCGCGGTGGCCTCGCCGGCCTCGCCATCGACCCAGAAGCCACCGTTCTGCACCAGGAAGGCGCCGACCCGGTCGCGGCCGATGCCGAGCACCAGGCCGGCCTGGTCGGGGGTGGTCAGCTTCTTCGCGACCGCGGCCAGGTCCTCCCAGGTCTTCGGGATGTCGGCGTCGGTCAGGCCCGCCTTCTTCCACGCTGCGGTGTTGATCTCCAGCGCCAGCGTGGAGAAGTCCTTGGGCGCGCAGTAGGCCTGGTCGTCGAGGGTGAAGGAGTCGACCAGGTTGGGGTAGAAGTCGTCGGCGTCGGTCATCTGGTCCATGTAGGGGTAGAGGTTGCCGGCCTCCGCGTAGTCGCCGAACACCCCCGCGTCGACGTAGAAGACGTCGGGCGGGTTGCCGCCGGCGAAGCCCTGGGACAGCTGCTGGGCGATGTCGTTGGCGACGACCACCTCGACCTCGTTGCCGCTCTCCTCGGCCCAGGCCGCAGTGGCGTCCTCGACCGCCTTGGTCTCGGCGTCGCCGCTGGAGGCGATGAGCACCTGGAGGGTGGCGGGGCCGTCACCGGACGAGGCGGGCTCGTCGGACCCGTCCTCCTCGAAACCGCCACCACCACAGGCGGTCAGCGCGAGCGAGGTGCTGATGGCCAGGGCGGCGAGGGACGACTGACGGCGTCGGGACGTGGGGAACATGGTGACTCCTCGTGTTGCGGGACGTGGTCGGGATCAGCGGGGGACGTGGAGCACGGGCGGGACCAGCAGGCCCTGCGCCGGGCGGAGGGGCTTCTCGAAGCGACGGGTGAGCAGGTCGATGCACAGGTGGGCGACCTGGTCGATGGGCTGTGCCACGCTGGCCAGGCCGAGGGCGGCGGCGACGGGGGTGGCGTCGAAGCCGACCACGGTGACCTGGTCGCCGGAGCTGGCGACCGCAGCGCGGTGGGCGCCGAGCGCCAGGGTGTCGCTCGCGCACACGATCGAGTCGGGGGCGTCGCGCCCGGCGAGCAGCCGGGCCACGGCGGACTCGGCCGCGGCCGCGTCGTTGGTGCTGCGCACCTCGACCGGAGCTCCGCCGAGACCGGCCGACGCGAGGGCCTCCCGCCAGCCGCGCCGGCGCTCGGTCCCGGTGCTGGGCTGCTCGCCGTCATCGGGCCAGCCGAGGTAGGCGATCCGACGGCGTCCGAGGTCCAGCAGGTGGCTGACGGCCAGGCCGGTGCCGATGGCGCCGTCGACGTCGACCCAGTCGTGCGGCTCGTCGTGTCCCCACGGCCGACCGAAGGCGCAGAAGGTGGTGCCCCGCTCGCGGAGGTGGGCGGGTCGCTCGTCGTCGGCGCTCGTGGCAGTCAGCACCACGGCGTCGGCCGCGCCGGTGTGGACGAGCTCGTCGATGGTCGCGATCTCGGCGGCCTCGTCCTCGGGCTGGGCGTAGAGGAGCACCCGCAGGCCGTTGTCCTGCCCCGCCTCCGCGAGACCGTGGTAGAACGCGTCGAGGACGAGGCCCGAGATCCCGTCCTGCTGACGCTCTGCTCGTACGGCGATGGCATGGGCGCGGCGGGTGGCGAGCTGCCGCGCGGGCAGCGAGGGGCGGTAGCCGGTCTCCGCGATCGCGGCGAGCACCCGCTCCCGGGTCGGCGCCGCAACGCGGTCGGGGTGGCGCAGCACGTTGGAGACCGTCTGTCGGGAGACCCCCGCGTGGGCGGCGACGGAGTCGAGCGTGGCGGGTCCGCTCGCCGTCATCTCGACCTCCTCGGGCCCCGGTCCGGATCCCTTGAGACGTGGGTAGCGGTGTGCCAGCCCGGCCACTAGGGTGTTTGAGCGCTCAAATGTTTGAGCGCTCAAACCGTAACGCACGTCACACTCGTTGTGAACCCCTCCGACTCCGACGCCGATCAGAAGGGTCAGCAGATGGACCTCCAGATGGACCTCGACGCAGCGCCCGAGGCCCCGCAGCAGCCCTGGCTCCACGACCTGGCACTGACCTTGGCGGCGCCGACACAGGTGTGGTCGGCCGCCGACGGACAGGTCCGCGCGGGCGGCTTGGCAGGTGTCCACCACGCCGACCGGCGGGTGCTGTGCCTGCTGCTCGCCGAGATCGACGGGCGCGAGCCCACCCCCGTGGCCGCGCACTCCCTGACCGGCGACACCCACACCTTCGTCTCCGTGCCCCGCCACCTCGGGGACCCGGGGCCGGACCCGACGGTGCGGCTGGTGCGCAGGCGCGACGTCGAGCCCGGCCTGGTGCGCGAGAGCTACGTGGTCTCCAGTACCGCCGCCGAGCCGGTGGCGTGCACGATAGGCCTGCGGGTGGCGGCCGACCTCGCGCCGATGGACGGCGTGAAGTCCGGGGCCTCGTACGACACGGTGCCGGCCGAGGGCGTGGGTGGGTCGGTCCTGTCGTGGGAGCGCGACTCCCTGCGGGCCGTGCTGCGCGTGCCCGGAGCGCACACCCGGGACGAGGGTGACCACGTGCTCGCCATCTGGCACGTCGTCGTGCCCCCCGGTGAGCAGGTCACCCACGAGCTCTTGCTGACCCTCGACGCAGCCGGGGCCGTGGTCTCCGCACCGCGTCGGGAGGTGGGGTGGTCCGCCGTCTCCGTCGACAGCGCCGACCGGCGGCTCGGCCCGGTCCTGCACCGCAGCCTCGACGACCTGCGGCTGCTGAGGCTGGCGGCGCCGGGCGCGGGCGGAGTGGACGAGGAGTTCGTCGGTGCGGGGGCGCCATGGTTCCTCACCCTGTTCGGCCGCGACAGCCTGTGGACGGCTCGCATGCTGCTCCCGGTCACCACCGACCTCGCCATGTCGACGCTCCGGCTGCTGGCCCACCACCAAGGTGCCCGTACCGACGACGTGACGGCGGAGGAGCCCGGCAAGATCCTGCACGAGGTCCGCTCGAGCGGCTTCAGCCTCGGCGAGGACGACGGCGCCGACCGTCATCTCCCGCCGGTCTACTACGGCACCATCGACGCCACCCCGCTCTGGGCGCTGACCCTGCACGACGCCTGGAGGTGGGGCGCGCCGGACGAGGAGGTCGAGGTGCTGCTGCCGGCGCTGGAGCGCGCCCTCGCGTGGCAGGCCGAGCACGGCGACGCCGACGGCGACGGCCTGCTGGAGTACGTCGACCGGTCCGGCCACGGTCTGTCCAACCAGGGCTGGAAGGACTCCGGCGACGCCGTCCGGCGCAGTGACGGGTCGCGTGCCACCTCGCCCCTGGCACTCGCCGAGGTGCAGGGCTATGCGTACGCCGCGGCGGTCCGGGGTGCCGACATGCTCGAGACCTTCGGTCGCCCGGGTGCCGACAGGTGGCGCGAGTGGGCGGCCGGCCTGCGCGAGGAGTTCGGCAAGCGGTTCTGGGCCGAGGACGCCGTGGGCCCCTTCCCGGCCATCGCGCTCGACCGTGACAAGCGCCCCGTCGTCTCGCTGACCAGCAACATCGGGCACCTGCTCGGCACCGGCATCCTCGACCCCGACGGGGTCGACGTCGTCTCGCGACGGCTGGTGGGCCACGACATGTTGTCGGGCTTCGGGATCCGAACCCTGTCGACCCAGGCCGCGGGCTACTCGCCGACCGGCTACCACGTCGGCTCGGTCTGGCCGCACGACACTGCCATCTGCCTCGCCGGCCTGGCGGCCGAGGGCCGGCCCGAGACCGCACCCGTGGCGGAGGCGCTGCTCGCGGCCCTGACCGCGTTCGACGGCCGCCCGCCGGAGCTGTTCGCCGGAGACGCCCGCTCCGCCCAGCCGGTGCCGCTTCCCTATCCCGCTGCCTGCCGCCCGCAGGCCTGGTCGGCCGCGTCGTCCGTCTCCTTGGTGAGCTCCCTCCTGGGCCTGCGCCCCGACGGTTCGGGCGGCCTGCTGGCCGCCCCCGTGCGGCCGTGGTCCTTCGGGGAGACCCGCATCAGCGGCCTGGGCACCCACGGGCGTCGCGTCGACGTCGAGGTCTCCGTCGACGGCGTGGGCACGGTCCGCGCCTGACCTCGTCCTGAAGGGTGTGGGACGGTGGATGAGGGAGCACCAGAATCGCACTACCACCGGGACGGACCGTCCGTCGCGGCACGAAGTAGGAGGATCCATGACGACGACTCCTGACGGCCCCCTCGGCGACGACGAGATGACCACCGAGGGCACCGACCCGACCGGTGTCGCGGCCGGCCCCGGCACGGACGCCGACGGCACCGACGCCGACGGCAGCGACGGCGACTCGACCGATGCCACGGACGGCGACTCGACCGACTCCGACTCGACGGACGCCGACGGCACCGACGGCGACTCGACCGACGCCGACGGCACCGACGGGACCGCGCTCTGAGCGCACTCGACCGCCTGACCGGTGACGCCCAGACCTTCCTCGACAAGGTCTGGGCGTCCGCGGTCCACGTCCACCGCACAGACCCCGGCCTGGGGGCGAGCGTCCTCTCCCTGGCCGACGTCGACCACCTGCTGACCGAGACCGCCATCCGGGCCCCCGCGGTCCGCGTCGCCCGCAACGGCTCGGTGCTCCCCGAGTCGGCCTTCACCCGCGGCGGCAGCCTGGCCGGCAAGCCGCTGACCGGCCTCGTCGACGCGGTGAAGCTGATGCGCCTGCACGACGAGGGCGCCACGATCGTGCTCCAGGGGCTCCAGCGCTACTGGCCCGCCGTCTCCGAGCTCGTCGCCGGCCTCGAGCTCGAGCTCGGCCACCCCTGCCAGGCCAACGCCTACCTGACGCCGCCCGGTGCCCAGGGATTCGCGGTCCACTCCGACTCCCACGACGTCTTCGTGCTGCAGACCCACGGCACCAAGCTCTGGGAGATCCACGGCGAGGGCGGGCCCGGTGAGCTCCTCCTCGAGCCCGGGGTCGTGGCCTACCTCCCGACCGGCACGCCGCACGCGGCCCGCGCCCAGGAGGCCGTGTCGCTGCACCTCACGATCGGGATCAACCAGCTGACCTGGCGCGACCTGGTCTCCACGTTGGTGCGCGAGGTGCTCGACGAGGTGCCCGACGACCACCTCCCCGCGGGCTACCTCGACGACCCCGCCCGGCTGTCCGAGGGCCTCGCCGGGCGGCTGGACGCGGTCGCCGACGCCGTACGCCGTCTCGACGCCCCCGCCGCTGCCCGCGCGCAGGTCGAGCGCTTCCTCAGCCAGCGGCCGCCCCGGATGTCCGGTGCGCTGCTCGACCGCGAGGCGCTCACCCGCGGGCTCGTCGGCGACACCCGGCTGCGGCGCCGCGCGGGGCATCCGTGCGAGCTGGTCGACGGCGACGGCGACACCGTGCGCGTGCTGCTGGGTGACCGGGTGCTGCGCGTGCCGTCCCGCATCCGCCCGGCCCTGGAGCACGTCGCCTCGCACGTCGAGCTCACGCCCGACGACCTGCCCTCGCTCGACCCCGGGAGTGCGCTGGTGCTCTGCCGGCGACTGGTGCGTGAAGGGCTGCTCGAGGTCGTCCGGTGACGGACTTCCGTTGCGCTGCCGCCAGCCGCGAGCGCGGTGACGCCCTCGCCGGGACGGCCTCCACGGTGCGCAGCTACCTGCTGCTCGAGCACGCCGGGCCGTGGGGCGTCGACGTCCTGCGCGACGCCCGGCTCCCCGACGGACTGGGCGCGCACCTGCGCGAGCTGTCGGGGCGGCACCGGGTCCGGGTGTTGCTGGTCCGGCGGTCCGGTCGTGGCGCGGGCGACGCCGGGGTCCGCGCCTTCGCGTGCCGGGCCGCAGGCCCCGACTCGTGGACCGAGACGACGGTGCTGGAGGGGCTGGAGGACGCGCGTGACCTCGACCTCGGCGCACTGGGTGCCGGCCGCTCGCTCGGCCTCGAGCCCCACGACGCCCCGCTGCTCGCGGTCTGCACGCACGGCCGCCACGACGCGTGCTGCGCCGAGCTCGGCCGGCCCGTGGCGCTCGCCCTGGCCGGCGGTCCGCACGCCGAGGGCGTCTGGGAGACCTCGCACGTCGGCGGCGACCGCTTCGCCGGCAACCTGGTGGTGCTGCCGCGCGGCCTCTACTACGGCGGGCTCGACCAGGAGTCGGCCCTGGCGGTGGCCGACGCGACCGCTGCCGGTGAGGTGCTCCTCGACCACTTCCGCGGCCGTTCCGACCTCCCCATGGGAGCCCAGGCCGCCGACGTGGCGATCCGCCGCGAGCTCGACCTGACCGGCCTCGACGACGTCCTCGCCCGCTCCGTGCGGGTCGAGGGCGACGTGACCACCGCCCGGTTCGACGTCGCCGGGCACGGCGCCCGCGAGGTCGTCGTACGCCGCGTGCCGGGCGAGACGACGCACCGGCTCACCTGCTCGGCCCGCCGGGACGACCCGGTCCCGCGTCACGAGGTGGTCGAGGTCCGCGACGCCTCCTGAGAACTCGCGAGCGGCGGAGCCGCCCGGGTGGGAGACTGGGCGCTCGTGACCTGGACCGACCGGATCCGCGCGATGCGGATGGACGTCTCGCCGTTGCGCGACTCCCGCGACTTCCGCCTGCTCTTCGCCGCGGGCAGCGTGTTCTACCTCGGCAGCATGGTCGCCTACGTCGCGGTGCCGTTCGCGATCTACGACCTCACGGGCTCCAACTTCCTCGTGGGCCTGGTGGGCCTGGTCGAGCTCGGCCCGCTCGTGGTCTTCGGCCTCTACGGCGGCGCGCTGGCAGACCACGTCGACCGGCGCCGGCTGCTGGTCACAACGGGCCTGGCCCAGGTGGTGCTGATGGCGGCCTTCGCGTGGAACGCCTTCTCCGCGCAGCCGCGGGTGTGGGTGATCTTCGTGGTCGCTGGCCTCTACGCCGCCACCAGCTCGATGCAGCGCCCCTCCCGGGAGGCCCTCGAGCCGCGCACCGTCCGGCACGACCAGATCGCCGCGGCCAACGCGCTGAGCAGCTTCGCGATGCAGTTCGGCGTGCTCCTCGGCCCGCTGGTCGGCGGCCTGCTCGTCGCCTACGTCGGCGTCGGCTGGTGCTTCCTCGTGGGGATGGCCGGCTACGCCGTCGCCAGCGCCCTGTACGCCGCCATGCGGCCCTACCCGCACGACGGCGAGACCACGCCCCCCAGCCTGCGCGGCATCCACGAGGGCTTGACCTACGCGTTGCGGCGCCGCGACCTGCTCGGCACCTACGTCGTCGACATCGCGGCGATGATGCTGGCGATCCCGGTGGTGCTGTTCCCCGCCCTCGCCCACGAGGTCTTCGCACGTCCCGAGCTGCTCGGCGTGCTCTACTCCGCCGAGACCGTCGGCGCGCTCGTCGCCACCGCGCTGAGCGGCTGGGTCGGACGCGTCCACCACCACGGGCGGGCCATCGTCATCGCCGCCAGCCTCTACGGGGCGTGCATCGCGGTGGCCGGGCTGATGCCGTCCTTCTGGCTCGCCTGCCTCTTCCTGGCGTTGTCCGGCGCGGCCGACATGGTGTCCGCGGTCTTCCGCTCGACGGTGTGGAACCAGACCATCCCCGACACCATGCGCGGGCGCCTGGCCGGGATCGAGATGCTGTCCTACTCGGTGGGCCCGATGGTGGGGGAGACCCGCGCCGGCTTCGTCGCCGACGCGTGGTCGGTGCGGGGAGCGATCGTCAGTGGCGGTGCTGCCTGCGTGGGCGGCGTGCTGCTGACCGCGGCGGCGCTGCGGGACTTCTGGTCCTACGACGCGCGGAGCGACCCGTACGCCGTCGCGGAGCGCGAGCGCCGGGCCGCAACGGTCGAGGGCACGTCCTAGCCCAGGCGGTCCTCGACGTCCCGGAGGTGGCGCGCGGCCCGGATGGCCTGGGCCTGCTCGCGGTCAGCGGCAGCCTCGGCGTCACGCGCCTCGACGCGCGCCTCGGTGAGCTCGCGGTGGATGGTGGCGACCTTCGTCGCCTGGGCCTCGATCTCCTCGGGCGGGCGCTCCTCGAGCACCATCTCCTCGAGGTCGCCGAGGGCGCCCTGCTCGCGCCGCTTGAGCCCGTCGACCGTGCGCTGGGCGGCGTCGACGCTGTCGTGGGCCTCGACGGCCTCCAGCGCCTCCTCGGCGGCGTCGCGTCGGAGCTCGCCGAAGCTCACCTGGTAGGCGTGGGCCGCGACGAGCCCCGCCCCGTCCTGGTCGGGGTGGACGTCGGCGAAGTCGGCGAGCGCCCGGATGAGCTCGCGCGTGCCGGCCCGGCGCGCGTCACGCAGCTCGATCTTGGCCTCGAAGCACTCGCGGTAGGCCTTCCAAGCGCGCTCCCACGCGTCGACCTCCTTCTGCGGAGCGTCGCCGGCGATCGTCTCGACCGGGGGCCAGATGCGGTCGTCGCGGACCTCGAGCGCCTGCGAGGCGGCGAACCCACGGAGCTGCTCGAGTCCCTCGCGGTGGCGACGCAAAACGTCGGAGTAGGCGTTGATGGCCCGGCCGAGGCCGCGCAGGTTGTCGCGCACGAGCGCCGACTCCTCGTGGCGGCGCCCGGCCCGCGCACGCAACGCGTCGGCGGCCTCCCCGGCGAAGACCTCCTCGGACAGGGTCGCGGTGCGCTCGAAGCCGTCGGCGGCGAGCTCGACCTTGGCGGCCAGCCGGCGCACGGAGTCGCCGTAGGAGTCCACTGCATCGGGCTCGAGCCAGTGGTAGTGGCAGCCGATCGGGTCGCCGAGCTGGAGCCCGTCCTGCTGCACCTCGATCGGGTCGACCACGACCCTGGTCATCGCGGGTCCACCTGGTCCAGCCTGAGGGCCACCTGGGCCGCCTCGCCGACCATGAGGTCGAGCTCGTCGAAGTCGATGATCGAGTCGTCGATCGCCGCCGAGATGGCGCGGCACTTCCTGGTGATGCCCTCGGCGTCCTGCACCAGGCTGCGCACGCCCTCGACCACCAGGTCGCGCCAGGGGAAGTCGTCGGCCGGGTGGTCGACGTCACCGAGGGCCGACCGGAGGTCCTCGCGGGCGGAGTCCAGCTCTTCCCTGGCGGTCCGCAGCGCCCGCTGGTTGATCGCGATCGGCCTCATGGCGGTCTTGTGCCCCGGTGGACGTCCGTGAAACCAGAAGTCGTGAAGTTGTGAACTATCGCTCCGCCGCGGTCTGGACCGGCCCGGCCGTCAGGACGAGGGCGCGGGCTCAGACGTGGCCACTGAGCTGCGCCAGCCGCAGCTCCAGCCGGCCGACGAGGTCGGTGCACTCCTTGTCCGAGAGCCCGGAGGTGCCGGACGACTTCTTGCCGCTGCCCTTCGCGCACACCGGGAGCACGTCGATCGAGAGCTTGGCGCCACCGGCCAGCGCGCGCAGCTCGTCGAGCTTGTCGCCGAACGGGGAGCCGCTGCCGGGGGAGTAGTAGTGGACCGCCGCGTCGATGTCGTCGGCGAACAGGTCGGCCTTGGTCACCGCGACGACCAGCCAGGTCGGGCGGTCGCGGCGCACCGCCATGCTGGCGATGCGGTGGGCGGTGATCGCCCAGTCCTCCAGCTCGGCGGCCAGCTGCTCCTCGCGGGAGGCGAGGGCGGCGCCGCTGGTCCCGCCCGTACGACGCGGGGTGGCGTAGCCGTTGGCGACCACGTGCAGCACGCCGTCGACCGGCTCGTCGTGAAACACCTCGTCCAGCGCGCCGAGGCGGGTCGCGGCGTTCTCGCCGGGCACCACGCGGAACCGGTAGCCGCGCAGCCGCGCGTTGCGCCGCGTACGCCGCTCCATCACGGCCGAGCCGACCTCCTGGCCCTCCTCGGCGGACGACTGGGCGCTCGCGCGCCGCGAGAGCCGGTCCGCCAGCCGGGTCTTGCCCACGCCGGTCATCCCGGTCACCGCGACCGTCGGGTAGCGGTGCCGCAGCAGGCGCGAGGCGCGCTCGGGGGCCTGGGACAGCGCGGCCAGCGCGCCTCCGGCGATGGTCGTGCCGAGGGCTGCCCTGCCGTGTCGCAACGGTGACTGCATGCCCCCATCCTGTCGGACGGCCGGGTGGAGGCAGGCGCTGGTTGGCCATGCAACCGGCCATCCCGGACAATGACGAGGCCCCCGCTCCCGGTCGAAAGGTCTCCATGGACACCGAGAACCGTCCCGTCCTGACGGGCCTCATCGCCCTGGTCGGCGTCGCCGTGGTCATCGGCCTGCTCGGCGGCCTTGCCGTGATGGTCGGGGTCAAGGCCACCGGCATCGGCGACACCTCGAGTGCCAGCGACGACAGCGGAACCCCGGCGACGTTCAACCTGCCCCGGCCCAGCGACACCGGGAGCTCGATCCCCGAGCCCGACGACGCGGTCGAGCCGAGCACCGGCACCGAGCCGACCTCCGAGGCGCCGGCAACGGGCATCTCGCTCACCGCGGTGCAGCAGTCGGTGAGCCCGATGCAGCAGATCGACCTGACCGGCACCTACCAGGCCGGCGAGGGCGCGATCCTGCAGGTGCAGCGCTTCGAGAACGGCGCCTGGTCCGACTTCCCGGTGACCATGTCGGTCAGCGGTGGCACGTTCGGGACCTACGTCCAGACCAGTCGGGTCGGGCCCAACAAGTTCCGCGTGGTCGACACCGACTCCGACGTCGTGTCCAACGAGATCACGGTGACGGTCGGCTGAGCGCCGCCTGACGGGCGACGTCGACCCGGCGGGTCCAGTAGCCCACCCAGCCGGCCCCGCCCAGCACGAGCGCGCCGACCACGAGGCAGGCGGTCGCGAGGGGCGCCACCGCCGCGACCGCGCTGACCAGCAGCGGTCCGCCCGTGTTGCCGATGTCGCCGCACAACCGCCACGCGCCGAGGAACTGCGGCCTGCCCTCTGCGGGCGCGGCGTCGGCACCGAGGGTCATCACGATCCCCGACCCGAGGCCGTTGCCGCACGCGATGAGCGCCATCACGAGGGCCACCGACCAGGTCGCGGTTGCCAGCGGCAGCAGCAGGCTGGCCACGGCCATCGACAGCACGACCGGCAGTGCGACGACCATGCGCCCGCGGGTGTCCATCAGCCAGCCGCCCGGCCACATGAAGGCGACGTCGAGGGCGGCGGCGCCGGCGAAGATGAGTGAGGTCGTCGAGGCCGAGAGGCCGAGGTGGTCGGCCCACAGCGGCAGCAGGCTGAGCCGCAGCGACCGGCTCATGCCGAGGATCACCACGGCGGTCCCGAGCGTCGCCAGCACGCGCCGGTGCGAGGAGATGACCGTCCACACGGGGAGGTGCCCGCCGGACGCCTTGGTCGCCGCCCGCTTCTCCTCGCCGAGGTCGGGCATCGTGGCCGCGAGCAGGGACGCGCAGACCGACATCGCGGCGCCGAGCCAGAAGACGCTGGTCAGGTCGGTGAGCCGGATCAGTCCGGCGCCGATGAGCGGACCGACCAGCACACCGACGCGGTAGGAGCCGCCCAGCAACGACATCGCCCGCGCCCGGTGCGAGACCGGCACGACGTCGATCATGAAGCCCTGCCGCGCGATGAGGAACAGGGTCCAGCACACCCCGCTCAGCAGCACGGCGGCCGCCAGGGCCGCCACCGAGTCGGTGAGGGCCGCGAACGCCATCGCCACCGCGTCGAGGAACCCCGCCCCGACCAGTGCGCGACGCTCCCCGACCCGAGCCACCAGCGCGCCCGCGGGCAGGCTCGCCACGAGCTGGCCCATGCCGATCAGCGCCACGATCGCAGCGGCGGTGCTGACGTCGGCACCCAGGTCGCGCGCCCGCAGTGCCAGCACCGGCATCATCGCGCCGTGCCCGATCGCGGAGACGATCGAGGGTCCGTAGGCCACGAGCCAGATGTCGCGGAAGCGGAACTCCGTCGCGGTCCCCGAGGTCACCGCATCATCCTCTCAGCCCCGTCGCTCGAGGATGGATCCGGCGCGAGGCACACCGCTCGGCGAGGTACGGCTCAGGGGATCCAGTCGAACGTGTCGGGGTTCGGCCCGGTGCGCCCGTCCTCGCCGCGGTCGAGGCCGGAGATGGCCTCGACCTGCTCGGGCGAGAGCGCGAAGTCGAAGAGCGCGAAGTTCTCCCGCATCCGCTCGACGCTCATCGACTTCGGGAAGACGATGTCGCCGCGCTGGACGTGCCAGCGGAGCGTGACCTGGGCCGGGGTACGCCCCACGGCGGAGGCGATCTCGCCGATGGTGGGGTCGTCCAGCACGGCGCCCTGCGCGATCGGGGACCACGCCTCGGTCAGCACGCCGTGCTTGGCGTTCGCCGCCCGGACCTCCTCGTTCGTGAGGTAGGGATGCACCTCGACCTGGTTCACCACCGGCACGACGCCGGTCTCGTCGATGATGCGGTCGAGGTGGGCGGGTTGGAAGTTCGAGACGCCGATGCTTCGCGTCTTGCCGGCTTCTTGCGCCTCGATCAACGCGCGCCAGGTCTGCACGAAGTCGCCGTCGTAGCGCGTGGGCAGCGGCCAGTGGATGAGGAACAGGTCGACCTGCTCCAGTCCGAGCCGCTCCAGGGAGGCGTCGACCTCGCGGCGCGCGTCCTCGGAGCGGTGGAAGGAGTTGTTGAGCTTGGTCGTGATGTAGAGCTCGTCGCGGTCGAGGCCCGACGCGCGGATCGCCTCGCCGACCCCGGCCTCGTTGCCGTACATCTGGGCGGTGTCGATGTGGCGGTAGCCCACCTCGAACGCCTGGGTGACCGTTGCCGCCGTCTCGGGCGGCGGCACCTGGAAGACGCCGAAGCCGAGCTGCGGGATGGACGTGCCGTCGTGGAGCAGGAGGTTCGGAACAGTCATACAGGTGCCTACGCGTCCGCTCCGCGAGGTATTCCGCTGGACTCCGGGGCCTAGTCTCGGGACGTGACCCACGACACCCACACGCAGCCCTCGACCGCCACCGACGCGCACCCGCCGATCGACCTCCCGGGGGCCGGTGACTGGCTCGCGTGGGTGGGACAGCGGTGCGAGGGCGAGCTGGCCGAGGCCGTACGCCTCGTCGCGGAGGTGAAGACGGGCTCGACCGGAGCCGAGGAGGTGCTGGCGGCGTGGAACCGCGCCGAGACCGCGATCGCCAACGCCGACGCCGTGGCGCTGTGGGCCGAGGTGCACCCCGACGCGGCCGTGCGCGACCGCGCCGACGAGCTGAGCCAGCAGGTCCAGAAGTACGTCACCGAGCTGGGCCAGGACCGTGACCTGTTCGCCGTCTTCGACGCGCTCGGCGCGTCCGGGACGGAGGGTCTCGACGACGACGCCCGCCGGGTCCTCGAGCACACCCTGCGCGACTTCCGCCGCGCAGGCGTCGACCGCGACGACGCGACCCGCGACCGGTTGCGCGAGCTCAGCGAGCACGGGGTCAAGCTGTCCCAGGAGTTCGGCCGCCACATCCGCGAGGACGTGCGCTCGATCCGGATCGCGCCCGAGCGCCTGGCCGGCCTCCCCGACGACTACCGCGAGGCCCACCCCGTCGACGACGAGGGTCTGGTCACGATCACCACCGACTACCCCGACCTGGTGCCGTTCATGACCTTCGGGGCCGACGCCGAGGCCCGCCGCGACCTCGCCCTCGCCCAGAACAACGTCGCCTGGCCGGCCAACGACCAGGTGCTCCAGGACCTGCTCGCGGTGCGCCGCGAGACCGCCGACCTGCTCGGCTACGGCTCGTGGCCCGACTTCGACACCGAGGTCAAGATGATCGGCACCGGCCAGGCGATCGCCGACTTCATCGAGCGGATCAGCGACGCCGCCACCGAGCGGGCCGGCCAGGAGCTCGCCGTGCTGCTCGAGCGCAAGCGCGTCGACGACCCGGCCGCCGAGGTCGTCACCACCTACGACTCGCGCTACTACTCCGAGCTGGTGCGCCGCGAGCAGTACGACGTCGACGGGCAGGTCGTGCGCACCTACTTCCCCTTCGAGCAGGTCCGACAGGGCCTGCTCGACGTGACCGGTCGGCTCTTCGGCCTCGAGTGGACCCCCGTCGCGCAGGACGAGGCGGGGACCTGGCACGAGGACGTCGCCAGCTACGACGTGGGCCTCGACGGGCGCCGCATCGGGCGCATCCACCTCGACCTGCACCCGCGCGAGGGCAAGTTCAAGCACGCGGCCCAGTTCGACATGGTCAAGGGCGTCGCCGGCGCCCAGCTCGCCGAGGGCGTCCTCGTGTGCAACTTCAGCCGCGGGCTGATGGAGCACGACGAGGTGGTGACGCTGTTCCACGAGTTCGGCCACCTCGTCCACCACGTCCTCGGCGGCCGGGGCGAGTGGGTCCGCTTCTCCGGCGTCGCGACCGAGTGGGACTTCGTCGAGGCGCCCAGCCAGATGCTGGAGGAGTGGGCGTGGGACGCCGACGTCCTCGCCACCTTCGCGCGCACCGCCGACGGCGAGACGATCCCGGCCGACCTGGTCGCCGCGATGCGCCGCGCCGACCACTTCGGCAAGGGGCTCAACGCCGCGCAGCAGATGTCGTACGCCGCCCGTTCCTACTACTTCCACGCCGGCCCGCACGACGACCTCACCGCCTACGGCGACGAGCTCCAGCGCCGTTACTCGGTGTTCCCGCCGCTCGAGGGAGCGCACATGCACTGCGCGTTCGGCCACCTCGACGGCTACTCGTCGGGCTACTACACCTACATGTGGTCCCTGGTGATCGCCAAGGACCTGTTCTCCGCCTTCGACACCGAGGACATGTTCGCCGCCGACGTCGCCCACGCCTACCGCGACAAGGTGCTCGCGATGGGTGGGCGCAAGGACGCCGCCGACCTCGTCGCCGACTTCCTGGGCCGGCCCTACTCCTTCGACGCCTGGGCGGCGTGGCTGGCGGAGTAGGACCTGCCTCGTCTGCCCGCTGGGGGTGGCGGCATACGACAGTCGGTCACCTGTGGGTGGCGGCATACGACAGTCGGTCCGCCTTGGGTGGCGGCATACGACAGTCGGTCGCCTGTGGGTGGCGGCATACGACACCGAGTTCGCCTCGCTGCATGTCGTATGCCGCCAGGGTGACCGCTGCGGCTGTCGTACGCCGCCAGGGTGGCGACGCGGGATGTCGTACGCCGCCAGGGTGGCGACGCGGGATGTCGTATGCCGCCAGGGTGGCGACGCGGGATGTCGTATGCCGCCAGGGTGGCGACGCGGGATGTCGTATGCCGCCAGGGTGGCGACGCCGGATGTCGTATGCCGCCAGGGTGGCGGCGCCGGATGTCGTATGCCGCCACCCTGGACGTGGGACGGGCCGCCACGCACGACGGGGCGGGGCAGCAGTGCTGCCCCGCCCCGTCAGGGGTTGCGCTGCCTCAGGAGACGTTGAGCGCGGTGTCGTCGACCACGAAGCTCGTCTGCAGCGACGAGTCCTCGGTCATGGTGAAGCGGATCGTGACGGTCTTGCCCTTGTAGGCGGTCAGCGCGTGCGAGTACTGGGTGTACGTCGCGTTGGTGCCGACGTTGGTGAAGGTGCGCAGCGTGGTGACGGTGGCTCCGTCCACGACCTGCACCCGCATGTTGTCGTACGCCGTCGAGCCGGACTCGGCGGTGTCCGTGCGGATCCAGTACGACAGTGTGGCCGCCGTCGCGGTGGAGGGGATGGTCACCGACTGGTTGATCGTCTCGGTGCTGGTGGTGCCGTTGCCACCGAGCCACGCCTTGTACGAGCCGGTGCGGGCGGGGCGGCCGGTGTTGGTGGTGATGACCCCGGTGTTGCCGGTCCACACCGTGGCGCCGGACTCGAAGCCCGGGTTGCCGAGGATGTTGCCGCCGGTCGGCGGGGGCGTGGTGGTGCCGCCGCAGGTCGGGTCGCCGGTCTGGGCCGGCACGTTGACCGCGTCCCAGGCGTTCTTGACGGCGTTGAACTGGGCGCAGGTGCTGTCCAGGTTCTTGGCCGCGGTGAGCGTCCAGGTGCGGTACTTGAGGTAGCTCGACGCCGTGGTCTTCATCAGCATCGCGTTGTAGAGGACCTTGATCGCCGCCTGCTCGCCGATGCCGGTGACCGAGGTGCCGTCGCACTTCGAGACGCCGCCGCGCGAGAGCAGGTAGAACCAGTGGTCGCCGGGGCCGGCGGCCGCGTGGACCTCGGCGGTCGGGATCGAGCTGGTGTAGCAGGCCGGGTCGCCGACGTTGGCCGGGTTGGAGCCGTCGCGGATCGGGCCCTGGCCGACGAGGTTGATCTCCTCGCCGATGGTGTGGTCGGGCACGTCGTACGGCGACGGCTGCGCGTCGTAGTACTCGGTGGCCGTCGCGAGCGCGTCGCCGATGAACTCCTGCGTGCCGCCGCCCGAGATGCCGCCCGGAGTCTTGTCGTCCACGCCGTGGCCGAACTCGTGGGCCACCACGTCGATCGAGGAGATCCACTCGTTGGCGTTGTTGTGGCCGATCTGGACCTGCGTGCCGTCGTAGTAGGCGTTGACGTCGTTGAGCCCGACGCGGACCGGCACCCAGCCACCCGAGCCGTTCATGCCGTTGCGGCCCAGCCACGACGACATCATCGACTTCATCTGCTGCGCGGCGTAGAGCGCGTCGACGCAGCCGGTCTCCTTGTTGGTGGCGACGCCGTTGCCCCAGAGGTCGTCGGTGCCGCTGAACGTGGTGTTGGTGGCCGCGTCCTGGCACTTGAGCGTGGTGGCGCTGGGGTCGGTCATGGTGAAGCTGCTGCCCGAGCCGCTGGTGGCGATGGAGAGGGGGTTGGGACCGGAGTAGGCCGCGGTGCCGGAGCCGTGCGCGATCTGCTCGCGCGACTCGAGGACCCTGCCGGAGACGGCGTCGACCCAGACCTTCTGCCAGGACACCTCGCCCTTGTCGGTGCCGCGGACCTCGACCTCGTAGGCGAGCCGGGTGCCGGTGTCGCGGTGCCAGATCACCAGCTCGGGGGTCGAGGCCGCTGCGCCCTGGTCGAGCAGGCCCTGGGCGACCGTGGACGCGCGGTCGGCGGTGATCTCGGCGGTGGTGCTGCCGATCTGCACAGGCGACTCCTGCGCGACGGAGGTCCCGACGACCTGGCCTGCTGCGTTGGCGAGGACGACGAAGTCGCCACCGACCACACGCAGGCCTTCGTGGGTCCGCTCGTAGGCCATCGAGTAGATCTCGTTGTCGCCTTCGAAGGTGCCGGTGCGCACGAACGAGTCCTGCGACGCGCGTTCGAGCGCGTGTCCGTGGCCCTTCACCCAGGCGCTGGCGGCCTGCTGGGCCTCGAGACGGGGGTTGCCCGCCGAGGGTGCGGCGTCGGCCGGGGTGGCGGTCGGTGCCAGGAACGACGCGGCGACGGCTGTCGCAGCGATACCGGCCAGGGCGGCCAGGCGAGTTGATTTCACTGGGTGTCCAATCGAAGAGTTCGAGCCGGTGGGCCCGAGGATGGATTGGGGTGGTGCGGACCACTGCACAAACTCGCAACCGTCGGAGGGGCCGTCAATGGACGGCGAACTGCACGTTCGTGCAACGCGAGAAGTTGCACGACGCGGACAGCGACGGGCGCTGGCGTCCGATAGCCGGAGGGTCGCGCGATGCAGGGCGCGACCGCGTTCAGCGCGTGAGCACCGCCGGTCGGGCGGGCGTGGCGGCAGCGATACGCTCCGCCACGGCGTCGCCGAACTCGCGGTGGCCCTCCTCGGTCAGGTGCAGCCTGTCCTGGAGGTAGTCGAGGTCGAGGTCGCTGGTGCGCACGTACGGGACGCCGTACGCCGCACTGAGCCGGGCGAGCAACGCGTCGACGCGCGGCACGGCCCGGGAGCGGGACGGGGCGTCGGCGGGACCGACCACCACCACGTCGTGGCCGGCGAGGTCGGCCATCAGGTCCCGGAAGCCGCGGTCGATCGCGGCGGCGGGCTGGTCGTAGTCGTTGAGGCCGCCCTCGACCACCACGAGCCGGGGGCGTGTGGCGAGCGCGGTCGGCGCGCGGTCGTGGAACGACACGCGGCCGCACGTGCTGGCGCGGGCGCTGAACCCGGAGCCGGAGAATCCCGCGACGTGCACCTCGCCCGGCAGGCGCGCGGCCCACGAGCGAGCCAGGTCGTCCTGGCCCAGGCCGACCGACCAGGAGTCGCCGATCACCAGGACGGGCGCGCCCTCGCCGGTGACGATCGCGCTGCGCTCCCGGGCGTCGGCCCGGTGCTGCTGGCACCGGGCGGGGTCCGCGCCGGCCCGGTCGGCGACGTAGAACGCCATGAGGGCAGCGAGCAGCAGCACGACGCCTGAGGCGACGGCAGAGCGACGCAGGATCCCCCGATGGAGCACGGGAGAAGTGTGCGGCCTCGACCGGCCTCCTGGGAGCGGATTGCCGGTGATTCCCACCACCTGGGGTAGCAGCCGCGCGGACCGGGCGTGCGAAATGGCGTGGGCACCACCGTCGGCACCGGCCTAGGGTGACGGCCGTGACTCCTGACGAGCTGCGCGCGGCGTACGACGACCAGCTGCGCACCGACGCCGAGATGGCCCGCGCCGCCGAGGTGGTGCGCGAAGGACCGCTGCTGTGGGCGGTGTTCGACCACGGCGGCTTCGTCTCCTACCGCGACCTCGGCGGGATCGAGGGCGACGCGCTCGACGAGCTCATCGACCGCACCGTCCGGCACTTCCGCGACGAGACCGACGTCGAGAGCTTCGAGTGGAAGTCGCGCGGGCACGACCTCCCGGCAGACCTCGGCGAGCGCCTGGAGGCACACGGGCTGGTCGCC
This sequence comes from Nocardioides sp. N13(2025), assembly GCF_051912545.1. Classification (GTDB taxonomy): domain Bacteria; phylum Actinomycetota; class Actinomycetes; order Propionibacteriales; family Nocardioidaceae; genus Nocardioides. The sequence goes on along the minus strand of NZ_CP196809.1, from coordinate 3,243,758 downwards.
GAGCCGGTCGAGACGGTGATGATCGGCGAGGCGTCGCTGCTCGCGGTCGTCGACGTGCCCCTCGAGCCCACGGCCGAGGGCCCCGTCGTCGTACGCCGCATCGTCGGGGGTGACGCGGCAGCCGACGACCTGAGCCGGATGCTCGCCGCCCAGGAGTCCGTCTTCGGCGGCGGTCGCGGGCCGTCCCTGGCTTCCGCGCTCGCCGAGCTGGAGTCCGGCGCGTCGGAGTTCTGGATCGCCGAGGTCGGCGACCGCGTCGTGTGCGGCGGACGGCTCACCCCGGTCGAGGGCACTGACTTCGCCGGGATCTGGGGCGGCTCGACGTTGCCGGAGTTCCGTGGGCGCGGCATCTACCGCGCCCTCGTCGCCGCGCGCGCCCGCTCCGCCATGCAGCGCGGGGTGCGGTTCATCCACTCCGACTGCACCGACATGTCGCGCCCGATCCTCGAGCGCTCCGGCCTCCGGCGGGTCACCACGACGACGCCGTACGTCTGGACCCGCTGACCGCCCCCTCTCGGCGGCCGCGGGTGGGCTCGAGCGTCCACAAGTCCGCTCGAGTCGCGGAATGACGCGCCACCGCCTACCTCAAGCGTCCATATGTCCGCTCGAGTCGGGAAATAGTCCGCGGATCCGGGAACAACTCCAGCCCCCGTGCGTTGAAGCCCATGAGCAGAGTTGAGTGAGATCGACTCAAGAGTTTTGCCAGTCCGGTCGCAGCGCGGCAGGATGGCTGACATCTCAAGGCATCGCCAGACACCGATCCCACGAGGGATCCAACGCAGGAGGTAAACCCCATGGCTCGAGCCGTCGGCATCGACCTCGGTACGACGAACTCCGTCGTCGCCGTCCTCGAGGGTGGCGAACCCACCGTCATCGCCAACGCCGAGGGCGCCCGGACCACCCCGTCCGTCGTCGCCTTCACCAAGTCCGGCGAGGTGCTCGTCGGAGAGGTCGCCAAGCGACAGGCGGTCACCAACGTCGACCGCACGATCCGGTCCGTCAAGCGCCACATGGGCGAGGACTGGAAGGTCGACATCGACGACAAGGCCTTCACGCCCCAGCAGATCAGCGCGTTCGTGCTGCAGAAGCTCAAGCGCGACGCCGAGGCCTACCTCGGCGAGACCGTGACCGACGCGGTCATCACCGTGCCGGCGTACTTCTCCGACGCGCAGCGCCAGGCGACCAAGGAGGCCGGCGAGATCGCGGGCCTCAACGTCAGCCGCATCGTCAACGAGCCGACCGCCGCAGCCCTGGCCTACGGCCTCGACAAGGGCGAGGACCAGACGATCCTCGTCTTCGACCTCGGTGGCGGCACGTTCGACGTGTCCCTGCTCGAGATCGGCGAGGGCGTCGTCGAGGTCAAGGCGACCTCCGGCGACAACCACCTCGGTGGCGACGACTGGGACAACCGTGTCGTCGAGTGGATGGTCAAGAAGTTCAAGGACAACAACGGTGTCGACCTCGGCGCCGACAAGATCGCCAAGCAGCGCCTCCAGGAGGCCGCCGAGAAGGCGAAGATCGAGCTGTCCTCCAGCTCCGAGACCACGATCCACCTGCCCTACATCACCCACGGTGAGGGCGGCCCGCTGCACTTCGAGGAGAAGCTGACCCGCAGCGAGTTCCAGAAGATGACCTCCGACCTCCTCGACCGCACCAAGGCGCCGTTCCAGTCGGTGCTCAAGGACGGCGGCGTCGCGGTCAAGGACATCGACCACGTCGTGCTCGTCGGCGGCTCGACCCGCATGCCGGCGGTCACCGAGCTGGTGACCGAGCTGCTCGGCGGCAAGCAGCCCAACAAGGGCGTCAACCCCGACGAGGTCGTCGCCGTCGGCGCCGCGCTCCAGGCCGGCGTCCTCAAGGGCGAGGTCAAGGACGTGCTGCTCCTCGACGTCACCCCGCTCTCCCTCGGCATCGAGACCAAGGGCGGCGTGATGACCACGCTCATCGAGCGCAACACCACGATCCCGACCAAGCGCTCGGAGATCTTCACGACGGCCGACGACAACCAGCCGTCGGTGGAGATCAAGGTCGCGCAGGGCGAGCGCCAGATGTGGTCGCAGAACCAGCCTCTCGGCAACTTCGAGCTGACCGGCCTCCCGCCGGCTCCGCGCGGCGTGCCGAAGATCGAGGTCACCTTCGACATCGACGCCAACGGCATCGTGCACGTCTCGGCCAAGGACCAGGCGTCCGGCCGTGAGCAGTCGATGACGATCTCCGGTGGCTCCGCGCTCAGCAAGGACGAGATCGACCGCATGGTCAAGGAGGCCGAGCAGTACGCCGAGGAGGACGCCAAGCGTCGCGAGGCCGTCGAGGCCCGCAACCAGGGCGACCAGCTCGTCTACACCACCGAGAAGTTCCTCGCCGACAACGCGGAGAAGCTCCCCGAGGACGTGAAGACCGAGGTCCAGGCCGACGTCGACGCCCTCAAGGCGATCCTCGAGAAGGAGGACGCGTCGTCCGAGGACATCACGGCCGGCATCACCAAGCTCGGTGAGTCCAGCCAGAAGATGGGCGCCGCGATGTACGCCGCCGCCGAGGCCGAGCAGGCCGCCGCGGGCGGTACGACCGGTGCCACGGGCGAGTCCGACGACGACGTCGTCGACGCCGAGATCGTCGACGAGTCCACCGAGGGCCCGAGCGACGCGGAGGGTGAGTCCAAGTGACCGATCGCCCGGCCGAGCCCACCCCGGGCCCCGGGGCGAGCGACCTCACGGAGGGGGAGCCCACTGCGGCTCCCTCTCCGGAGGGCGCGCCGTCCGGCGGCTTCGGTGACTCTGCGGGCGAGATGGCCAACGAGACCGAGGTCGAGGCGGACGTGCCCCCGCACCAGAGCGCCGCGGCAGGCACCGACGCGGTCGACCTCGACACCGAGGAGGACGAGCTGGCCGCGATGAAGGGCTCGCTCGCCGACCTGACCAACGACCTCCAGCGCCTCTCCGCCGAGTACGCCAACTACCGCAAGCGCGTCGACCGCGACCGCCAGCTGGTGGCCGAGAGCGCCGCCTACAAGGCGCTCGCCCCGGTGGTCGAGGTGCTCGACACCATCGACCGCGCCAAGGAGCACGGCGAGCTCGAGGGCGGCTTCAAGGCGGTGGCCGACCAGCTCGAGCGGGTCGTGGCCGCGGCCGGCCTGGTCCGGTTCGGCGAGCCCGGCGACGCGTTCGACCCGACCCTCCACGAGGCGCTGAGCCACCTCGGGGCCGACCCGGAGGTCGAGGTGACCACCGTCAAGCACGTCGCCAAGGGCGGCTACCGCATGGGCGACCGCGTCGTCCGCGCCGCCCAGGTGCTCGTGGTCGACCCGGCCGACGCCTGAGCGCACCCGTTCGATGACCGAGCCGACGGAGAGGAGGTTCACCCATGGCTGAGACAGAAGGCTTCCGCAACGACTGGGCGACGAAGGACTTCTACCAGGTCCTCGGCGTCCAGAAGGACGCCAGTGCGGCCGACATCAAGAAGGCCTACCGCAAGCTGGCCCGGGCGAACCACCCCGACTCCAACCCCGGCAACGAGGCCAAGCACGAGAAGTTCAAGGCCGTCGCGGAGGCTTACGACGTCGTCGGTGACGAGGCCAAGCGCGCCAAGTACGACGAGTTCCGCGCGCTCCAGGCCCGCGGCGGCTTCGGCCCCGGCATGGGCGGCGGCATGGGCGGTCCCGGCTTCGGCGGGGGCGGCTTCAACCTCGACGACCTGCTGCGCGACCGCGGCGGGGCGGGTGGTCTCGGCGACATGTTCGGCGACCTCTTCGGGGGCGGTGGCGGGCGCGCGCGCACCCAGCAGCCGCGTCCGCGGCGCGGTGCCGACGTCGAGAGCACGGCGACCATCGGCTTCACCGATGCCCTCGACGGGGTCACCGTCTCGCTGCGGCTGACCTCCGACGCGGCCTGTGCCACCTGCCAGGGCACGGGCGGCAAGCCGGGCACCCGGCCGCACGTCTGTCCCGAGTGCGAGGGCGCGGGCTTCATCGTGGCCGGCACGGGCGGGGCGTTCTCGATCAACGAGACCTGCCCCGCCTGCGGCGGCCGCCAGCTCGTCTACGACGAGGCGTGCCCGACCTGCCACGGCAGCGGGCGCGGCACCTCCGCGCGCACCATCCAGGCCCGGATCCCCGCCGGGGTCAAGGACGGCGCGCGGATCCGGCTCAAGGGCAAGGGTGCGCCCGGCGAGAACGGCGGCCCGGCCGGCGACCTGTTCGTGAAGGTCAGGGTCACCCCGCACCGCGTCTTCGGGCGCAAGGACGACAACCTCACCATCGACGTGCCCGTCTCCTTCGACGAGGCGGCGCTCGGCGGCGAGGTGAAGATCCCGACGCTGGGGGGCGCCCCGGTGACCCTCAAGCTGCCACCCGGCACCCCCAACGGGCGCACCTTCCGGGTCCGCGGCAAGGGGGCCACCAAGCGCGACGGCTCCAAGGGCGACCTGCTCGCCACCGTCGAGGTGCAGGTGCCGGCCCACCTCGACCAGACCGCGCGCGAGGCGCTCGAGGCCTACCGCGCCGCCACCGCCGGCAAGCCGCTGCGTGCAGGACTCTTCGAGTCATGAGCGGCACATTCGGGTCGCCGTCCCCGGACGCCGCCGTCTACGTCATCAGCGTGGCGGCGGAGCTGACCGGCCTGCACCCGCAGACGCTGCGTGCCTACGAGCGGATGGGGCTGATCGAGCCCGGCCGCACCGGCGGCGGCGGTCGGCGCTACTCCCACCGCGACCTCGAGCGGCTGCGCCGGATCGCCGACCTGACCAGCGCCGGGATCGGTATCGAGGGCGTGCGCCGGATCATGGCGCTCGAGCTTCAGGTCGACGCGCTCCGGGCCCGCAACGAGGAGCTGCTCGCCGAGCTCGACGCCGTACGCCGTGGGCTGGCGGCGCGCGCCGCTGCCGCCCAGTCCCAGGCACAGGTGCCGGCCAACAAGCTGCCGGTGCTGCACCAGGCGGCCGGGCAGTCCATGGTCGTCTGGCGCCGGAGGAGCTGAGCAGTGCCACGCCTGGACCGGGCCGTCGTCGACGTCGCCGCCTCCCCCGAGGAGGTCTTCGCCGCGTTCGTCGACCCCGACGCGCTCGCGTCCTGGCTCCCGCCGGACGGCATGGCCGGCGAGCTCAGCGACGCGCGGCTGCGCGAGGGCGGCGGCTTCACCATGACGCTGACGTACGCTGACCCGGCCGGCGCTCCCGGCAAGACCACCGACGACACCGACGTGACCCACGTGGCCGTCGACGAGCTGGTCGAGGGGGAGCGGGTGGTCTGGGGCGTCGAGTTCGAGTCCGACGACCCCGACGACGCGGGACGGATGACGATGACCTGGACCTTCTCCGCACGCGACGGCGGGACGAGGGTGGCCATCGACGCGACCGATGTCCCGCCGGGCATCGACGCCGCCGCCCACCAGCAGGGTCTCGAGGCCTCGCTGGCGCAGCTGGCGACGTACTGCACCCGCGGCGACTGAGGGGCTGGTCGCCCGGTTGTCGGAGCCGGCACGTAGGTTCAGGGCGTGAGTGAACGATGAGCAAGATGGACAACCTGCGAGCCATGCGTGAGGCCAAGTACGCCGAGGCGCAGAAGCGGGCTGCCAGTGCACCGGCGAAGACGGCAGCCGCCAAGGCCAAGGCCCCCGTCGCGCCGCCTGCACCCGTGGCGCAGCAGGCGGCCGCCACGCCCGCGGTCGAGGCCACGGGCACGGCGACCGACGACCTCTGCGGCCACCGCAACATGAGCGGGCGCACCTGCACCCGCGAGAGCGGCCACGCGCAGAAGAGCCACCGCTACTCCTGAGCGGTCTCACGCGCTGAGGGCGTCCTCCGGCACGCCGAGAGGGTGGGGCGCGGGCTCCCCGCGGAGCTCGGCCACCTGCGCCACGAGCACGGCCATCACCTCGTCGGCGACGCGGCGCACGGTGGCGTCGCTGGGCGGGCGGTCGTCGGTGACCCCGGCCAGGCGGCGTACGTCGATGGACTCACCCACCGCCACGGCCACGCGCGGGCGCCACACGGTGTTGCGCAGCAGGCGGCCCAGGATGCCGGTGCGGCCCACGACCCGGTGCGCGCCGACGAGCGCGACCGGCACGACCGGGGCCCCGGTGCGCAGCGCGAGGCGGACGGCGCCGGTCTTGCTGCGCTCGGGCCAGTGCTGCGGGTCGCGGGTGATGCGCCCCTCGGGGAAGAGCCCCACGGCCTCGCCGGCCTCGAGCGCAGTGGCGGCCGCGTCGAGCGAGCCGGCGGCGGAGTCGGTGCCGCGGAGCACGGGGATGAACCCGAGCCGGCGCACCAGCGGGCCGACGACACCGTTGCGGAAGACCCCGCCGGTGGCCATCAGGCGCAGCGAGCGGCCGAGCCGGCGACCGACGAGCGCGAGGAGGATGCCGTCGGCGAAGCTCGTGTGGTTGGCGACGACGATCACCGGACCCTCGGGCAGCCGGTCGGCGGGGACCGAGCGCCGGGTGAGCTCGAGCCGGCTGACGGACGAGACGACGGCACCGAGGAGTCCGGCGGCGACGGCGTAGAGCAGCGCGTCCCGGAGACCGGGACGCTGCCACGTGCTGGGATCCATGGGGCGAGTGTGGTGGACGGGTGCGGGGTCGCACCTGAGTACGCGGACCGTGTCGTGGCAGGCGGATTGCCCCTCGAAATGGTCCCGTGCGACTTCTCTCGATCTTCCTGAAGGTCCTCGGCGGTCTGGTGTCCTTCCTGCTGCTGTTCTACGTGGCGGTCAACCTCGCCGCCGTCGCGGAGGCCGCCGTGCAGCGCCACCGCGTCTCCGAGGACGTCACTGCGGTGCTGCCGCGGATCCTGCCGAGCGCCGAGGAGTCGCAGGCCGAGCTGGTCGACTCCGTCGCGCGTGAGCCGGAGAGACGGTGGATCGAGCAGGCCTGTCGATTCGAGACCGGTGAGAGCGGCTGGATCGTCATCGACCATCGTGAGGTCTGCGTGCTCCGCAGCGTGACGGCGTGGCGGGTGGCGTCGGAGGGGGAGGCGCGCCGTCTGGTCCCGACGGGCGACCGCGACGAGTGGGCCTACCAGGGGTGCCGCTCACTGGGGGTGGCCGGCGACCCGGGTGTGGTCGCGGGACCCGAGGCGACGTACGTCGACTGGGTCGCCGCGGCCGACGAGCCGTGGTGCCTCAGGGAGCTCGGCCCGGCCGACGACGCGCGCACCCTCGCCGGCGAGCGGGTCGCGCTCGAGCAGGGTCGCTGGCTCGTGCTCGTCGCCGAGCAGCCGCTGGTGGACGAGTCCATCGGCTGCGCCCACTGGTCGGTGCTGTTCTGTGACAACCCGTGGACCGGTCACGCCTTCGGCGAGGCTCCGGAGTCCTGATCAGCGCGACCAGTGGCCGGGGCGGGAGAGCCCGCCCGGCAGCACCGTCGAGCCGTCGCCCACGGCGGCGTTGACCTGCGGCTGCGTCAGGAAGACGGCTGACGACAGGTCGCAGCCGCGGACGTCGGCGTCGCGCAGGTCGGCCCCCAGCAGGTCGGCGTCCTGCAGGTCGGCCTCGCGCAGGTCGGCCCGGATCAGCACGGCGCCGCGGAACGACCAGCCCCGGTGGTCGCCGTCCAGCCGGCGCCCGGCGAGGTCGTGCCGGGACCGGTCGTCGGCCGCGGGCCAGCGACGTCGTACGCGGGCGCTGGCCTCGGCGAGCAGCGCCCCGACGCGTGTGTGGAGGTCGTCGATGTCGAGGGTCAGCAGCGCCTCGGGGGAGGCGGCGGTGAGCTCCTCGACCTCCGCGCGGACCGTCTCGGCGGCGGGGTCGGGCGAGCGGCGTCCGACCTCCGAGAGGTGCACCAGCATCTCGTGCAGCTGCCGCATCACGGAGAGCACGGCGGCCATCTCGCCGAGGTTGTCCTGCTCACGCCAGGACACCCCGTCGTACGTCACCCGGGAGACCTGTTGCCCGGCGCCGAAGCACTCGAAGACGGTGCACCCCGGCCAGCCGTCCTCGCGGAGCGTGGCGTGGATGCCGCACCGGTCGTCGTCGAGGAGGTTGAGGCACGGGATGCCGCTCGGCTTGTCGACACCGAAGCCCGAGGAGGCGGAGAAGGGGAGCAGCACGCAGCAGAGCCCGAAGCACTGCGAGCAGTCGGAGACCAGCTCAGGTGTTGCCATCCGTGGATCGTGCCACGGGTGTGGTGAGGCCGATGAGGGCCTACGGCGCTAGTACCAGCCGTTCTGGATCGCGAACGCGTTGACGAGGACGAGGAGGAAGAACAGCCCTGCGACCACGCGGTTGTCGAGGAGGAGCTTGGTCATACATCAACTCTGCCCGGCTGTCCGGGAAATGAAAGAAGTGGTAGGTAAAGTTTCATCCACTTTGGGGGACGCTCTCGCCGCCGCCCCGAGTTTGGTCCTCGCGCGCATCCGCGACATGGTGGAGGGGACACATTCGCCACACGGATTGGAGAGCCCATGCTCGCTCTCACCGAGAACGTGACCGAGATCGTCAAGCAGCTGACCGAGGAAGTGCCGGCCATGTCCGGCGTCCGCATCGCGGCCGAGCCCGACGGGCAGTCCCTGTCGGTCACCCCGGCCGACCAGGCTGCACCGACCGACCAGGTCGTCGAGCAGGACGGCGCGACCGTCTACGTCGACGGCGCGGCCTCCGAGCTCCTGGACGACATGGTGCTGGACGGAGGCGTGGACGAGGACGGCAACATCCAGTTCGCGCTGGGCCAGCAGGCCTGAGCTTCACCCACAGGAAGTCCCGGACCCGTTGCGGGTCCGGGACTTCTTGCGTGCTGGAGGATGACCCAGACGCGTCATTGCTGACCGGGGTGCGACCGCCCTACGGTGCTGAGGTCCGTCTCGGGTCCGCCGACTCTGGGCAGGAGCGAGCGATGCAGCGTCGCCGGTTCGTATCCACACTCGTCCTCGCGGTCGCCCTGGCGGCCGTGCCACTCGCGGCCGGCGCGGCTCCACGCCCGGAGCCCGGCCCTTCGTCAGGTGGCCCCGGATCCCAGGGCGCGGTGCAACGGAAGGTCCCGCACGGTGACCGCAACCACGACCGTGTCGACGACGCCTTCGAACAACGCCTGCGCGCGGCTGCCGCCCGCGACCGGCTGGCTGTGGTCGTCACGGGCCTCGGCGCAGCAGAGGCCCGGCACGCGGTCGGCGACTTCGCCCTCCGGCACCGGCTCCCGCTGGTGGACGGGTTCTCGGCGACGATGACCGCCGGCCAGGCCCGCGCCCTGGCCCGGCGCCCCGGCGTGCGGCGTGTGGAGGCGGTGACCACGGTGCGCGCGACAGACGACGGGACCAGCCGCGACTTCGGTGCGACGGCCGCCGCGACCGATCGCCCCGGCCTCGACGGCAGTGGGGTCGGCATCTGCGTGATCGACACCGGCATCGACCCGGCCCACGAGCAGATCGCGCCCCGCACGGTCACCTTCAAGGACTTCATCGGCACCCGGACCACCGCGTACGACGACCACGGCCACGGCACCCACGTCGCCTCGATCGCCGCCGGCGACGGGGCCGGCGGGACCAGCGCTGCGACCTTCGCCGGGGTCGCCCCCGCGGCGGGACTGTGGGCTGCCAAGGTGCTGAGCTCGTCGGGGTCCGGCTCGAACGACGGGGTCGTCGCGGGCGTCCAGTGGTGCGCGGCACAGGTGGGCGTGCGGGTGCTCTCGATGTCCCTGGGCGACGACGCCGGCGGCGACGGCACCGACGTGGTGAGCCTGGCCGTGAACAACGCCGTCGCCGGCGGCGACGTGGCCGTCGTGGCCGCGGGCAACGCGGGCGACGGCGCAAGGACGATCGCCGCGCCCGGCACCTCCACCGGTGCGATCACGGTCGGGGCGGTGGCCGAGCACTCCAACCCGCTGGGCACCGACCGGCACGACGACGGGATCTGGCTGGCCGCGTTCTCCAGTCGGGGGCCCACGGTCGACGGGCGCGTGAAGCCCGACGTGACCGCCCCTGGCGTGACGGTGCGGGCCGCCCAGGCCGGGACCACGGCGGGCTACGTCACCTACAGCGGCACCTCGATGGCGACGCCGTACGTCGCCGGAGCGGTCGCCCTCGGGCTCGAGGCAGTCCCGCGGGCCACCCCCGCGACGGTGCGGTCGGCGCTGACCGCGACGGCCCTCGACGCCGGCGCCCCGGGGACCGACAACGAGTGGGGGGCCGGGCTGGTGGACGTCCGCGCCTTCGTGGACGCGCTCGCCGGCGCGCCGGCTCCTCGCCGCACTCCCTTCCCGGCCTGGTCGCGGGTGACCGGCGTGGTCCCGAACGGCGGCTCGGTGGACGTGCCGATCGAGGTGCCCGCCGAGGCGCTGGGTCAGCCGCTGGCCGCCACCGTCGCCGTCGACGGAACCCTGACGTGCACGCTGTTCGTCCTCGGGACGTGCTGGAGCGAGGAGTTCTCGCCCGACCTGGACGTCGAGCTGCGCCGCCCCGACGGCACGATCGCCGCGACCAGCGAGTGCCCGCTGAGCGGCCTCACGTGCGGTGTCGGCCGTCAGGAGGTCGTCGCGGTCCGTCCCGCCGTCGCGGGCACCTGGGTGCTGCGCCTCTTCGCCTTCGCCGGCTCGCCCAACAACGGCAAGGGAGGACCGTTCGCCGTCGACGTCGCGCAGGGCCCGACCGGCACCAGCCAGCCGCCCCCACCGCCGGTGAACACGGTGCCGGTGGCGAACGCCGGGCCGGACCTGACGGTGCGCGCCAACCGCAAGACGGGACTGGGCAGCTTCACCCTGGACGGGACCCGCTCGACCGACGCCGACGGAGACCAGCTCGCCTACACCTGGACCGACGCCGCAGGGGCGACCGTCGGCAGCGGCGCGCTGCTCGGCCTCAAGCGGGCGGTGGGCACCTGGACGTTCGTGCTCCGGGTCGACGACGGCCGCGGAGGCACCTCCTCGGACACCGTCGTGGTGACCGTCCGGCGCTGACCGGAAATTCCCGAAGTTGAGGGGAATCGACTCAACTTCTGGCGCGTTGGCATCAGTGGGACCAGAGTGGTCCCCACCACGCACACGGAGGACCTGAGTTGAGCCAGTTCGGTGCCGACAAGTTCACCACCCGCAGCCGCGAGGTCATCGAGGCTGCCCAGCTCGCCGCCACCACCGGCGGCAACACCAACACCGAGCCCGTCCACCTGCTCGTCGCCCTGCTCAAGCAGGAGGACGGCACGAGCCGCAGCCTCGTGCAGAAGGCGGGCGTCGACCCGGCCCCGCTGCTCGCGCGCGCCGAGGGCGTCCAGCAGCAGCTTCCCCGCGCCACGGGCTCGACCGTCCAGCAGCCCAGCGCGTCCGCGGCCCTGACCCGGGTGCTCGCCTCGGCGCTCGACCTCGCGGGCTCGATGAAGGACGACTACGTCGCCACCGACCACCTGCTCGTCGCCATCGCGACCGTGGAGTCGCCGGCCCAGAAGGTGCTCACCGACGCCGGCCTCACGGCCGCGGGGCTCCGGGAGGCCATCACGGCCGTCCGGGGCAACCGTCGCGTGACCAGCGAGGCCGCCGAGGCGTCGTACGAGTCGCTGGACAAGTACTCCGTCGACCTGACCCAGGCGGCCGAGGACGGTCGCCTCGACCCGGTCATCGGGCGCGACGCCGAGATCAGGCGCGTGATCCAGGTGCTGTCGCGGCGCACCAAGAACAACCCCGTGCTCATCGGTGAGCCCGGCGTCGGCAAGACCGCCGTGGTCGAGGGCCTCGCCCAGCGCGTCGTCGCCGGCGACGTGCCCGACTCGCTCAAGGGCCGGCGCGTGCTGTCGCTCGACCTGGCCGCGATGGTCGCGGGCGCGAAGTACCGCGGCGAGTTCGAGGAGCGGCTCAAGGCCGTCCTGGAGGAGATCAAGGACGCGGGCGGGCAGGTCATCACCTTCATCGACGAGCTGCACACGGTCGTCGGCGCGGGCGCCGGCGGCGACTCCGCGATGGACGCGGGCAACATGCTCAAGCCGATGCTCGCCCGCGGCGAGCTGCACATGATCGGCGCGACCACGCTGGACGAGTACCGCGAGCGGATCGAGAAGGACCCCGCGCTGGAGCGCCGCTTCCAGCAGGTCTTCGTCGGTGAGCCCAGCGTCGAGGACACGATCCAGATCCTGCGCGGCATCCAGGAGAAGTACGAGGCGCACCACGGCGTCCGCATCACCGACGCCGCGCTCGTCGCCGCTGCCACCCTGTCCGACCGCTACATCACCGGCCGGCAGCTGCCCGACAAGGCGATCGACCTCATCGACGAGGCGTCGTCGCGGCTGCGCATGGAGCACGAGTCCTCGCCCGAGGAGATCGACCAGCTCCGCCGCCAGGTCGAGCGCCTCAAGATGGAGGAGTTCGCGCTGGCCAAGGAGACCGACGCCGCGTCGGTCGAGCGCCTCGAGGCGCTGCGCCAGGACCTCGCCGACAAGGAGGAGGAGCTGCGCGGGCTCGAGACCCGGTGGGAGCGGGAGAAGGACCAGCTGCAGGGCGAGGGCGAGCTGCGCCGCCAGCTCGACCAGCTCAAGATCGAGGCCGACAAGAAGCTGCGCGAGGGCGACCTCGCGGGAGCCAGTGAGATCCAGTACGGCCAGATCCCGGCGCTCGAGAAGCAGATCGCCGAGGTCGAGTCGGCCGAGGCCGTCGACCTCGAGCCGCTGGTCGGCGAGGAGGTCGGCGCCGAGCAGATCGCCGACGTCGTCGAGGCCTGGACCGGCATCCCCACCGGCAAGATGCTCCAGGGCGAGACCGCCAAGCTCCTCGAGATGGAGTCCGTCGTCGGCGAGCGGCTGATCGGCCAGCGCGAGGCGGTCACGGCCGTCAGCGACGCCGTACGCCGCTCGCGCGCCGGCATCTCCGACCCGAACCGCCCGACCGGGTCCTTCCTCTTCCTCGGGCCCACCGGTGTCGGCAAGACCGAGCTGGCCAAGGCGCTGGCCGACTTCCTCTTCGACGACGAGCGGGCGATCGTCCGCATCGACATGAGCGAGTACAGCGAGAAGCACTCGGTCTCCCGGCTCGTCGGTGCGCCTCCCGGCTACGTCGGCTACGACGAGGGCGGGCAGCTGACCGAGGCGGTGCGGCGCCGGCCGTACAGCGTCGTGCTGCTCGACGAGGTGGAGAAGGCGCACCCGGAGGTCTTCGACATCCTGCTGCAGGTGCTCGACGACGGGCGGCTGACCGACGGCCAGGGGCGCACGGTCGACTTCCGCAACACGTTGCTGATCCTCACCTCCAACCTCGGCTCGCACTTCCTGGTCGACCCGACCCTCGACCCGGAGGCCAAGAAGCAGTCGGTGATGGGAGTGGTGCGCGCGCACTTCAAGCCCGAGTTCCTCAACCGGCTCGACGAGGTGGTCATGTTCGACGCGCTGACCAAGGACGACCTGGCCCACATCGTCGACCTGCAGCTCGCGCTGCTGGAGAAGCGGCTCGCGGTGCGGCGGATCACCATCGCGGTGACCGACGCGGCGCGCGCCTGGCTGGCCGAGACCGGCTACGACCCGGCGTACGGCGCCCGGCCGCTGCGCCGGCTGATCCAGTCCGCGATCGGCGACCCCCTCGCGCGCAAGCTGATCGCCGGCGAGGTCACCGACGGTGGCTCGGTCACCGTCGACGTGGGTGAGGCAGGCCTGACGCTCTCCTGACCTCGCCGGGTCGAGTGCGCACCCTCGCGGGGACCACTACCGCCAGCGCACTCGACCCGCGGCGGCCACAGGTGGGGGATGCTGGCTCCGTGACGACCGCCGCTGATGACGTACGCCCGTGGTGGCGGCTGCGCGACACCCCGGTGCCCGGCGGCGTTCCCGATCTGGCCAGGGCCCTGCTGTGGGCTGAGCTGGCGATCGTGCTGCTGGTCTCGCTGGGGCGCTCGGCGGTCTACGCGATCGTCAACCTGGTCGCCGCCCTCGCCGCACCGGGGCCGCTGTCCGCGCAGGGCGCCAACCTCAACAACTCGCTGTCGCGCCTCCCCTGGCTCGACCTGGTCTACCAGCTGCTGCGGATCGGGTTCGCGCTCGTGCCGGTCGCGCTGGCGGCGTACCTCCTGGTCCGTTCGGGAACGCGGCTGCGCGACGTCTGGGCGCGCGACGGCGGCTGGAGCACCGCGCGCGACTGGGGTCGTGGCGCCTGGCTCGCGCTCGCGGTCGGCTCGGTGGGGGTGGTGTTCTACCTGGCGACCTTCGCGCTCGGCACCAACCTCACGGTGGTCGCCCAGTCGCTGCCGGGGCAGTGGTGGCGCGTGCCGGTGCTCCTCCTCGCGGCCGCCGAGAACGCCGTGCTCGAGGAGCTCGTCGTCCTCGGCTTCGTGCAGGTGCGGCTGCGCCAGCTCGGGTTCGGCGACTCCGCGGCGATCGGGCTGGCGGCGCTGCTGCGTGGGAGCTACCACCTCTACCAGGGGCTCGGCGGCTTCGTCGGCAACCTCGCGATGGGCCTGCTCTTCGGCTGGCTGTTCCGCCGCTGGGGGCGGGTGATGCCCTTCGTCGTCGCCCACACGCTGCTCGACGTGGGCGCGTTCGTCGGCTACGCCGTCCTCGCCGGCCGGGTCGACTGGCTCCCGACCCTGTAGGCCCCCAGGGTCACTCGCCGACCTCGACCTCTTCCGTCGCCAGCGCCTCGCGGTCCTGCCGGCGGGAGCGGCGCCCGAGCAGGCCGCCCGCCCAGAGCGCCCACAGCACCAGCACCGGCTGGAAGAACAACCGGATGAAGCGCGCCCGGTCGGTGTCGAGCCCGAAGGCGTCCCGGCCCTCGACGTACTGCGCGATGTTGCCCGGGAAGATCGCCACGAAGAAGGCCGCGAGGAGCGCGCCGACCGTGCGCCGGTGGCGGGGCAGGGCGACGAACGCACCGCCCAGGGCGATCTCCACGACCCCGGAGCCGAGCACCGTCAGGTCCTCGTCGACCGGGAACCAGCCGGGCACCTGTGCCCGGAACTCCTCGCGCTGCGTGGTCAGGTGCAGCACCCCCGCGCCCACCATCGCCGAGCCGAGCAGGACGCGTCCGAGGGTCTGGGCCTTCATGGAGACACCCTAGGCCGGGGGCAGCAGGACCCCTGGGTTCATCAGGCCCTCGGGGTCGAGGGCCTGCTTCACCGCGCGCATCAGGTCCACCTCCACCTCCGACTTGTACGACGCCGCGGCCGCCGCCTTCGTCCGACCGAGGCCGTGCTCGGCGCTGATGGAGCCGTCGGTCGCGGCCACGGAGGCGTAGATCGCCGACGTCAGCTCGGCGGCCGCCAAACGCAAGGACTCGTCGTCGCTGCGCCCGTCCCGGAGGGGCGCGTTGAGGTTGTAGTGCAGGTTGCCGTCGCCGACGTGACCGTAGGTCACGAGCCGGACCCCGGCGAGGACCTCCGCGAGCTGCGGGCCCATCGCCTCCGCCCAGTCCGCGAGCCGCGCGATCGGGAGGGTGACGTCGTGCTTGAGCGTGGCTCCCTCGACCTTCTGCACCTCCGAGATGCCTTCGCGCAGCGCCCACAGGGCCGAGCGCTGCGCGGGGCTCCCGGCGATCGCGGCGTCGGAGGCGAGCCCTCCCTCGACCGCCTCGCTGAGGACCGCCTCCAGCGTGTCGTCGAGGCTGTCGTCCGTCTCGGTCCCGGCGAGCTCGAGGAGGACGTACAAGTCGCTCGGCGCCGCGAGCGGGTCGGTCGCGCCGGGGAGGTGGTCGAGGACGAGGTCGATCGCCTGGCGGTTGGCGATCTCGAACGTCGTGAGATGTGCGCCGCCGCGCGCCTGCGCCACCGCGAGGAGGGCGACCGCGGCCGCCACCGACGGCACCGCGACCCACGCGGTCGCGTGCCGCGGCGTCGCCGGGAAGAGCCGCAGCACGGCGCCGGTGATCACGCCGAGGGTGCCCTCGGAGCCGACGAAGAGCTGGGTGAGGTCGTAGCCGGTGTTGTCCTTGCGCAGGCCGCGCAGGCCGTCCCAGACCCGGCCGTCGGGGAGGACGACCTCGAGGCCGAGGACCAGCTCGCGCGTCATCCCGTAGCGCAGCACCGCGGTGCCGCCGGCGTTGGTGGCGAGGTTGCCGCCGATGGTGCAGCTGCCCTCGGAGCCCAGCGACATCGGGAACAGCCGGCCCGCGTCCGAGGCCGCGGACTGCACGTCGGCGAGCACGACGCCGGCGTCGACGGTGATCGTGCCGGCGACCGGGTCGACGTCGCGGACGGTGCGCATCCGGCCCAGCGACAGGACGACCGCCTCGCCCGAGGCATCCGGCACGCCACCGCCGACCAGGCCGGTGTTGCCGCCCTGGGGGACGACCGGCGTACGCGTCTCGTGGCACGCGCGCACCACCTCGGCCACCTCCCCGGTGGACCCCGGACGGACGACGGCGAGCGCCCGACCCTCGTGCACGCCCGTCCAGTCGACGAGGTGTGCCGCCATGTCGGCGGCCTCGGTCAGCACGTGGTGGTCGCCGACGGCGAGTCGGAGTCGGTCGAGCAGGTCGGTCACGGGTGTCTCCTCGGGGTCGGTCCGCTCCAGACGGACGGCGTCATCCCAGCACGATGACACGCTCCCGTCCCTGGGGCGGTTCCCGTCGTGACCACTCGCATGTGAGGGTGTGGCAGGAGGGCTGCTGCCACGACGTCGACGTGAAGGGGGTGCGATGGACCAGCCGGCCGACCCGGGCCAGGCCGTCGCGCCCTGGTCCGACGACCAGACGCGCCAGCACCTCCAGGTGCTCGTCGAGGGTGTCGCGACCCTGGCGGGATTCGAGCAGTCGGCCGTGACGTTGCGCCGCAACGGCCACTTCGAGGTCGTCGCGGCAGCCGGTGTCGCCGACGGGTTCGTCGGCATGCTCGTGCCGGCCGAGGTGATCGAGGAAGACCTCGCCAGCGCCGAGGAGTGGGGCGTGTGGCGCTTCATCCACCACGACCGCGCACGCGAGGACGCGCTGGGCTACAGCCACATCCCCGACATCACGCCGCTCGACGGCGACGACGCCTGGCACCCGCTCGACACCCTGTTCGCGCCGCTCCGCGACGACGACGGCCGGCTGCTCGGCATCCTCGGGGTGGACAGCCCGCGCAACGGGCGACTGCCGAATCCCGCGCAGCTGGACGTCCTGACCCAGTACGCCGTGGTGGCGCGCTCCCTGCTGCAGCTCGCGCTCGAGCGCGAGCGGCTCAACGAGCAGGTGCGCATGGCGACCGAGGCTCGCGAGATCGTCCGCAAGGCCCTCGGCGAGCCGACCCTGGACCTCGTCCTCGAGGCCTGCCGGTCCACCGTCGTCTCGTGCTTCGACGCCGCGGGCATGTGGGTGACGGCCTTCGACGGGGAGGGCGGCACCAGGACCGCCTGGTACGCCGAGGGCGCGGAGTCCGAGCCGCTGTTCTCCCAGTTCGACGACGACGTCGTGCGCCTCGCGCACCGCTACTGGGCCGACCAGTACGTCGCGCCGTTCTCCCGCGCCAGCTCGGCCCAGCCGGACCTGGAGCCCGAGGACGCCGAGCGCCTGCTCCAGTACCTGGACGGCATCGGCGTCGGCTCGCTGCTCTTCGTGCCGCTCGGCGCGGGCACCGAGTGCCTGGGCTTCCTGGTCCTGACGCGCGTCTCGGACTGCCGGCCGTGGACCGATGTCGAGCGCGACGCGGCCCTCGACATCGGACGCGACCTGGGGCGGGCAGTCGCGAACGCCCGCCAGCTCGAGCGCGAGCGGGCCGTCGTCGACCGGCTGCGCAAGCTCGACGGCTACCGCGTGGAGGTGCTCAACACCCTGGGCCACGAGCTGCGCAACCCGCTCTTCTCGATGAGCGCGAACCTCGAGCTGCTCGACGTCGACGCGCTCGACGACGACGGGCGCCGCTCGGTCGAGGCCGCCGCACGCGGCGCCGACCGGATGCGCGCGGTCATCGAGGACATGCTCACGATGGCCCAGATGTCCGACCCCCGACGTGAGTTCGACCCGGTCCCGGTGGACCTGGGCCGCGTCCTGGCCGGCGTCAGCGACGAGTTCCACGCACAGGCCACCGCAGCGGGGGTCGCGTGCGAGGCCGAGGTCTCCGCCGGCCCCGTGCTGGTGCCCGGGGAGCCCGAGGAGCTCTTCCGGCTGCTGGGCAACCTGGTCGGCAACGCGATCAAGTACACCGACCCCGGTGGCCGGGTGACCGTGCGCGTCGCGCGCCAGGGTCGCGACGTGGTCGTCACGGTGACCGACACCGGCATCGGGATCTCCGAGCACGACCAGTCCCAGCTCTTCCGCGAGTTCTTCCGCTCCACCAACCCGGCCGCGCTGGTGCGCCCGGGCACGGGACTCGGGCTGGCCATCGTGTCGCGCATCGTCAACCGCCACTCGGGCAGGGTCGAGATCGACTCCGAGCGTGACCGCGGCACCACGGTCACCGTGGTGCTGCCGGCCCTCGACGCCGACGACCCGACCTGAGCGCCCCACCCGATCGCCGCCCTCGACTGTGTGGTCCTCGTGACGTGGGTGCCACGTCACGAAGACCACGCTGCTCCCAGTTTCCCCGCCTATGCGGGGAAACTGGAGAGGTCGGGCGCACGAAGGCCGGGCGATTGCGGGCGGGGGTTTCGGGGTACGGCGGGGTCGTCACGCACCCGACGCCAGGAGGCAACCGCATGTCCAACGACGCCATCGTCCTGCTCAAGGACGACCACAAGGAGGTCCGGAAGGTGTTCCGGGACTTCGAGTCCGCCGGCGAGGACGCCACGGAGCGCAAGGGCAAGCTCGTCGAGAAGATGATCGAGCTGCTGACCCAGCACACCTACATCGAGAACGAGGTCATGTATCCCAGGGTCCGGGAGCTGCTCCCCGACCTCGAGGACGACGTGCTCGAGTCCTACGAGGAGCACCACGTCGCCGACGTCCTCGTCATGGAGCTCGCCGCCATGAAGCCCACCGACGAGCGCTTCGACGCCAAGACGACCGTCCTCATCGAGAACGTCCGCCACCACATGGACGAGGAGGAGGAGGACTGGTTCCCCAAGGTTCGCGAGGGGCTGGGTCGCAACGCGCTCCAGGAGATCGGCGAGGAGCTCCTAGCGGCGAAGAAGAAGGCGCCCACGAAGCCGTCGCAGCCGAGTGCGCTGAAGACCTTCGGTTGATGGGTGACAGATCTAGTTCGGTTGATCGGTGACACTCGTTGTCACTGTAGGACGCCGTTGTGGCGCGGTGGATCGCTTGACCCTCACCTCCCCGGTGCTCTCGCGCTTCTGGGTTCGCAGGAGTTGGTCACCGTCGTAGAATTGCAGGACGTTCTCGGTGACCCACACGTCGATGGGGCGACCGGCCGCGGCCACGCCGAGGCAGACCTGTTGCCAGCTGACGCACACCACGCCTACGGCGCTGGCCCGGCGGGTCACCCAGGTGCCGTCGACGCGGTCCTCGCCGGGTCGGCCGGGGTTGCGTGATGTCCGGATCGGGGCAACGGGCGCCGGGTCAGGCCTGAGGAACCGCGACGCCGGGGTGGCCATGTCCAGCGCCTGGTGCGGCCTGTCGTAGTTGTAGTCGTGGACCCAGGCATCCAGCTCGGTCTGCGCGGTGGCCAGGTCGGGAAAGACCCGGTCGGTGCGGAACTCGGTCCGCAAGGCCCGGTGGAACCGCTCGATCTTCCCCGTCGTCGTGGGCGAGCGGGGCTGGGTGTGCAGGTGCTCGATGCCGTTCTCCCGACAGATCCGGTCGAAGAGCACCTCCACCGGTGGCCGGTTGAACCGGCCGGTGAACACCTTCCCGTTGTCGGTCAGGATCTGCCCCGGCACCCCAAAGGTCCGCAGTGCGGCCGCGAGGCCGTCGCACACGTGCGGGGACGTCTCCCGCAGCATCAGGTACGCGCTGACGCAGAACCGGGAGTGGTCATCGACCCCGGTCAACGCCTTGGCCCGCCGCCCGTCCGCGAGGACGAACCCGCCCACCACGTCGATCTGCCACAGCTCCATCGGGAGCCCGCGCTCCCACCGCTTCCACTTCCGATCCCGCCGCCGACGCCCGGACGGGTCGATCAGGTTCAACCGCACCAGCGCGCGGTAGACCGCCGACTCCGACGGCAGCGGCTCCACGCCGACCTTGTCGAGCTCGAAGACCAGCCGGCGGGGCCCCCACCCCGGATGCGAGGACCGCATCGTGGCGATCACCGCCTCCACCTCGGCGCCGATCTGGTGCGGACACGACCGCGGCCGATGCGACCGGTCCGCCAGCCCCTCCAAACCCTCGGCCTCGTAGCGGGCCAACCACCCGTGCAGGGTCTTGCGGTGCACCCCGAACCGGGCCGCCACGCTCGAGACCGTCTCGCCGTCGCTGATCACCGCCAGCACGGCCTGATACCGCTGCTCGCTCACGCTCAACTCCCTCATCAAGGGAGTGTCACCAATCAACCGGAGTAGCTGTCACCCATCACCCGACGATGTGTAACGCATCAGCCGAAGGCCAAACGTCACCCATCAGGCGAAGCAATACAGTCGCAGCCGAGTGCGCTGAAGAAGACGGTGGACGCGGTCCTCGACTGAGAAGTCCGCGTCGCGACGCCGTAGACGCGGCAGCCTGGTGGTGCCACCGTTGAGGCATGGCCACCAGGCTCGACGTCGACTACCTGGTCGTCGGTGCGGGCGCCATGGGGATGGCGTTCACCGACGCCCTCGTCGACCACGCCGACGTCCGGGTGGCGCTGGTCGACCGGCGGCACGGTGCCGGCGGGCACTGGCTCGAGGCCTACCCGTTCGTGCGCCTGCACCAGTCCTCCGCGTTCTACGGCGTCGCCTCGACGTTGCTCGGCGGCGGGCGCCTGCAGGACCACGGTCCGGAGGCCGGGCTGCAGGAGCGGGCCTCGCAGCCCGAGGTCGTCGCCTACTACGCCGACGTGCTCGACCGCCTGCAGCAGACCGGGCGGGTCCAGTTCCTGCCCGGCAGCGACCACCTTGGCGACGGGACGGTGGTCTCGCGCGTGTCCGGGCGTCGGTTCGAGGTGCCGGAGCACTGTCGCGTCGTCAACGCCCACTACCTGGCGCCCAGCATCCCGGCGGAGATGCCGGCGCCGTTCGGGGTCGGCGACGACGCGCGGGTGCTGCCCGTCAACGACCTCGTCCACGTGGAGGAGGCGCCGAGCCAGTACGTCGTGGTGGGCGCCGGCAAGACCGCGACGGACGCGTGCGTGTGGTTGCTCGGGCAGGGGGTCGACCCGGACGCGATCTGCTGGGTGCGCCCGCGTGATCCCTGGATGTTCGACCGGGCCCTGATCCAGCCCGACCCCGCCATCTTCCTGGGCGTCCCGGCGACCATCTTCGAGTCGGCGTTGGCCTCGGAGTCCCTCGACGAGCTCTTCCTGCGGCTCGAGGACGCCGGCGTGATGATGCGCATCGACCGCACGGTGACGCCCACGATGGCCAAGACCCCGACGCTTGCCCAGTGGGAGCTCGAGAAGCTGCGCACGATCGAGGACGTCGTGCGCCGCGGGCACCTGCGCTCGGTCGAGCGTGGGCGGCTGACCTTCCTCGACGGCTCCACGGTCCGGGTCGCCGACGACGCCGTGGTGGTGCACTGCGCCGCCGACGGCCTGAAGTACCCCCCGCTCGTGCCGGTGTGGCGTCCCGAGGACATCACGCTGCAGCCGATCCGGGCCGGCTTCCCGTGCTTCGGCGCGGCGGTCACCGGCTACGTCGAGGCGACCCGCGACGACGACGCCGAGAAGAACCGCCTCTGCCCGCCGTCCCCCTTCCCCGACTCGCTGCAGCAGTGGGCGGGGATGAACGTGCTCGGCACGCGGGCGGCGATGTCGTTCTCCGCCGAGCCCGACATCAAGGCGTGGGCCGACGGTGTGGCCCTCAACCCGGCCCGCGTCCCCGCCGGGTACCCGCCGTCCGCGGCCCTCGACAGCGCCCGCGAGCGCCTGGCGGCGAGCACCGGTCCGGGCCTCGAGCGGCTGGCCGCGTGGATGGGCGCCGGCTGAGGCCCGATCCGTCAGCCCTGCCCGAGGGTGGTGCCACGCCTCTTGGACGGCTGGGCACGGAGGCTCCGCTTCAGCGAGCGGGCTTCCTTCATGACCTGGACCTGGCTGGTCGGGGGATCGACCCCGGCCGCCCGGTTGGCGCAGGGGACGCACGCGCGCACGTCGCCGACGACGAGCCCGTCCGGGTCCCGCTGCACGGTCCGCCGGTGGAGCGTCCGACGGCGACAGGTCTCGCATCGGTCCAGGTGCTCGACGGTGGTCATCACGGCGCCCATGATGAAGGGTCGGGGGCGCCGTGGTCAGGCGAATACGAGGAGCCGTCACCCCCTCGGGTGGATCTGTTCGGTGAGGTGCGCGTAGCCCTCGCGGTAGGTCGGGAACGTCGCCGCCCAACCGGTCGAGCGGAGCCGGGCGTTGGAGAGCCGCTTGCCGTGCCCGCGCGCGGGGTCGGCGGGTGGTGGACCGGGTGCGCGCAGCCGGGCTGCGAGGAAGGCCGCCACGTCGCCGAGCTGGGCTGGCTCGTCGTCGGTGCCGAGGTAGAGCCGGTCGGGCTGCGTGGTCATCGTGAGCAGGTGGACGACCGCGGCCGCCGCGTCGTCGCGGTGGATCCGGTTGGTCCAGCGGTGCGCGTCGTCGATGCGCCCCTCGCGGACCTGGTCGAGCAGGCGGGTGCTGTCACCGCCGTAGAGCCCGGACAGGCGCAGGACGGTGCCGTGCGGGACCCGCTGGTGGAAGGCTTCCTCGGCCGCCAGCAGCATCCGCCCCGGCCCGTCGGACGGTGCGGCGGGAGTGGTCTCGTCGTCGAGCGGCGGCTGGTCGCGGCTGGGCATGACGGCCGTCGACGAGACCAGCACGGCGCGCTCGGGCGGCTCCGGCAGCGCGTCGAGCGCCCGCGCCATCCCGTCGACGTACGTCGCCCGGTAGGCCTCCTCGGTCCGCGGCCGGGCGGTCAGCGCGACCACGACCAGGCGAGGGCGCACGTCGGACAGGTCCGGCGCCTCGCGCGTCAGGTCGACCGACCGGCCCCGGAGGGGCGCAGGCACCCGGTCGGCGTTGCGCCGCAGGGCGAGCACGTCGTGGCCGAGATCGGCCAGGTGCAGCCCGACGTCCGCGCCGAGGCCGCCGGCGCCGACGAGGAGCACGTCCGAGGTCACCCTGCGCACGCTACGTCAGGGCTTGGCACAGGTTCCCCCGACGACTCTGGGCAGCGCCCGGATGTCGTGGCACCGTGGGACCCGTGAAGCGTCCACCCCCACCACTGCTCGCGCTCCTTGCCGGGCTCGCCCAGCAGGCGTGGACGAGCCCCGCGCCTCCGTCGGCCCCCCGGCGCGCGCTGGCGATCGCGACCGCGGCCGCCTCGGTGGGGCTCGCCGGCGCGGCGGCCGCGCAGTTCCGCGCGCACCACACCACGGTCGAGCCGTTCGACCCCTCCAAGGCGAGCGCCCTGGTGGTGTCGGGGGCCAACTCCGTGACCCGCAACCCGATGTACGTCGGCATGGCCGGGCTCCTGGTCGCCAACGCCATCCGGCTGCGCGACTGGCGGGCCCTGCTGCCGTTCGCGGCGTTCGTCGGGGCCATCGACCGGTTCCAGATCGCCGCCGAGGAGAAGGCGCTGGCCGAGAAGTTCGGCGCCGACTACGCGGCGTACCGCTCGGCGGTCCCGCGCTGGATCGGCGCCCGTTCTGTGCGATGAAAAGGGATCCGTCATACGAAGCCGCACCCATGCGTGCAGGTCCGGATGAGGGATCGGTCAGCGCGAGGACAGGAAGGCGTCGACCTCGGCCGCGGTGGGGGCGGACTCGGGCCCGCGCCGGGTGACCTTGATCGCCGCGGCCGCATTGGCGCGGCGGCAGCCCTCGACCCAGGGCGTGCCGGCGGCCACCTCGGCCAGCAGCGCGCCCGTGTGGGTGTCGCCCGCGCCGTTGGTGTCGACCGGCTTCTGCGGGAACCCGGCGACGTACGTCGTCTCGGTGCCGACGTGCACCGCGCAGCCCTCCGGCCCGTCGCGCACGATCGCCACGGCGTCGCCGCGCAGCAGGGGAGCGACGGCGGTGGTCAGCGCAGACAGGTCCGCGGGCGGCTCCTTTCCGAGCGCGCGGAGGACGTCCTCCGCCTCCTCGGCGTTGCTGGACCAGACGTCTGTCACCTCGAGCATCGCGGCGCGGACCTCGTCGGGCAGCCCGGCGAACGCCGCACCCGGGTCCAGTACGACGACCACGTCGGGGTGCAGGGTCGGCAACCAGGCCAGCAGGGGGTCGCGCGTGCTCTCGAGGGCCAGCGAGAAGCCGGTCACGCAGACCAGGTCGCCGGCCCGCGGCTGCGAGGTGGCCAGCGACTCGACGCTGATCTGTCGCTCCGCACCCAGGGTCGTGACGAACGTGCGCTCCGCGCTGGGCTCGACCATCACGACGCAGATCCCGGTGTCGAGGTGGCTCACCGGGGGAGCCGACACACGGATGCCCTCTGCGTCCAGCGCGGCCCTCACGAGGTCGCCGTGCGGGCCCGTGCCGTGGGCGCCGGCGTGGATGCAGTCCGCGCCGAAGCGGGCCGCCGCGACGAGCACCGTCACCGCCCCGCCGGCGTAGTCCGTGGCCGACGCCGCCATCACGTTCTGGCCGCGGGCCGGGAGGTCGGGCACCTCGACGACGACGTCGACCAGGGCCTGGCCGGTGTGGATGACCCGGCTCAAGAAAGGACTTCCTCGGTGGTGGCGAGCGTGATCTGCGGCGGGTAGAGCGCCATCACGTCCAGCGCGGACCGGTGGTTCTCCGGCGTGGACCCGGCGCACGCGTCGGTGACGACCGTGATCGTCGCGCCGGCGTCCGCCGCGGCGAGCGCCGTCGAGATGACGCAGCAGTCGGTCGAGACGCCGGCCAGCACGAGGTGGGGCGTGGGCCCGGTGACCGCCTGCAGGGCGTAGCCCCACTTGCCGAAGGTCGGCCGCGAGACCACCTCGCGTCCCAGGTCCGCCAGCTCGGGGACCACCTCCAGCAGCGGGTCGTCGTCGGCCACGTCGGCGAACGGCCACGCCTCCAGGTAGGCCGCCCAGCTGCCCAGTGGCTCGGGCGCCGGCACCCAGCGCGTGACGACGGTGCGGTCGCCGGCGGCGGCTGCGAGACGTCGTACGGGATCGACGATGTCGGGGAACATCGGCGAGCCCCACGCGCTCGTCGGGTCGGCGAAGATCCGCTGTGGGTCGATGACGACCAGCCAGGCGTCGGGGTGCATGCCGCCAGCCTGTCAGAAGACGTCAGCGGCCGCCGGTCCCCCGACCGGCAGCCGCTGACTCGCCTGAGGTGAGTAGAGGGGATCTACTTGACCTCGGCCCGCAGGACCGCGCGCAGGCCGAGGGCCAGCGGGATCCAGAGCCAGAACAGCGTGGTGACCGCGAGCTGGGTCCACTGCTCGGTGGTCGTCGTCCCGTCGAAGAGCGGGATCATCGCGTAATTGACGTCGACCCAGGGCTGGAGCTTCTCGAACCACTCCTGGAAGGCGGCCAGGGCGCCGAGCGCGCCGGGCAGCACCAGGGCGTAGACGAAGTAGCCGACGATCGCGCCGGCGGAGCTGCGGAACAGCGCGCCGAGGGTGAAGCCGATCAGCATGCCGAGGACGTTGGCGAGCACGATCTGCGCGAACTGGGCGACGCTGATGTTCCAGACCGGGTCCAAGCCGGTGATCGCCGAGCCGACGAGGTTGCCGAGCGCGCCGACGGCGAGCGACAGGGCCATCGAGGCGACGCCGATGCCCAGGATGACGAGCACCTTCGCGGTGATCACCCGGCCGCGCCACGGCACGAGGGTGTAGGTCGTGAGTCCGGTGCGCTGGCTGTACTCGCTGGTGACGGACAGGATCGCGATGATCGGGAGGATCACCGACATCGGCATGCCCATCGCGGTGGCGAAGGTCTCGAGGGTGATCGCCTCGTCGGGCGCCCAGATGATCACCGCGGCAGTGGCGAGCACCGAGACGATGCCGACGCTCGCCATCAGCCAGAAGCCGGCGCGGGTGTCGAACATCTTGCGGAGCTCGACCGTGGCGAGGCGGCTGGTCGGGATGGGTCGTACGACGCGGGCCGGGGCGGGCGCGTCCGTCGTCGTACGAGGCAGGGTGGCGGTGGTGGTCATGCTGCTGCTCCTTCACGGGCGGTCTCGGCGGTGAGCTCGAGGAACATCTCCTCCAGGCCCGCGCCGTCGGCGGGGCGCAGCTCGCGCAGGACCACGCCGGCGCGGTGGGCGGTCTCGCCCACGAGCTCGGGATCGGCGTCGACGCGGAGGCCGCCGTCGACGGGACTGGTGACGACGGCCGCCTCGTGCAGGGCACGGGCGAGCCGGTCGTGCTGGGTGGGGTCCGCGGTGCGGACTAGGGTGCCGGCCGCGGCCAGCAGCTCGGACTTGCTGCCCTGGGCCACGATCCGGCCCCGGCCGATGACGACGAGGTCGTCGGCGATGACCTCGATCTCGTGCAGCAGGTGCGAGGAGAGCAGCACGGTGCCGCCGTCGTCGGCGAAGCCGCGCAGCAGGTCACGCATCCAACGGATGCCGGCGGGGTCGAGGCCATTGGCGGGCTCGTCGAGGACGAGCACCTCCGGGTCACCGATGAGGGCGGTGGCGATGCCCAGGCGCTGGCGCATGCCGAGGGAGTAGTCGCGGACGCGGCGCCCGGCCTCGTCCTCGGTGAGGCCGACCCGGTCGAGGGTCTCGGGGACGCGCGCCTTGGGAAGACCCATGGTGTGCTGCGCGATGGCGAGGATCTCGCGGCCCGTGCGGCCGGCGTGCTGCGCGGAGGCGTCCAGCAGGACGCCGACCTCGAGGCCGGGGTTGACGAGCTCGCGGTAGTCGCGGCCGGTGATGGTGACGCGGCCGGAGGTGGCCCGGGTCAGGCCGACCATGACGCGCATGGTGGTGGACTTGCCGGCACCGTTGGGGCCGAGGAAGCCGGTGACCCGGCCCGTCTCGGCGGTGAAGGACACGTGGTCGACGGCCGTGAAGGGGCCGTAGTGCTTGGTGAGGGACTCGACGCTGATCATGGGCCAACCCTCCCGGCGGGTGGGCCTCGCACGCATCGGGGAGAGGGCCGGACCGGGCCCTGAGAACCACCCTGAGACATCCCTCATGACGCCCTCCCTCCCGCGGGGGAGGTGCAGGGGAGAGGGATTGGGACTCACTTGGGACAATGGCCTGGTGAGCCAGCCCATCGCGACGCGTCCGCCCCAGGTCACCCTGGCGTCGGGCATCGTCATCTTCTCCTCGTTCATCGTGCTGCTCACCGCCTGGGAGCGGGTCTCGACGCTCGGCTCGCTCGAGACCCAGGAGGCGATCCGCGACTTCCTCGGCGAGGCGCCGTTCTCCTCGCTCGGCCTCGACGTCAACAGCACCACGCAGGCACTGCGCATCTCCTGCCTCGTCGCCGCGGCCGGCGCGTGCGCGACGGCGATCCTGGGCTGGTACGTCCGCAAGCCCGACCGCGGAGCCCGCCTCGGCCTCTCCCTCTTCGCGGTCCCCGTGTTCGTGACCGGCCTGCCCGCCGGCGGGCTGGCGGGGTCGTTCGTCGCCGCCGGTGCCGCGATGCTGTGGATGATGCCGGCCCGGGAGTGGTTCGCCACGGGGCGGTGGACGCCGCCCGCCCCCGCTCCGAAGGCCGAGGCGCCGACCCGGAGCGAGCGGCCCACCCTGCCCCCGCCTCCGCCCGGCCAGCCGCCCGTCCCGCCACCAGCCCAGCCGCCCGTCCCGCCGCCGGCCCAGCCCTACGGTCGGCCCTTCGGGACCCCGCCGACCGCTGCACCGCAGGCGCCGCCGACGCCGTGGCAGCCGACGGAGCTCCACACCCGACCCGGGGCCATGGTCGCCGCCTTCGTCCTCACGGTCGTGATGGCCGGCGGCCTGCTCGCGATGTCCCTCCTCTGGGTGGCGATCGCCGCACTCTCGCCGGAGTTCCTCAGGAGCGTGCTGGAGCAGCAGCAGCCCGACATGTTCGACGACGGCCTGACCTTCGAGCAGCTGCGGCAGACGGTCCTGGCCTACGCGAGCGGGTTCATCGTGTGGTGCGTGGTCGCCCTGGCCCTCGCCGGCTTCGCGATGGCGCGCCGCGACTGGGCCCGCCGCGGCCTGATGGCCATCGCGGCGTTCAGCGCCGTGGGATGCCTCGTCTTCGTGACCGACACGCCCCTCGTCCTGATCCCCGCCGCGGCCGCCGTGGCGACGGTGGTCTGCCTGCGCCGGGTCGAGGTCCGGCGCTGGTTCTCGCCCGAGCCGCACCGCCCCGCACAACCGCCGACGTGGTGAGATAGCGGCATGAGCGAGCGCAGCGACGAGCCTGGCCCGACCCACACGCCCTACGGCCAGCCCGACCCCTACGGCCAGGGGAACCCCTACGGCCAGCAGCCCGGGCAGCCCTACCCCTACGGCCAGCAGCCCTACGGCGCTGCGCCCCAGGCGGCGGGCGACCGGCGCCCGGGCACCGTCACCGCAGCGGCCTGGATCACCATCGTCTTCTCGGCGATCACGGCCGTGATCTTCGGCCTCACGGGCCTGGCCCTCCTCGTCGCGCGCGATCAGGTGATCACGGAGATGGAGAGGGTCCCGGAGTTCCAGGACGCCAACATCGATGCCGACGCCGCAGTGGGCGTGCTCGTGGCCGTCATGGTCGGCCTGGTCGTCTGGTCGCTCGTCGCGATCGTCCTCGGGGTGCTGGTGCTGCGCCGGTCCAACGTCGCGCGCATCCTGCTCGTCATCTCGTGCGCCGCGGTCGCCGTCCTGTCGCTCCTCTCCGTGGCCAGCGGCGCGACGGTCGTGCCGCTCGTCGCGGCGATCGCGACGATCGTGCTGCTCTTCACCGGCGGCGCGTCCGACTGGTTCAAGGGCGTGCCGTCCTACCCGGGCGGCCCGACCGGCTACCCCGCACAGCCCTACGGCAGTGCGTACGGCGTGCAGCCGGGCCAGGACGCCCCACAGCCCCCGGCCGCCGACAACCCCTACGGCCAGAGCCCCTACGGCCAGGACCCCTACGGCCAGGACCCCTACGGCCAGCAGCCGCCGTCCGCGGGGGAGAACCCGTACGGTCAGCAGCCGCCGAGCGAGGGCGACTCCGACCACCCGCCGCGGGACTACCCGGGTCGCTGACCCGGGCGGGCAGGTCCAGCGGCCAGGCTCAGCGCGCGAGGTCGGCGGCGGCGAGTCGTCGTACGCCCTCGCGGATGACGTCGGGCTCCTTGCAGAACGCCCAGCGCACCAGCTGGCGCCCGGCCTCGGCGTCGTCGTAGAACCCCTGGGTGGGGATCGCGACCACGCCGGCGCGCTCGGGGAGGGCCAGGCAGAAGTGGCGCCCGTCGGCCCAGCCGAGGTGGGAGACGTCCGTCGTGGCGAAGTAGGTGCCCTCGGGCACCCGCGGCGTCAGGCCGGCCGCGGCGAGGCCGTCGCAGAGCAGGTCGCGCCGGGTCTGCAGGTCCTTCGCGAGGGCCCGGGGCCAGTCGGGCTCGTGGTCGAGCGCGTGCGCGACGGCGGGCTGCAACGGCGACCCCGAGGTGAAGGTGAGCCACTGCTTGGCGGCCAGCACGGCCTGCACGAGAGGTGCGGGACCGGTCGCCCAGCCGACCTTCCAGCCGGTGAACGAGTAGCTCTTGCCCGCGCTGGAGAGGGTGAGGGTGCGCTCCCACATGCCCGGGAGGGTCGCGATCGGGACGTGGCCCTCCGCCGACCGCGCGTCGTCGAAGACGAGGTGCTCGTAGACCTCGTCGGTCACCACGACGACGTCGTGCTCGATCGCCAGGTCGGCCACGACCTGGAGCTCCTCGCGGGTCAGCACCGTGCCGGTGGGGTTGTGCGGGGTGTTGAGGAGGACGAGCCGGGTCCGGGACGTGATGGCCGCGCGCAGCTCGTCGAGGTCGGGCCGGAAGCCCGGCGCCCGCAGCGTCACCGGGCGGCGTACGGCGCCACACATCGTCAGCATCGCGACGTAGGAGTCGTAGTAGGGCTCGAGGACGACCACCTCGTCGCCCGGGTCGACGAGGCCGAGCAGGGCGGCGGCGATCGCCTCGGTGCACCCGGTGGTCACGACGACCTCGCGATCGGGGTCGACCTCGAGGTCGTAGTGGCGCTGCTGGTGACGCGCGACGGCCTGGCGCAGGGCGGGTACGCCGATGCCGGGGGCGTACTGGTTGGCGCCCGCGTGTAGCGCCTCCACGGCCGCGGCGATCACCGACGGCGGCCCGTCGACGTCGGGGAAGCCTTGCCCGAGGTTGAGCGCGCCCGTGCGCAGCGCGAGGGCCGACATCTCCGAGAACACGGTGGGCGGGATGTCGGCCAGGCGGCGGGCGGTCATGCCCTCGAATGTAGCGAGGGTGGGAGCACCTGTCGGGGTCGCAGCCCCTGGGGACGGTCCGGCTGGCTAGGGTGCCGGACGTGACCACCGACGACGCCCTCGCCCGCGACATCGACGCGACCTGCCGCCTCACCGGGGAGTTCGTCCTCCGGTCCGGGCAGGTCGCCGACACCTACTTCGACAAGTACCTCTTCGAGGCGCAGCCGGCCCTCCTCGACCGGGTGGCCACGCAGATGCTCGACCTGCTGCCCGAGGGCACCGAGCTGCTCGGCGGGCTCGAGCTGGGCGGCATCCCGATCGCGACGATGGTGTCGGCCAAGACCGGCCTGCCGGCGCTCTTCGTGCGCAAGAAGGCGAAGGAGTACGGCACCGCCAAGCTCGCGGAGGGTCCGGACGTCGCCGGTCGCCGGATCACCATCATCGAGGACGTGATCACCACGGGCGGCGCGGTGCGCGACGCCACCCGCGCCCTGCGCGAGCTCGGCGCGGTCGTCGAGGTCGTGGTGTGCGCGATCGACCGCTCACCCGAGGGGGAGAACCCGCTCGCCGACGTCGAGCTCGAGGTCAGGTCGGTGCTGACGCGCGCCCAGCTCGACGCCGTGCACGCCTGAGCGATCGCTGACGGTCAGTCGACGTCGCGGCCGGTGATGTCGCGGTCCGGGCCGCCGTCCTGCTGGCCGATCTCGGCGCCGGGCGCGTTGGTGCGCTTGTGGCGCCACCACTCGATGGCGATGGGGATCACCGAGAAGGCGACGATCACGATGATCAGCTTGTCGATGCTCTCGGCCAGCGTCGGGAACGCGTCACCCAGGAAGTAGCCGAGGACGGTCACGATGACCACCCACAGCACGGCGCCGACGAGGCTCCACAGGAAGAACCGGTGCCGCTCCATCCGGGTCACGCCCGCGACGACGGTGATGTAGGTCCGCACGAACGGGACGAACCGGCCGATGACCAGCGCCTTGTTGCCGTGGCGGTCGAAGAACGCGGTGGTCTGGTCGAAGTACTTGCGCTTGATGATCCTGCCGTCGCGCTCGTAGAGCGGTGGCCCGATCTTGCGGCCGATCTCGTAGCCGACCACGTTGCCCAGGAACGCCGCGATCGTCAGGGCCGCGATCGCGATCAGCAGCTCCACGAAGGGCGGGCCGGGGAACAGGTCGAGCTGCCCGGTCGCGATGAAGAGGCCGAGCGCGAAGAGCAGCGTGTCGCCCGGCAGGATCGGGAAGAAGAGGCCGCACTCGATGAAGACGATGATGATGCTGATCCAGAACAGCTCCGCGCCGAACCGGTCGAGCAGCCAGTTGGGGTCCATCCAGTCGATGCCCAGGAGCATCGGGGCCACCAGCGAGTGGGCCAGGCCCGGGACGTCCCACAGTGCGCTCACGCGCGCCACCCTAACCAGCGGCCCCCAACGCGGCCGCGCCTAGGGTGCTCGCATGCACGACGAGGAGCGGGCCCCCTACGACCCGATGCCGCACGGGCCGCCGGAGGTCGGGCTGGGCCCGTGGGAGGGACCGTGGCCCGAGGGTGAGCAGTGGGATCCGGTGCTGCTCCGGGAGGGCGACCGGCGCAACGTGGTCGACCGCTACCGCTACTGGACGATGGAGGCGATCGTCGCCGACCTCGACACCCGGCGCCACGGCTTCCACGTCGCGATCGAGAACTGGCAGCACGACTTCAACATCGGCACGATCGTGCGCACCGCCAACGCCTTCCTCGCCGCCGAGGTGCACATCGTCGGCAACCGCCGGTGGAACCGCCGTGGCGCGATGGTGACCGACCGCTACCAGCACGTGCGCCACCACGCCGACGCGGCCGCGCTGGCGGCGTACCTCCACTCCCTCGACCCTCCCGTGCGACTGCTCGGGATCGACAACCTCCCCGGCTCGCTGCACCTCGAGACCATGGACCTGCCCGAGCGCGTGTGCTTCCTGTTCGGGCAGGAGGGCCCGGGGCTGTCGGAGTCCGCGCGCGAGGTCTGCGACGGCACCTTCTCGATCGCGCAGTTCGGCTCGACGCGCTCCATCAACGCCAGCTCCGCGGCCGCGATCGCGATGCACAGCTGGGTGAGGGCGTACGCCGACCTCTCGGGCGAGGACGCCTGGCGGGGGTGAGGGCCGGCGGTTGACTGACCGTGCGTCACCTGTGCTGCTGGGGCGCCAGCACCGCCTCGAGCGCCGCCAGGCCTCGGCTGCTGTGGCTCTTGACCGTGCCCTCGTTGATGCCGAGCTCGGCAGCGGTCTCGCGCACCGACAGCCCGAGCCAGTGGCGCAGCACGACCACCTTGCGCTGCTGCTCCGGCAGCGCCTGGAGCGCCGCGAAGAGGGCCGAGCGCTCCTCCACCTGGGACGGCTCCGTCGCGTGCTCGGGCACCGCGTCGGTCGGACGCTCGCGTCGCCAGGGTCGGCGGGACTCGTCGATGTTGGCCCGCACCATGATCTGGCGGCAGTACGCCTCCTCGTTGCCCTCGTGCCGGATGCGGGGCCACGCGACGTAGAGCTTGGTGAGCGCGGTCTGCAGCAGGTCGTCGGCGCGGTGCCAGTCGCCGCACAGGGCGTAGGCGATGCGGCGCAGGTGGGTCTGGCGCGCGGCGACGAAGTCCGAGAAGGCAGCGTCGTGCTTCACCGCATGCCTCCCTCGTCGGCCTTGTCGGCCATGAAGGCGACGAACTCGTCGAGCGTCTCGACTCCCGGGGCCTTCGACGCCGCGACGGTCGTCACGGCGACCTGGTCGGGGAGGCCCACGGCGAGGACGAACCACCGATGCCCCTGCCACTGCAGCAGTGCGACCGCCGAGGGGCCGTCGCCGGTGCCGTACCTCGGGAGGTCGGGACCAGCCCTCTGGTCGAGGACCACGACGCTGGGAGCTGTCGCCGTGACCGTGCCGTCCGCTGCGAGCTTCACCAGGCGGACGCCGGGGCTGCCGGTCTGCACGGCCACCTGGTCGGCCAGCCACTGGTCGAACGTGAGCCAACCGGAATCGGTGTCCAGGGACCAGGTGGACGCGGCGCCTCCCTGGCTGAGCAGCATCCACGTCGTCCGGCCCTCGGAGCGCAGGACGAGCCCGAGGGACTCGTCCCCGGGCACGGGGTCCTCGACCCGCTCCACCACCTCGACGCCCGCAGCCGGGTCGAGCGCGCCGCCGTGCCAGGTGACCAGCCCGCCTCCCATGCCGGGGACCTCGTCGGCCGGCACGGAGGTCATCCCACCGGTCGCCACCTCGGCGCGGACGAAGGCGTCGAAGGAGTCGGCGAAGCCGTCCTCGGGACGCGAGGACGACATGCTGCTCCCACCCTTGTCCCACTCCAGCACCAGCCACCAGCGCGAGCCCGCGAAGGAGATGTCGAGGGCCGCCGACTCGGTGTCCTTGCCCGGGTAGAGGGCGTCGCGCCGCTCGTGGACGACGGCGCCCGGCCGGATCTCCAGGCCTCCGGGCAGAGCCCGCGCCGGCGGCTCGCCCTTGCGCCACGGGCGGGATGTCGCCGGCTCGGGGTCGCTGACCGGCGAGGAGGGGCTGGCCGTCGCGCTCGGCTCGGTGGCCACGGGTGCCCGGTCGCTGCGAGGTGCGTCTCCGGGCGCCAGCGCCCACGTGGTGCCGACCACGATGGCCGCGGCGACCCCTGCCGCGGAGACCGCGGCACGGCGACGACGTACGGCAGCGTGCCCGACTGCGACGTAGTGCCCGACCGGGACGTCGTCGCCGGTGCCGAACGAGCTGTCGAGCTCGTGCTGCCAGTCGATGTCGGTGCTCATGCTGCGTTCCCCCTGCGGGTGAGTGTTCCACCTCGGGAGACGGACCGGCCCCGCGTGCGGTTGTCACAGGTTGAGACGGACATCGCGGCAGGGAGCGACTCGTCGGTAGCCACTAGGGTTGGCAGCGCCTGTACGACCGCTTCCGAGGAGAACCCGATGCCCATCGCCACCCCCGAGGTGTACGCGCAGATGCTGGACGCCGCGAAGGAGAAGTCCTTCGCCTACCCGGCCATCAACGTGTCCTCGTCCCAGACCCTCAACGCAGCGCTGAAGGGCTTCGCCGACGCCGGCTCCGACGGCATCATCCAGATCTCGACCGGCGGTGCGGAGTACCTCTCCGGCCCGTCCGTGAAGGACATGGTCACCGGCTCGGTCGCCTTCGCGGCCTACGCCGTCGAGGTCGCGAAGAACTACCCCGTCAACATCGCGCTGCACACCGACCACTGCCCCAAGGACAAGCTCGACGGCTTCGTCCGGCCGCTGCTCGACATCTCCGCCGAGCGCGTCGCGCGCGGCGAGGCCCCGCTCTTCCAGTCGCACATGTGGGACGGCTCGGCCGTGCCGCTGGAGGAGAACCTCCAGATCGCCGAGGAGCTGCTCGCCAAGTGCGCCGCGGCCCACATCATCCTCGAGATCGAGGTCGGCGTCGTCGGCGGCGAGGAGGACGGTGTCGCCAACGAGATCAACGACCAGCTCTACACCACTCCCGAGGACGCCATCGCCACGGTGAAGGCCCTCGGTTCCGGGGAGAAGGGCCGCTACATGACCGCCCTGACCTTCGGCAACGTGCACGGCGTCTACAAGCCCGGCAACGTCAAGCTGCGCCCGGAGATCCTCAAGACCGCCCAGGAGGCCGCGGCCTCCGAGCTGGGTCTCGGCAGCGACGCGCGGCCCTTCGACCTGGTCTTCCACGGCGGCTCCGGCTCGACCGCGCAGGAGATCAGCGACGCCGTCGACTTCGGCGTGGTGAAGATGAACGTCGACACCGACACCCAGTACGCCTTCACCCGCCCGGTCGTGTCCCACATGTTCGCCAACTACGACGGCGTGCTGAAGGTCGACGGCGAGGTCGGCAACAAGAAGCTCTACGACCCCCGCGCCTGGGGCAAGGCGGCCGAGGCCGGCATGGCCGCGCGCATCGTCGAGGCCTGCCAGAACCTCCGCTCCGCGGGCACGTCGCTGGCCGGCTGAGCCTCGCGCCGGACGCGACGACGCCCGCTCCCCGACGTACGGGGGAGCGGGCGTCGTGCGGTCGCGGGCTGCTGGGTCAGCCGTTCCAGCGGCGCGTGCACTCCTTGAGGTCCACGCTGACCTGCTGGCCGCGGTCCACGATCACCGGCACGGTCTGCAGGACGCGGCCGTCGCGCTCGCAGGTGAGCGTCCAGGCCTCGACCAGGGGTGCCGTGGTCTGCTCGGTGGCGTCGTACAGCCCGGCGGTGAGGGTGTAGGTCGGTGACACGGAGGCGAAGTTGATCACCCGCAGCACGTAGGTCCCCGGGGTGGGCGCGTTGATCGTCGCCCGCTCCTTCTCGCCGATGAAGTTGCCCGAGCCGCCCACCTCGGTGAGCGAGCCGTCGGCGTTCTTCCGGTAGACCTCGAGGTCGAGGTCGTCCGGGGTCGGCCAGTCGAGGTCGACCTGCAGGATCTCCTGGTCGGCCTCGGTGACCACCAGCTCGTGGTCGACCGACGAGCCGGGGGCTGCCGTGCCGGTGAAGGTCTCCGAGCGGGTCGGCTCCTCCTCGAGGAGCTTCACGAGCCGGGACTGGACGGCCGGGCGGGTCGACTGGTTGACGTCCCACGTGAAGGTGCGTCCGCTCGTGACCATCGTGGTGTCGAGGGAGTCGGTGAAGTCGTCTTCCGGGCTCCAGGTGGGGGTCGAGAACGTCTTGCGCAACCGCAGCGTGGCGCCGGTCGGTGCCTTGCCCGAGATCACGGCGTGGCTGCCACGGTTGATCGCCTCCTCGAAGGCGATGAGGTAGGCCTCGCGGTTGCCCTTGCCGGCGTACTCCCCGGCGCCGAGGTACTCGTCGACCACCTGGGCGAACGGCGGGTGGAACTCGTCCGGTCCGATCTCGAAGGTGTAGCCGTAGCCGCCGGTCGCGTTGTAGGACCAGTCCTCGGTGGTGCCGGTGGTGTCGTAGAGCTCCCACCCGTGGATGTTGGCGTAGCCGTTCTGCGCGGTCATGTCGGCACCGAGGTCCTTCATCGCCTGCTCGTCGGGCGCGTCGCCGACCGGCAGCCCGTCCGGACCGATGGTCGTCGGGTTCACCCCGTTGGGGCGCAGGACGAGGTTGGAGAAGGTGTGGTTGGAGATCATCATCGTGACCTGACGCTTCGAGATCAGGTCCCGCACGTTGCGGGTCTCGGGCTCGGAGAACGGCTCGGCGCCACGGTAGGTCGGATCCGCGCCCATGTCGCTCGCTCCCGGGCCGCCCCAGAGGCCGCCGTAGTTGCGGTTGAGGTCGGTGCCGATCAGGTAGCCGCCGGGGCTGGTGGCGCTGAAGGCGGCGCACGTGCCGTCCGGGGTGTCCTGGCCGTCGACGACGCGGCAGTTCTTGCGCTTGTAGGCGTTGCCGGGCGTGCCCAGGATCGAGGCGGTGCCGCCCCCGTCGGCCTCACGCAGGTCGACGAGCTGGCCGTCGGTGTGGGACAGGTGGAAGCCGTCGGCGTTGACGACGGGAACGACCACCATGCGACCTCGCTCGAGGAGGGTGCTGATCCGCGGGTCGCCGGACCGCGCGCCGTTGACCAGGTCGATCGCGAACTCCATCGCATGCTCGCCCGAGGGCCACTCGCGGGCGTGGTGCAGGCCGAACATGGCGAAGGTCGGGCGGCCGTCGCGCGCGCCGACGTTCTTCGCGATCTCGACACCGAGCACGGTGCGCCCGTCCAGGGTCTTCTCGGGGAGCGTGAGGAGCTTGACCAGGCCGGGGTTGGCGTCGGCCAACGCCTTCATCTCCGTGTTGTAGTCGGCCAGGCTGCGGTAGGAGTCACGCCCCGAGGGGAGGGCGGTGCGCAGGCGGGTGGCTGCGAAGAGGTCGTCGAGCCGGTTGATCTCCGCCTCGCGGCGCAGCAGGTCGGCGATGCGTACGTCGTACGTGAAGCCCGCCGCGCGGAGGACGTCTCGCTCCTGCGCCGTGTGCAGCACCACCTCGACGTAGTCGTGGCCGGCGTGCTCGGTGAGGTCGAGCCCCAACGTCTGCAGCCGCGACTTGTCGGCGCGGGTCGGCGTGTCGACGGTGACGAGCTGCGGGGCGAAGGCCTCGGCCACGGCAGCGACGCCGCCCTGGGCGGCGGTCGGCACGGTCAGGGCAGCTCCTGCCAGGGCCAGGGCAGCGAGGGCCGTGCCGTTGCGGATGATGGACGAGCGATGGCGCATGGACGTTCCTCCCGGGGGTGAGGCGTGGCGGATCCCACCACTTCCCTGTCAACGCCCGACCCGTGTCCCAGGTCACGCCCACGCCGAACGCCCGGCCGCGGACATCGGGCCCCCGCGTCGTGCAACGGGCGGTGCGTGAGGGGGATGGACCTCCTCACGCACCGCCCGTCGCGGTGTCGTACGACCTAGCGTGCCGGTGCGTTGCCCGGGATGTCGTCCGGGTCGCCGTAGGGGTCACCGTGGTGCGAGTGCTCCGCGAGGTCCTTCTGCACCCGCGGGTCGTCCGCGTCGGCGAAGTAGTCGAACGGGATCGTCTCGTCCGTGCCGTTGGAGACCTTCAGGGCGTTGAGGATCGCGGTCACCACGACGGCGATCACGACGTTGAGCACGAACGCCGTGACGGCGATGTAGCCCATCTCCTCGATGCCGGGGATGAGGGCCGTCGAGCCGCCGAAGTGCTTGCCGGTGACCGGGTTGACGACCTGGTAGGCCCCGATCGTGCCGTAGACGATGCCGGCGGCCCAGCCGAGCAGCAGGCCGTAGCGGTGGAACCACCGCGTGAACAGGCTGAACACCACGGCGGGGAAGGTCTGCATGATCCAGATGCCGCCGAGGAGCTGGAAGTTGATCGCGTTCTGCTTGTCGAGCGTCAGCACGAAGACCAGCGCGAACGCCTTCACCAGCAGCGACATCAGCTTGGAGACCTTCGCCTCCTGGGCCGGGGTCGCGGCCTTGTTGATCCACTCCTTGTAGATGTTGCGGCTGAAGGTGTTGGCCGCGGCGATCGACATGATCGCGGCCGGCACGAGCGCGCCGATCGCGATCGCGGCGAAGGCCACGCCGGCGAACCACGACGGGAACATGTCCTCGAACAGCTGCGGGATGACCAGCTGCGCGTTGGGCTCGCCGTCCAGGCCGATCGGCTGCGTCCCGGCTGCGATGGCGACCCACCCGAGCAGGGCCAGCAGGCCGAGCACGAAGGAGTACGCCGGCAGGATCGAGGCGTTGCGGCGGATCGTGTTGCGCGAGTTGGACGACAGCGACGCGGTCACCGAGTGGGGGTACATGAACAGCGCCATCGCCGAGCCGAGCGCCAGGGTGGCGTACGCCCAGAAGGCACCCGAGCCGGGGACGAACGACGCCGAGGGCTTGCCGCCGGCCTCGACGGCCGCCGCGTTGGTGGCGTCCATCTTGTCCTGCGCCGCACCGAAGATCGCGTCCCAGCCGCCGACCTGGCTGGGCAGGTAGACGATCGCCACGATGATGACGAGGTAGATGAGGATGTCCTTGACGAAGGCGATCACCGCCGGCGCGCGGAGGCCGCTGGAGTAGGTGTAGGCCGCGAGCACCGCGAAGGCGATGAAGAGGGGCGCGTCCTTGGCGAGGATGTTGTCGCCGCCGCCGAGCCCGGCCACCTCGAGCACCGCCTGGATGCCGACGAGCTGGAGCGCGATGTAGGGCATCGTGGCCACGAAGCCGGTGATGGCCACCGCGAGCGACAGTGTGCGGTCGTCGTACCTGCCGCGGACGAAGTCGGCCGTGGTGACGTAGCCGTGGCGGTGGCTCACCGACCACAGCCGCGCCATGAAGATGAAGATGATCGGGTAGAGGATGATCGTGTAGGGCACGGCGAAGAAGCCCGCCACCGCACCGGTCGCGAACATCGCCGCCGGCACCGCGACGAAGGTGTACGCCGTGTAGAGGTCGCCGCCGAGCAGGAACCACGTGATCCACGTGCCGAACGTGCGACCACCGAGGCCCCACTCCTCCAGCGACTCCATCGACTCCGCGCGCTTGAACCGGCTGGCCATGAAGCCCGCCACGGTGACGAGGAGGAACAGCGCGATCAGCACCGCGAGGGCGACGCCGTTGACGCCGCCGGTGTCGGCGGCCATCACAGTGACCTGCGGGGTCATCGGTCCTCACCCACCTTGTGCGTGGTCTTGCCGCGGGCGGAGAGCGTCAGCCGGTAGGCCGTGTAGGTCAGGGCCGAGCAGATGAAGACCCAGAGGAACTGGTACCAGAAGAAGAAGGGGAAGCCGAGCAGCGTCGGCTCGACCTTGGCGTAGTGCGGCACCCAGAGGAGCACGAGGATCGGGATCGCGAGCAGGACGGCGGCCAGCGTCATCTTGCCCTTGTCGGTCGGGGGTGGTCCTTGCTCAGGACGCGACGGGGTAGGGGGGTTCCCGGAGCTCATGCTGTCTAGCCCACCACGACGTGACCGGCGTCACGCTCACCCCCGAGGCCGTGCTGCGGCGAACGGTCGGTCTGACGCGATGGACGGTCAGGACGCCGAGGTCAGGGCCACGGCTAGGACGTGCTTGCATGGCCCGCGGCCGGCGGCGTGGCTCTCCGCCCACGGGCACGTGCAGGCGAGCTCGCCGTCCCTCCAGCCCACCGTGTGCTGGATGCCCGTCCCGCGGACCTGCCACGTCCCGGGATCGGAGGGGTGTACGCCGCCCGACCCGGCGAGGTCGTGGGCGTGGCGCAGGCGCGGGTTGCGGCGAACCACCTGCTCGGCGTCGATCGGCAGCTCACGGTGGAACCACGCGCCTTCTGCGAGGTCGTGGCCCAGCCGGCCTGATGCGGCGAGCCAGGCCAGGCCGGCGGTGACCTCGTCGTGCGCTCGTCCCGTCGCCGCGGCAAGGCGCTGCGGGTCGACGACGGGATCCCAGCCCAGGTTGGCGAGGAGCGCGCGGCCGTGCGTCTCGCTGCTCCGGTCGGCCAGCCTGAGCAACAGCCCGCCCTCGCCGGAGAAGCCGCGGAACGGGTGGGCGGTGAGCACCAGCGTGAGTCGCGCACCGGGAAGCGTGAGGACCCACGCCGTCGCACCGTGGGGGTCGCTGTGGAGGGTCAGCGACGAGGCGAAGCGCAGGACCCGGTCCATCCCGCGTAGGCGGGTGGTACCGGGGACGGCGATGCTGCCGGGCAACGCGCGCGGGAGGAGGCGGAGCCCGCCCGCGGAAGGCACGACGTGGACGGTCGGACCAGGCGTGCCGGCCCGAGGGAGGTCGCGCGCGAAGCGGCCGACCGCTCCACCCGTGAGCTCGGCACGGACCGTCATGGCCGCGCTGATGTAAGGAACCTCGGCCAGCCCGCGCACCCACCGGTCGGGCAGGTCGACCTTCCGCTCGACGTGCAGGTCGTCGGGGGTGCTGGCGCGCACCTCGTCGGGCCCGACCGTGAGGTGGAGCAGGGTGGCGCCGCCCATGCGGGCGAGTGCGGTCCGGAGCGGTTGGTTGATGTCCACGTTGGTGGTGCCGAAGCCGACGTCACCCTCGGCGATGCCGCCGGGCAGCAGGTCGAGACGCGCGTGCACGGAGTTGCAGCCGGAGAACGACTCGAAGCGCATCCGGTCGCCGCTCACCGTCACGACGGGGTCGAGGTTCGCCAGCCGTTTCGCCTGACCGAAGTCGGCGTACGTCGTTGCCGCCACGTCGGCGACCGCCAGTAGCCCGGCAGCCAGGACCTCGGGGCGCGCCGGGAAGCCGGTGAAGAAGACCGGGCGCTCGACGAGACCGGCAGGTGTCAGCGCGCTGGCGGTCTCCAGGCTCAGCCATCGCCCTGATGGTCCGTCGACCAGCGCGGACGCCGCGCCGTAGCCGCTCACGCGTCCGCCAGCCACGACGGGACTGCGTCGGCCGGGACGTGGTGTGCGTAGCGCCGCAGCACTGCCTGCAGCGCGTCGATCTCCTCCGGGGGCTCCGGGCGCCTCAGCCCTGCCTCGACCACTGCGACGGCGACCGGCCACAGCCCGCGCAGTGCGCCGCGGAGGAACGCGTGCTCCCAGCCCACCCCGTCGCCGATGACGGTCGCGCCCGCATCCCACTCAGCAGTCGCAGTTGCCGCGGCCACCGCCGGGTCGAGGCGTCCTTGGCGCATGAGGCGAACGAGCGAGGCGAAGTCGACTGCCGTGTAGTCGGGGGGCATGGTGGCCAGGGCGGCGAGCACCGTGCGCCAGCCGGGGACGTCGAGGGTGCCCCCGACGTCTGCCAAGGTCTCGCTCGAGGAGGTCACGCGAAGGCCGTTCCTGAGCCATACGTCGGGACGGCCGGGCAGGCGCCAGATGTCGTTGTGGCGGTAGTGCGGCAGGTCTGGAACGGGGCGCCGGGACAGGGCGGGGAGGGAGTCCCACGACCACGGCGACTCGGCGCGGAAGGTGCGCAGACCGTACGCGTCCGGGCCGGGCCGGCAGCGCAGCCCACCAGCTCCCACCCACGCCCGCACCATCTCCGCCGCGTCCATCTCGTGGTCGCCGGACGCTGCGGTGAGTGCGGGATCGGTGTGCACGGACGGGGGCACCCGCGCGGCGTTCGCGGGAGAGGTGGGCCGCAGGCGGGCGAGCGCGAGCCGGAGGTCGACCGGTCCGACCGTCCGCGCCCGGGAGAGCCGGTCGAGGAGTGCGTCGAGGCCGAGCGTCCCGTCGACCCGGTCGGGGGTGCTGAGCACCTGCCCGCCCCGCTCGCCACAGAGCAGCACCTCACAGGCGTGCAGGAACTCGAGGAACTGGTCGTCGTCACTCCACCACGCAGGCATCACCGGGGGATCCACCCGGAGCCCGTCCCTGACCGACCACCGGTGGTAGGCGTCGTGGTGGACCCGCCACTCGTGGGACTTGCCGGACACCGTCTCGACGTCCTCGACCATGCGCCAGTAGGTGGTGAGGTCCAGCCGTCCCGACGCCCAGAGCGCTACGGCCTCCGCCACCGGCCAGGACGGGCACGCCACGTCCTCGACCAGGCGTGCCCGCACCACGTCGACACCGTGCACGGGGAGGAGGTCGACGATCTCCTCGAGCGCGAGGCAGCGCAGGACCCGATGGCGCGTGTCCGGCTGGTGCGAGTGGTGCCCCCAGCCGGCCGACACTCGTCGGCCCACCGAGTCCAGGTCCCGCTTCGGCGGGAACGCCAGTCCCTGCGGTGGGCGCTCGGTGGTCTCGTCCCACAGTGCCAGGTCGACCTCGTCCGGTTCGACCCCATCGATGGGGGCGTCGACGAGGCGCACGAGCCGGGCGGCCTCCCGCGAGGCCTTCGTGTTGCCGCTCGCGATCTCCACCAGCCGCGAGGGAAGGCGGACCGGGCGCGGCGGCTCCGCGGCGTACGACGACAGCAGCCCCAGCAGGCGCTCGAGGCCCGGGCGGGGCCGACCTGTGGCTGCGAGGCCAGCGGTCGCGAGCGCGGCGGGCCACACGAGCCGCATCGCCCCTCCGAGGAACAAGGACTCGAACAGGACCGCGCTGCGGACCGGGCTGAGACGCCCTTCCGCAGTCAGCTCGTGAGCAATGCCCACGAGGCCCGCGGTGGTCAGGTCGCCACGGGCCAGCGCGTCCAGCACCCGCTCGGTCGCCTGCGACTGCTCCCAGCTCTTGTCCTTCGCGCGCATGTGCTGCTTGACGATGTCGCGGAGGGGGACCCCGGGGTGGACGGGTCGGTGCTCCTCGAGGCGCGGGGGCGTCAGGTCCCAGAGGCCGAGGGGCTCCGGAGCGGCGTCCACCGGCTCCGGGGTCGGTACGACGCCGAGCGCGGCACGTGCC
This sequence comes from Nocardioides sp. N13(2025), assembly GCF_051912545.1. Classification (GTDB taxonomy): domain Bacteria; phylum Actinomycetota; class Actinomycetes; order Propionibacteriales; family Nocardioidaceae; genus Nocardioides. Next base: position 3,200,971 of record NZ_CP196809.1, on the reverse strand, counting down.
TTGTCGTACCTGGGCCGGTCGGAGACGTCCTCTCCGGCGGCCAGCACGTCGATCGCCTCCAGCAGGGCTTGCGACGAGACCCGTTGGCCGAGGCGGGTCGGCGTGAGGGCGGCGAGGAGTGACCGGCGCAGGCCCTTCTCCGATCGCGGCGCCAGGACGCGTGCCAGCTCGACGGCACCGGCGTCCTGGTCCACCAGGTCGATCGCGACCGCGAGGACGACGCCGGCAGCCGACCCGTGGCAGCTCGAGAGCACGCTCGTGAGGTAGTCGAGACCGCCAGGCACCTCCTCCGCACGCAGCTCCAGCGCGGTGAGGACCCCGGCGAGCGCCTTCTGAGAGGACGGCTTCTGCCCGGCAGTGAGCTGCTCGAGCGCGACCGCCAGGGTGCGGCCCCGGTCGATGAGCCCCTTCTCCACCAGCGTGGGCAGGACGGCACCGAAGCCGGTCCAGGTGCCCACCTCGCCCGAGGCGAGCTGGAGGTAGACGACGTCGGGGAGGAGCGGATCGGCGAGGAGCGGCTCGAGGGTCGGCGAACGGTCCTTGGCCCATCTCGAGGGGTTGGCGTGGCTCGCAAGCTCCCTGATCCAGACGCTGTGGAAGGTGCGGCCGGTCGGCACGGGCAGGCGGTGCGCCACGACCACCGCTCGGAGCAGGAGTGCCACCTTGCCGGCTCCGCGCGCGGAGGGCTTGACGGCGTCCGCCGCGCTGGCGAATGCCTGCGCCCACGCCCGATCGCGCGTCGTGAATGCAGGGACCAGCTCGCGGACCTGCTCATCCGTCAGGAAGGTGCCCTCGGCCGCCAGGACCTTCGCTGCCGCGACGGGGGCGCCCAGCCGGCCCCACGTGGTCAGGCGGGCCAGCCGCATCCGCTGGGCGCGGGCGTAGTGGTCCGGGTCTCTCGGGTCGCCCAGGTCGTCCGGCCACGGATACCCGTCGAGGTCGTGCGTCGCCGCCACCCAGCGTCGCGCCGCCGTGAGGTCTGCTCCGGTGAGCGAGTCGAGGTGGCCGTGCAGCGCCGCCAGGTCCCCGGCGACCACCAGCTCGCGCAAGCGTGCGCCGACGTCGTGCGTTTCCCCCGTCACACAGGGAAGCCTAGGCGGCTCCCCACGGTGCGCGCGATGGAATCAGCCGGTCGGGCTGCGCCGACGGTGGCGGCGTACGTCTGCCGCCAGCGGTGCAGCCGCGGCCGCGAGGAGCACGAGAGCGAGCGGCAGGACGGTGGCGAAGCCGAACTCCAGGTAGCCGATGGCTCCGAGGACGCCGCCTCCGAAGAACAGACCGACCAGGAGGCCCAGAATGCCGAGCTTCCGCGGATCGGGGACCACCGGCGGCAGGCCCGCTGTGCGCGAGACGTAGGCCAGCTTGCCGAGCTCGATCCCGATGTCAGTGATCATCCCCGTGACGTGGGTGGTGCGGATCTGGGCGCCCGAGATCTTGGTGATGATCGCGTTCTGCATGCCCATCGTGAAGCACAGCACCGCCACGAAGGCGAGGTCACGGTGTCGCCAGGCGAACTTCTCCGCCAGGAGGCCGAACAGCAGGACCAGGAGCGCCTCGAGCACCAGCACGTTGGCGTACCTGCCGCGCAGCTCGCGCCGGCGGCCCCAGTTGAACAGCACCGCGCAGGCCGCGGCGCCCGCCACGAACGTGGCGATGCCCAGCAGCCCTGTCACGACGATCGCACTACCCCCGAGGACCAGGTGGTCGGCGACGGAGGCGGTCAGGCCCGTCATGTGCGAGGTGTAGGCCGAGACCGCCACGAAGCCGACGGAGTTGAGCACTCCAGCGTTGAGCGCGAGCAGTGCAGCGAGCTGCACGTTGTGGCGCGGGGACCGCACCGGGCCCGCAACGGTCAGGAGGTACTCCCGGACCCGACGCACCGCGCTGTCCTGTCCGCGAGACGCGCGGCTCAGCCCAGCAGCTCGTCGGCAGCCGCGGCGCTGGAGTCGCGCAGGAAGGTCGAGCAGCGCTCCCACTCCGCAGTCTCGCCGATCGCGCGGGCCGCGAGGGCGAGCAGGGCGAGCGAGCGGAGGAAGCCGCGGTTGGGCTCGTGCTCCCACGGCACCGGGCCGTGGCCCTTCCAGCCGTTGCGGCGCAGCCGGTCGAGCGAGCGGTGGTAGCCCACGCGGGCGTAGGCGTAGACCGTCACGTCGTCGGCGCCGGAGTCCTGCGCCTGCGCGGCGAGCGCCGCCCAGGCGGCCGGGGACTCCGGGTGACGGCGTACGACGGCCGCGGGCGCGTCACCGCCGGCGAGCTCGGCGTCAGCAGGGTCGGCGGGGAGGTGGGTGGGCGGGGGACCGGCCATCAGGTCAACGTGGGACATGGCGTCAGCCTGTCACGTCGACCCGACAGACTGCTCCCATGGGCGAGACCTTCACGACCGAGATCCAGGCTCGATTCCGCGACATCAACCTCGCCGGTCACGTCGACAACGTCGAGGCGGTGCGCGTGCTCGACGAGGCGCGCTACGAGTTCCTGCGCTTCGCCCACCTGCCGGGGCTCCCCGACGGTGCGACCGGCCTGCTCCACGGCCTCGACGACGGCGTCTCCGAGCTCGTCGCGTCCCAGACCATCGAGTACCACTCGGAGATGCGGTTCGTGCCCTACCAGCCGTTCCTCGCCTCGCTGTGGGTGACGCGGATCGGTCGCTCCTCCTTCACCGTGGCCGCCGAGCTCCGCGTCGAGGCCGGTGGTGGCCCCGCCGCGCTCTGGGAGTGCGTGAACGTGCTCTGGGACCACACGGCACAGGCCGCCTGGCCGATCAGCGACGCCGTGCGCGCCGACCTCCAGCGCTACGCCGGGGAGCCGGCTCAGATGCGCCGCTGAGCCGAGCGGTCGGTGCCCACACCTCGACTCGAGCGGACATATGGCCGCTCGAGCAGCGTCGTACCGGGCGGCCAGCGACCACATGGGTGTCCCAGTCGCCTCTTCGCCGTCAGGCGGCTGACGCGAGGCCCGGCGTCCACAAGTCCGCGGGACGCCGGCGTGGGTGCGCATCGGCGAACCTCTGCAGGTGGGCTGGGAGCTCACTGCCGAACCGTGCCTCGGTCACGGCGTACTCCTTGCGCAGCCGCTGCTGGGCCCTCTCGCGGCCGGCGCCGAAGCAGTCCGCCCATACGATCTGCGATGCGCCCAACCCCTCGGCGCAGATGTCTGTCTGCCTGGCCTGCTGCTTCCACAGGACCTCTTCGGGGGGCTCGTCGGCCACGCCGCCCGCGCTGACCGGGATCAGCTTGAGCTTGCCGTGGCACTCGAAGATGTGGCAGCCCACACGAAGGTCGCACCAGACGATGCGTCCACCCGCGATCCGTACCGCGAACTGGGTCTCGACCTCGCCGAGCCCCAACGAGGCGACGAGCTCGCGCCCCAAGGTCTCGAGGACGGACTCGGCGCCCGGGTCGGAGTCGCTGACCGCCGCCCGAGCACGCGCCACGTGGGGATGACGAGCCATCCGCGAGAGCTCGGCATCGAGATCGCTCAGAGGCACGCCCATGTGGCGGACCGAGTCGATGGCCACCAGTCCGTGGCGGTAGCCGTGCCAGCGTGCGATGTCGACAGCGGTGCGCGCGTAGGACGTGACGAGGAGGTCGTCGGCCCTCTCGATGCACAACGGCAGGAGATCACGGTGGCGCGTCACGCCGCCGTTCGTCCGGCTCCCGGTCGGGCCCAGGATCGTGAGGTGGGTCGACTGGGTCGGCGGGTCCAGCGTGTCGATCCGGAGCAGTCTGGCCGCCGAGTCGTGGCTCAAGGTCGCGGGGCGCTCGCTGCTCAGCACGGCGGCGCGGTCCTTGATGATCCAGCGTTCTCGCGTGTCGAGCTGGTCCAGGTCGAGTCGTTGGCAGTAGACGCCGTGCCGCACGACCGCCCAGATCCCGCCCGGCCGCGTCAGTGTCTTGATCTCCCGGTCGGTGTAGCCCGCGACGAGGGCTTGCCTGCGACTGAACACGCCGCCTTGCGCGGCCGCTGCTGCTGCGAGTGCTGGTCTCATGCAGGCACGATGCGACGGCTCTGGTGGGAGGCGCGACCGTGCGCCGGCGACGTATGTGGACAGGTAGCGAATGGGGAAGGCTGTGGATGACTCGTGGTCATGCCCGGGAGAGGGTGAAGCTGCCGTGACGCACTGGGTGCGCGAAATGGAGGCTGGGCGCGCGGTACGTCGCCACCCGAGCGGCCATATGTCCGCTCGAGTGGGCCCCCAGGAGCTGAGTCAGGCGCCGAGGAGCTGGCGCACCTTCTCCGGCCCGAGGGCGAGCACGAGCGTGGGCAGGCGGGGACCGCGGTCGGCGGAGACGAGGAGGTTGTAGAGCAGGCGGAAGAAGTCCTTCTGGTCGGCCTTCACCTCGTCGGTCGGCGCGTCCTCGAAGCCGAGGCCGCGGGCGACCTTGGGCACGCCGTAGACAACCGACGTCACGGCGTCGAGGTCGGGCTCCGAGGGAAGCCGGTCGAGGAAGATCCGCAGCCACAGCTCCTCGTCCTCCGACAGGGAGGCCAGCCGCTCGGTGTCGGGCGTCTCGCGGACCGTGGTGCGCTCGTCGGCGGGCACGTGCTCAGCCGTCCACTGCATCGCCTTGGACAGCCGCGGCTCGAGGTCGGCGACCGAGTCGTGGGGGAAGCCCGAGGACTCGATGATGCGCGAGATGAGCTCGGCCGAGCCGGCGGTCACGTCGGCGACCGACGACAGGGTGCGGAACGGGACCGCGACCGCGGGCGTGGGCAGCCGGCCTGCGGACGCCGTCTCGGAGGCGCGGTGCCAGGCCAGCGTCGCGACGTCGGCCTTGTCCGGGTCGCCGGCCTTGCGACCCAACGCGTCCCACTCGTCGTACAGCCGCACCACGGCGGGGCCGAAGTCGATGTCGAAGGCCTGCGTGGGCGCGCGACGGACGTAGAGCCAGCGCAGCATCGGGGACTCGAGGACCCGCAGCGCGTCGGCCGCGGTGGGCACGCCGCCGGCCGAGGACGACATCTTCTGCACGCCGGCGAAGCCGACGAAGGCGTAGATCACCCGGGCCGGTGCGCGCCAGTCGAAGATCGACGACACGATCTCGGTGCCGACGGTGTACGACGACCCGGGCGTCATGTGGTCGCGACCGGCCGGCTCGAAGTTCACCGACTCGTAGGCCCACCGCATCGGCCAGTCGACCTTCCAGACGAGCTTGCCGTCGGTGTCGGTCGAGAGGTCGGTCGTGCCCTCGAACCCGCAGGAGGAGCAGGTGTAGGACAGCGTCGTGGTGGCCTCGTCGTACGCCGTGGTGGTGACGGTGTCGCGGCCGCACTCCCGGCAGTACGGCCGGTAGGGGAAGCGGGCGATCGCGTCGGCGGAGGAGGCCGCGGACGGGTCGCCCTCCTCGTCGTCCTCGTTGGCGACCGAGTCCGCCAGGTCGGCGGCCTCCTGCTCCGAGGCGCCCTCGGCCGGCGCGACCTTCTTGGTGCGGTGCTTGGCCAGCACCGCCTCGATCTCGTCGCGGCGGGAGACGGCGAGCAGCACCTGGTCGCGGTAGGCGCCGGAGGTGTACATCTGCGCCTGGGAGATCTCCTCCATCTCGACGCCCAGCTCGCGCAGCGACTCCTGCAGCGGAGCCTTGAAGTGCTCGGCCCAGCTGGCGTGGCACTCCCAGGGGTCGGGCACGGCGCTCAAGGGGCGCCCGATGTGGTCCGCCCACTCGGCGGGCACCCCGGCCGGCACCTTGCGGAAGCGGTCGAAGTCGTCCCACGAGTGCAGGTGCCGCACAGGGACGCCCCGACGCCGCAGCTCCTCGGCGACGAAGTGCGGGGTGATGAACTCGCGCAGGTTGCCCAGGTGGATCGGACCGCTGGGGGAGGCGCCGGAGGCGACGGTGACCAGGTTGCCCTCGCCGGCGTGGCGTACGGCGTCGTCCGCCGCCCGCGTCACCCAGTCGACGGGATTGCCCTGCTGTCCACCTCGCGCCATGCGGCACAGGTTAACGGGGGCGCTGCGGGCGCCGGGGACGGGGGAAATGGACCGGCGCCGGAGCCGTCCCCCGCGGCGGCTCCGACGCCCTCACCCGGGATGGCGTTGCACACCGAGCCGACGTGGTCACCCCCGCGCCCACGTGGCTCACCCGAGTGGTCGGCAGCATTGTGCCAGCGCGCTGGTCTGGACAGGTGGCTCCAAGTGGCCGCTGGCACTAAGGTGCCACCAGGAGGGGGTGGCCATGGCGGAGGGCAAGGTGCTGTCGGTGCTGGGGCTGCCGACCGAGATGGAGCCGGTCTACCGCCGGATCCTCGCCGGGGCGGGACAGTCGGTCGACCAGGTCGCGGCCAGCATGCTCCTGTCCCCGGAGGCCCTGCTCGACCAGCTCGACCCGTTGATCGGGCTCGGGATCGTGTCCGTCGACGGCGGGGTCCTCGACGTGCTCGACCCCGCCACCGCGACCAGCCGGGCGCTGGCCGCCCAGGCCGCGGACCTGGGTGTCGCCGCACGCGAGCTGGCGCGCTTCGCCGAGGTGCTGCCGGCCCTGGCCGAGAGGCACCACCTCCAGTCGTCGGACGACCAGCTGATCGACGGGGACGTGTCGTCCACCGCCGACATCCCGGCCCTGATCGCCCAGTGGATCCGGGAGAAGCGGGGCGACGTCTGCTTCCTCAGGCCCGACCAGTGGCGGCTGCCCAGCGAGTCGGAGATGGCGGTGGCGGTCGGCAACGCGGTCCGCGAGAAGCGGCGGGTCCGGGCGATCTATCCAGCGCGGGCGATGTCGGAGGCGCCGCACATGCTGCGGATGCGCGCCGAGATCGGCGAGGAGGTCCGCGTCGTGCCGAGCGTCCTCACCCGGATGGTCATCGTCGGGCCGCGCCGCGCGATCGTGCCGGAGCCGTTGGGCACGGGTTCGAACCACCGCGTGGTCGTACGCCAGGCCGCGCTGGTCGGGATGCTGCAGGCCTACTTCGACGAGCTCTGGGAGACGGCGAGCCGCGTCGACGCCCGCGGCGACCGGCTCGCCGAGCGCGACCACCGCCGGCTGCTGCTGGCCGAGCTCGCCGACGGCGTCAAGGACGAGCAGATCGCGCGCAACCTCGACATCAGCCTCCGCACCGTCCGTCGGCGGGTCGCGGCCCTGATGTCGGAGCTGGGGGTGGACACCCGCTTCCAGGCCGGTGTGGAGGCCGTGCGGCGCGGCTGGCTGTGAGGGGTCGAGTGCGCAGCCCTGCGGCGACCACGACCGCGGGCGCACTCGACGCGAAGGCGGCAGGCGTCAGGGCAGGATCATCGAGTACGCCGCCGGCTCGAGGCGCCAGCTCCGGCTGCGCTCGGGCCCGGAGACCTCGCCGTCGGCCGACAGCCAGAACTCGTCGCCGCTCACCTTGACCGAGGTGCCGCGCAGGGTGACCACGTCGTCGCGCTGGTCGTGCTCGCCGCGACGGAGGTGCGCGACGTAGCCGAGCTTGGCGAGCGGCTTCACGGCGCGGCTGATCATGACGTCGAGCTTGCCGTCCTCGGGGTCGGCGTCGGGGTTGAGCTCGGTGCCGCCGCCGACGTTGCCACCGTTGCCGATCGCCACCATGAGCACGGGGCGGTTGACGTCGTTGACGACCTCGCCGTCGAGCTCGACGCGCAGGCGCCAGTTGGGCGGGTGGAAGGCCGACAGCGCGGCGCCGATCGGATAGCCGAGCTTGCCCAGGTTGACCTTGCCGACGCCGATCGCGCCGAGGCGGGTCTTCCAGGTGGCTCCCTTGCGGCTGGCCTGGGCGCCCGTGCCGACGTGCACGTTGTTGACCACGATGTTGCCGGTCTCGTCGACGAGCAGGTCGACCGGCCGCGCCTCGCCGGTCAGCACGAGCCGCGCGGCGTCCTCGATGTCGAGCGGGATGCCGTTGCCGCGGGCGAAGTCGTTGCCCGTGCCCATCGGCAGCAGGGCCAGCGTCGAGCCCTCGAGCTCGCGGCGCTTGTGCAGCGCGTTGACCACCGCGTGGATGCTGCCGTCGCCGCCGGCCACCACGACCGTACGACCGCCCGCGCGGTGCAGCACACCGTCGAGCTCTCCCGGGTTGGACGTCTTCGCGACCTCGACCGACGCGTCCTCGCGCAGGACGGCGAGCGCGGTATCGAGCCGTTCCTCGTCGGAGGTCCCGGCATCGGCATTGGTGATCACCAGCAGCGAGCGCACGGCCGGACACTAGCCCACCGCGCCACAGCCGCATCAGACCCCGAAGGCCACTGCTCGTCCGCGGAGGATCCGTCGACGTGGCCACCCCGTCGCGGTGCGGTAACGTGGCGCCGCAAGAGCCCCGGTGCCTTGTGCCGGGGTTCTTTCGCATTTCTGCACGGACCATTCTCCGACGTTGTGACTTGAGGAGGGCTGAGATGCCCGCGATCGTCGTGCTCGGCGCCCAGTGGGGCGACGAGGGCAAAGGCAAGGCCACGGACCTGTTGGCCACCACGGACCCGATCGACTTCGTGGTCCGCACCAGCGGTGGGCACAACGCCGGCCACACCATCGTCGTCAACGGCGAGAAGTACGCCACCCACCTGCTGCCCAGCGGGATCCTGACGCCGGGTGCCACCTCGGTCATCGCCAACGGCGTGGTCGTCTCGCCCGAGGCGCTCTTCCGCGAGCTCGACGGGCTCATCGAGCGTGGCGTCGAGGTGGCCGACCTCAAGGTCAGCGCCAACGCGCACGTGATCGCGAGCTACCACGCGACGATCGACAAGGTCACCGAGCGCTTCCTCGGCAAGAACCAGATCGGCACCACCGGACGCGGCATCGGCCCCGCCTACGCCGACAAGATCAACCGTGTCGGCGTACGCATCGCGGACCTCTTCGACGAGAAGATCCTCACCCAGAAGGTCGAGGCGGCCCTCGACGTCCGCAACCACCTGCTCACCAAGGTCTACAACCGCCGCGCGATCGAGGTCGAGGCGGTGGTCGAGGAGCTGCTGTCCTACGCCGACCGGCTGCGGCCCATGGTGTGCGACACCTCGCTGCTGCTCAACCAGGCGCTCGACGCCGGGCAGACCGTGCTCTTCGAGGGCGCCCAGGCGACCATGCTCGACGTCGACCACGGCACCTACCCGTTCGTCACCTCGTCCAACCCGGTGGCCGGCGGCGTCTGCGTCGGCGCCGGCGTGGGCCCCACCCGGATCGACCGGGTCATCGGCGTGATCAAGGCCTACACGACGCGCGTCGGCTCGGGCCCGTTCCCGACCGAGCTCTTCGACGAGGACGGCGTCCAGCTCCAGAAGCTCGGCGGCGAGATCGGCGTCTCGACCGGCCGCACCCGTCGTTGCGGCTGGTACGACGCGGTGGTGGCGCGCTACGCCAGCCGCGTCAACGGTCTCACCGAGTTCTTCCTCACCAAGCTCGACATCCTCGACGCGTGGGACCGGATCCCGGTCTGCGTGGCCTACGAGATCGACGGCCAGCGGGTCGAGGAGATGCCGATGACGCAGACCGAGTTCCACCACGCGAAGCCGGTCTACGAGTTCTTCGACGGCTGGAAGACAGACATCTCCGGCTGCCGCACGTTCGACGAGCTCCCCAAGAACGCCCAGCTCTACGTCCAGGCCCTCGAGGAGATGTCGGGCGCGAAGATCTGGGGCGTCGGCGTCGGCCCGGGGCGTGAGCAGACCGTGGTGGTCCACGGGTGAAGGCGCTCGTCGTCGGCACCGGAGGGCGTGAGCACGCCCTCGCGCTCGCGCTCATCCGCGACCCCGCGGTGACCGAGGTGCACGCCGCCCCCGGCAACCCGGGCATCGGCGCCGTGGCCACCCTGCACGACGTGGACCCCATGGACGGCCCGGCCGTCGCCGCGCTGGCGACGTCGATCGGGGCCGACCTCGTCGTCGTCGGGCCCGAGGCGCCGCTGGTCGCCGGGGTGTCGGACGCGGTGCGCGACGCCGGGATCGCGTGCTTCGGTCCGTCCCGCGACGCCGCCCGCCTCGAGGGCTCCAAGGCCTTCTCCAAGGAGGTCATGGCGACCGCCGGTGTGCCGACCGCGGGATCGCGCACGTGCACCGCGGCGGACGAGGCCGCCGCCGCGCTCGACGCCTTCGGGGTGCCGTACGTCGTCAAGGACGACGCGCTGGCGGCGGGCAAGGGCGTCGTCGTGACCAACGACCGCGACGAGGCGCTGGCCCACGCGGCCGGGTGCGAGCGGGTCGTCGTCGAGGAGTTCCTCGACGGTCCGGAGTTCTCGCTGTTCGTCGTGTGCGACGGCACCACCGGCGTCCCGCTGCTGCCGGCCCAGGACTTCAAACGCGTCTTCGACGGCGGCCGCGGCCCCAACACCGGCGGCATGGGGTCGTACGCCCCGCTGACCTGGCTGCCGTCCGGCACGGTCGACGCCGTGATGGCCGACGTGGTCGTCCCGACGCTGGCCGAGATGCGGCGCCGGGGCGCGCCGTTCGTCGGGTGCCTCTACGTCGGGCTGGCGCTGACGGCGGTCGGCCCGAAGGTGATCGAGTTCAACGTGCGCTTCGGCGACCCCGACATCCAGCCCGTCCTGGCCCTGCTGGACTCCCCGCTCGGCGTCATCCTCAAGGCGGCGGCAGACGGGGACCTGTCGACGGCTCCGGTCCCGGCGTTCGCCGACGGCGCGGCCGTCACGGTCGTGATGGCCAGCGCCGGCTATCCCGAGGGCTCCAGCAAGGGCGACGTCATCGTCGGCACCGAGACCCTGGCGAAGGAGTCGGACGTGGACGTCATCCACGCCGGCACCGCGCGGACCGATGCGGGACTGGTCACCGCGGGCGGCCGGGTGCTCGCGGTGCGCGCGATCGGCACGGACGTCGCCGACGCCCGCGCCAAGGCGTACGAGGGCATCTCGAGCATCAGCTTCCCGGGGGCCCAGTGGCGTCGCGACATCGCCGCCGAGCCGCTCGGCGTCATGGAGGGCGCGGCCGCGCTGGACTGACGCCTCACCTGGCTGTCAACTGGACAGTTGGTTGATAGGTTCCGGGCATGGCACAGCGCGACGCGGAGGCGACCCGCAGGCGCCTCCTCGAGGCGGCTGCCGCCGAGTTCGCCGAGCTCGGCATCGCGGGGGCGCGCGTGGACCGGATCGCAGCCGCGGCCCGCACCAACAAGGCGCAGATCTACCACTACTTCGGCAACAAGGACGGCCTGTTCGAGGCCGTCCTCGCCGGCCTCCTGCACGCCGTGGTCGAGACCGACCCGTTCGACGTCGACGACCTGCCGGAGTCGATGGGACGGATCTTCGACCAGTTCGAGGACGACCCGGCGCTCGCGCGGCTCGCGACCTGGTACCGCCTCGAGCGCTCCGCCGACGGCCCGCGCCACGCGGGGATCGTCGAGGCCAACGCCGGGAAGGTCGCGGCGATCCGCGCCGCCCAGCGCGCCGGCCGGGTCACCGACGCGTTCCCTGCCGACGTCCTGCTGGGCCTGCTGATCAGCGTGGCCACGACGTGGGTCTCGCTGCCCCCGGAGTACGCCCCCTCCGCCCGCAACGGCACCCGGCCCAGGCGCCGCGCGTCCGTCGTGGAGGCGGCGCGCCGGCTCGTCGCCCCGTGATGGGACAATCGGGGCCGTGACCGTCCCCAACGTCCTGGCCACCCGCTACGCCGGCGCCGACCTCGCCGAGATCTGGTCGCCCGAGCACAAGATCGTCCTCGAGCGGCAGCTCTGGGTCGCGGTGCTCAAGGCCCAGCGCGACCTCGGCATCGACGTGCCCGACGGCGTCGTCGAGGCCTACGAGTCGGTGATCGCCAAGGTCGACCTCGACTCCATCGCCGCCCGCGAGCGGGTCACCCGCCACGACGTGAAGGCGCGCATCGAGGAGTTCTCCGCCCTCGCCGGTCACGAGCACATCCACAAGGGCATGACCTCGCGCGACCTCACCGAGAACGTCGAGCAGCTGCAGGTACGCCGCTCGCTCGAGGTGGTGCGCGACCGCGCCGTCGCCGCGCTGGTCCGGCTGGGCCGGCTCGCGGCCGAGCACGAGGCGACCGTGATGGCCGGACGCTCCCACAACGTGGCCGCCCAGGCCACCACGCTCGGCAAGCGCTTCGCCACCGTCGCCGACGAGATGCTCATCTCGGTGCAGCGCATCGAGGAGCTGCTCGCGCGCTACCCGCTGCGGGGGATCAAGGGACCGATGGGCACCTCGCAGGACATGCTCGACCTGCTCGACGGCGACGCCGCCAAGCTCGACGACCTCGAGCAGCGCGTGGCCGCGCACCTCGGCTTCGAGCAGACCCTGACCAGCGTCGGCCAGGTCTACCCGCGCTCGCTGGACTTCGACGTCGTCGCGGCGCTGGTGCAGCTGGTCAGCGGCCCGTCCAACCTCGCGACGACCGTCCGGCTGATGGCCGGTCACGAGCTGGTCACCGAGGGCTTCAAGGAGGGGCAGGTCGGCTCCTCGGCGATGCCGCACAAGATGAACACCCGCTCCTGCGAGCGGGTCAACGGCCTCGCAGTGGTCCTCCGCGGCCACCTGTCGATGGTGAGCGAGCTCGCCGGCGACCAGTGGAACGAGGGCGACGTGTCCTGCTCCGTGGTCCGCAGGGTCGCGCTGCCCGACGCGTTCTTCGCCACCGACGGTCTCTTCCAGACCTTCCTCACCGTGCTCGACGAGTTCGGCGCCTTCCCCGCCGTGATCCAGCGCGAGCTCGACCGCTACCTGCCGTTCCTCACCACCACCAAGGTGCTGATGGCCGCGGTGCGCAACGGCGTGGGCCGCGAGGCCGCTCACGAGGCGATCAAGGAGGCCGCCGTCGGCACCGCGCTCGCGATGCGCGCCGGCCAGGCCGACAACGACGTCTTTGCCAAGCTCGCCGCCGACGAGCGGCTCGGCCTGACCCGCGACCAGATCGACGCGCTCGTCGCCGACCCGATCGAGTTCACCGGCGCTGCCGTCGCCCAGACCCGCGCGGTCGTCGCCCGGGTCGAGGCGCTGGCGGCCGCCCACCCCGGCGCAGCGGCGTACGTCCCGGGCGCGATCCTGTAGTCGGGCGAACCTCCCGGACATGTCTCCACTCGAGCGGCCATATGTGCGCTCGAGTGGGGATATGACGCGTCACCGGGCTGCCTGAGCGGACAGAAGTCCGCTCGAGTCGCCAAATGTCGGCGGTGGCGAGGGAGGGCGGAAGGCGGTCAGTCGCCGAGGCGCCAGGAGCGTACGGCGGCGGCGAGGGCGAGCGACAGCACGAGCAGGGCCGTGAGGAGGGCCGCCCGCGCGGCGACGGGGGCCGAGGCGACCGAGCCCACGGCCTGGTAGACCGTCATCAGCAGCGCGGCGCCGAAGGCCGAGCCGATCCGCTGGCCCGTCTGCAGCGCAGCGCCGGCGGCCCCGCCCATCCGGGGCGGCACCTCGGCGAGGCTGAGGGTGAAGTTGGGGGAGATCACGCCGCCGCCACCGATCCCGGCCAGGAACATCGCCGGCGCCAGGGTCCACCAGAGGGTGTCCGACGGCGCGGTCACGAGCCAGGCCGCCAGCGCCGTGCCGGTCATCATCACCGACAGCGCGACCAGCGTGACCCGGCGCCCGATCCGGCCGACGAGGCGACCCGCGAGGGGTGCGGTCGTGGCCGCGCCGAACGCGAACGGTGTCATGAGCAGCGCGGCCTGCAGCGGCGAGAAGCCGACGCCCTCCTGCAGGTGGACGGAGAGGACGAGGAAGATCCCGGTGAACCCGGTGAAGTAGAGCGCGCCGACCATGAGCCCGTTGGCATAGCCGGGCAGCCCGCGCAGCAGCGAGACGTCGAGGAGCGGCGGCCGGCCGCGGCGCACGGTCCGCACCTCCCAGCGCACGAAGGCCCACGCCAGGGGAGGGAAGGCCAGCAGCAGCACCAGCGGCAGCCCCGCCCCGCCCTCGAGGCTGATGAGGGGGTAGAGGACCGCGAGCACGGCCAGGCCCAGGAGCAGCGCGCCGGGCAGGTCGACGCGCGGGTCGCGCTCGCGCTCGTCCTCGGAGCCGGTGCCGACGTCGTTGTCCGGCACCATCCGCCGGATCAGGACGAGGGCGACGAGCCCGATCGGGACGTTGACGAGGAAGAGCGAGCGCCAACCGTCCTCCTCCCCGAGCAGGCCGATCAGCGCGCCCCCGATGAGCGGACCGGTGGCCGACGCGACGGCGACGGTGAAGCCGAACATCCCGAAGGCGCGCCCGCGCTCCTCGCCGCGGAAGAGCTGCTGGATCAGCCCGGAGTTCTGCGGCGTGAGCAGCCCCGCGCTGGCTCCCTGCGCCAGCCGCGCCAGCACGATGGTCACGGCGTCGGGGGCGAGCCCGACGGCCGCGCTGGAGACGACGAACCCGATGAGGCCGATGGTCATCAGCCGGCGCCGGCCGTGGGCGTCGCCGAGGCGCCCGCCCGCGACCAGCGTCACCCCGAAGGCGAGGGCATAGCCCGAGACCACCCATTGGATCGTCGCTGCACTCGTGTCGAGGCCGGCCCGGATCGACGGCACGGCCACGTTGACGATCGTGACGTCGAGCAGCGACATGAAGCCGATGACCAGCGACACCGCGAGCACCCGCCAGCGGCGCGGGTCGGGCTCGTACGCCGACGCGTCCGCGCGGGTGCGCGCGTGCTCGTCGGTCTGCTCGTCCTGGCTCATCGCCCACCAGCCTCGCACCCGAGGCATGATCGAGGCATGAAGGCTGTCCAGGCGCGGGTGAGCGGTCGGGTGCAGGGCGTCTCGTTCCGGTGGTACACCGAGGAGCAGGCGCGCCGGCTGGGCGTGACGGGCTGGGTGCGCAACGAGCCCGACGGCTCGGTGCTCGTGCACGCGGAGGGCGACGACGAGGCGGTCGACGCCCTGGTCGCGTGGTGCCGCACGGGGCCGTCGCTGGCCCGGGTCACCGACGTCGCCGTGCGCGCCGCGGCGCCGAGCGGCGCGAAGGGGTTCGAGACCCGCTACTGATACTGGAGTGATCTTGTCGACTATCGTGGTGGGATGACGACGGCCATGGCTGCCCCGCCCACCTACGACGACGTCGAGGTCGTGGTGCCCGCGCCCGGTCCGGGGCCGGGCAACTGGGCCGGCGCGGCGAGCGCGGTGCTGGTCGACGGGGTCTTCTGGCTCACCTGGCGCGTACGCCGCCCGCTGACCGACGGTCGCGGCGTGACCGTGGTCGTGGCCCGCTCGGACGACGGCGTGGCCTTCGAGCCGGTCGCCGAGGTGCACCGCGAGGCGTTCGGCGCGGAGTCCTTCGAGCGACCCGTGCTCGTCCCGCTGCACGAGGGCGGCTGGCGGCTCTACCTCTCCTGCGCGACGCCGGGCTCCAAGCACTGGTGGGTCGACAGCCTCACCGCGGACACGGTCGACGGCCTGCCCGGCGGCGTACGACGTCGCGTGCACGACGGCGACCGTCACACGGGCGTGAAGGACCCCGTCATCACGCTGACCGACGACGGCTACGAGATGTGGCTGTGCTGCCACCCGCTCGACGAGCCCGGCCACGAGGACCGGATGACCACGCGCCGACTCACCAGTGCCGACGGGCTCGACTGGCGCGACCACGGCGAGGTGCTCGCCGGCCGCGACGGGCACTGGGACGCGCGCGGGGCGCGGGTGAGCGCGGTGCTTCCCGACGGGACGGTGCTCTGCGACGGCCGCCCGGACGCCGAGTCCAACTGGTTCGAGACGACCGGGCTCGCCACGTGGGACGGCGAGGCGCTGACCCGCACCGCCCAGCCGCCGATCACCTCGCCGCACTCCGACGGCGCCTTCCGCTACGCCACGGCCGTGCCGCTCCCGGACGGCCGGGTGCGGTACTACGTCGAGGCCGCCCGCCCCGACGGGGCACACGACCTCGTCACCTGCGTGCGCTGAGCTCCGTGACCGTGGCGTTGCGTTGGGCGTAGGAGCCGCGGCTCTGGGGTGAGAGCCAGTCGCCGAAGTCCTGCCCGGTCAGCTCGCCGAGCAGCGCGATGTCGTCGGCGTACGTCTCGAGCAGTCGCTGGCGGCGGACCGAGTCGAGGTGCGGCCGGTGGGCGCGCCGCCCGT
This sequence comes from Nocardioides sp. N13(2025), assembly GCF_051912545.1. Classification (GTDB taxonomy): domain Bacteria; phylum Actinomycetota; class Actinomycetes; order Propionibacteriales; family Nocardioidaceae; genus Nocardioides. Next base: position 3,185,048 of record NZ_CP196809.1, on the reverse strand, counting down.
CACCGAGCAGGGCGAGCGAGAGCGGGTGGACCGCGCGCCAGACCTGCGGCGGGGCGAACTGCCCCAGCCTGGCCCCGCCGCGCACCACTGGTCCGAACACGCGGGGCCGCAGGCCCGGCGACACGAAGCCGCGCGCGTTGTCGTGCGGGATCGAGTCGACCAGGCCCTCACGGATGCCGAGGAAGCGGCTGACCCGGTCGACGGTGGCGCGCGGCTCGTCGACGAGGTCGCGGTAGCGGATGACGAGGATGCGCTCGGGCTCGACGTAGCGGTGCAGGTGCTGGAGCTGCTCGCCGTAGCGGCCGAGCTCGCGGTAGCGCCAGAACGGCGCCCAGCCCGCCCGGACGCGCTCGTCCTCGCGGCTGAAGGCGGAGACGAAGTCGGGCTCGGGCTCGAGGCCGTCGGACCACAGGTGCATCCAGTTGCTGTAGGCGCGGTCCACGGGGTCGCGGACGACGGCGACGAGACGAACCTCGGGGAGGTGCTCGGCGATCCGGCGGTGGGCGCCGCGGCTCCACAGGTAGAAGGGCGTGCTCTCGCCACGCGCCTGGTGCGCGGCCGCTGGCTCGAAGAGCGGGAAGTAGTGGTCGTCGCGCCAGATCCACTCCTGCTGCGAGTGCTTGTCGCCGGGGCCGCGCCAGGCCGGCGGGGGCGCGCCGTCGCAGAGCCAGTACTTCGGCTCCTTGGGGTCGGACACGAAGACGTCCGGGTGCTGCGCGAGCGCGGCGTGCAGGGCCGTCGTGCCGGCCTTGGGCGCGCCGATCACGAGGAAGTCGGGACGAGGTGCTCGGGCCATGCCTGCTCCAGGTGGTCTGGTCTCCTTTGTGGACCAGATTACTGGACAATGAGCAACTGCGGAATCAGTCCGCCAGCAGCCCCTGCCGTCGCGCCGTCGCCGCGGCCTCGGTGCGGTTGGCGGCGCCGAGCTTGGCGAGGATGTGCGAGACGTGGACGCTCGCGGTCTTGGGCGACATGAAGAGGCGCGTGCCGATCTGCCCGTTGGTCATGCCGTCGGCGACCAGCCTCAGCACCTCGACCTCGCGGTCGGTGAGCACGTCGTCCGTACGCCGCTCGCGCGAGGTGAGTCCGTACCTCTCGGTGAGCGCGTCGGCCCGCGCCAGCAACGGGACGGCCTGGAGCCGCTCAGCGATCTCGCGGCCGGCGACCAGGTGCTGGCGCGCCGTGCTCCGATCGCCGTGGATCGCCTCCTGCTCGGACAGCGACAGGTGGGTCCAGGCAGCGTCGGGGACGTGCCCGATCTGCTCCCACCCGTGCAGTGCCTCCCGCAGCCCGGCGCGCGCGTCGCGGCCGTGGAAGCGGTCGAGCTCTGCGGACAGTGCGACCGGCCAGACCTCTCCCAGGGGGCCGTAGCGGGGGAAGGAGGCGGTCACCCGCGCCACGGTCTCGACGTGGGCGAGGGCCTCGGCACGGTCGCTGCGTGGGCCGGTGAGCGCAGCGTCCGCCTCTGTCCGGGCCGCGAAGACCGCGGTGCTCGCCAGCTGGTCGGCATTGAAGAGGACGTGCGGGTCCGTCCATGCGGGCATCAGCACCGATCGCATCCCCCGCAGGTCGTCGTCGAGCGCCGCCGCCCGAGCCAGCACCTCGCGCACGAGAGCCTGCGGGGCACCGCCAGGAGCCGGGTCCGCGATGCGTGGCCACCAGCGGTCGACCTCCGCGTTCCCGCGTTGCATGAGGTCGAGGAGGTCGAGCCGGGCACTGCTGCTGCGCACGTCGTCGTCCCACCAGGGCGCGCCTTCCTCCAGGACCTCCCGAGCGCGGTCCCAGTGGCCGGTGAGCAGCCAGCTGAAGCAGGCGTTCTCCGTGAGGTGCTCCCAGGCCTCGACCGACAGGTGTGGACGGGGCAGCAGCGCAAAGCCGTGGTCGGCGGCCGCGCGTGCCTCCGCGTGCCGGCCCATGATCGCCTCGCACCACACGAGGTTGCCGACGCACCCCAACGCGCCCTGCCACGCCTCGTCCGGGTGGTCGGCGAGCGCGCGTCGGATGAGGTCCGCCCCGGCAGCCGGGTCGCCGCTGATCTGGGCCTGGTAGGAGCCCATCGCAGCGCACAGGAAGACGGCGCGCCGGGCCCCGAGCGACTGGGCGCCGTCGAGTGCCCGCGCGATGAGCTCGGTGCCCTTGCCGACCTCCGCAAGACGGCTTCCGGCCGCTGCCCACACGATGACGGACAGCACGTCGACCTGGCTGTCCTCGAACGCCTCGACCGCGGCGTGCACCGCGGCTTCCGGGAGGAGGTTCGCCTCGCCCTTCGCGTGCTCGTCCTCCGCGAAGAGCACCGCAGCGGCACGCTCGGCGGGTGACAGGCGGTCGACCGGGACGGCGTCCTTGAACTCCTCCCGCAAGGAACGTCTCGCCAGCGTGACACCGACCAGCCCACGACCCCACGCCTCCCGCAGCGTCATCCCCGCCACCTCCGCCGCGTCGTCGAGGGTCCCGAAGGCGCGCATCACCCGAGCCCACAGCACCGCCTCCTCGGCCGGCAGGCACACGCGCTCGGCGGCAGGCAGGGCGGCGACCGTGGCGGCGAGCGCACGGCGTACGTCGCGCGCCTGGTGCCAGTGCTCGGCGACCGCGAGCGCTGCCGGGTCGGCCGGGAGGACGCCCGGGTTGGCCTCCAGCACCTCCGCCCACCTCCGGTGCCACGCCCGACGGGCTCCCGGGCCGAGCTCCCGGTCGGTCGCCTCGCGGAGGAGTGCGTGCCGGAACCCGACCGCGTCGGTCTCGTGGTCGGTCCGCAGGATCCCGGCGTGCAGCGCCTCCGCCAACGCGGCGTCGAGCTCGACGGGCGTCACGTCGAGGACCTGCTCGAGCAGGCTGATGCGCAGGTGACCGTCGCCGACGGCGGCAGCCTCCACCAGCCGACGCGCCTCCGGCGCCAGCCCGCCGAGGCGACCGGACGCCACCGCCGCCACGGTGCTCAGCTCGGGGCGCCCGGCCGCGGCGACCAGCTCCTCCACCACGAAGGGGATGCCGTCGCTGAGCCGCTCGACCCTCGTCGCCACGTCGGCTGACGGCGTCGACCCGAGCAGGTCGCGCAGCTGGCGCTGGACGGCGGCTGCGCTCAGGCGGGACAGCGGCAGCACGTCGCACCCGGGCGTGCGGGCCAGCCCGGCGACGTACGACGTGAGCGCGGCCTCGGCGTCGAGGCTGCGCTCCGGGTCGTCCGTCCGGACCGTGGCCACCAGCAGCAGCCCCGACGGCAGCGTCCGCGCGGCCAGGCTGACGAGGTCTCGGGTCGCGGAGTCGGCCCAGTGCAGGTCCTCGACCACCCACACGACGAGCCGGGTGGAGGCCAGGCGCTCGAGCAGGTCGAGGAAGGCGGAGAGCAGCTGCACCCGCTCGACCGCCACCTGTGGTGCGGCGCCCGGGAGCAGCGGCGCCAGGGCGTCTCGCTCGGCGGGCAGCAGCACGTCGGCGCCCGCGACCCGGACCAGGTCGCGCAGGGTGTCGGCCACCACGCCGAACGGGATCTCGCCGGTGGACATGTCCACGCCGTGGCCGGTCAGCACCAGTGCGTCCTCGAGCGACCCGACGGCTTCCGCGACGAGTCGGCTCTTGCCGATGCCCGCCTCGCCGGTGACGAGCAGGCAACGGCTGGCACCCTGGCGCGCGCGCACGAGAGCTCCCGCGATCCGCTCGAGCTCGGCCACCCGGCCGACGAGGCTCCCGCCCATCTGCCGATGGTCGCAGGCGAGGAGGCCCGATGGCCACGACGAGTTCTGCGGCACGGGCCGCCGACATCAGGGAGCGCGACGTGGGCGGGATCTCGTCGTCCTCGGCTTCACTCCACGCACCGGTGCGCCCGACACTGGAGCCCATGAGCACCGCCCCCGTCACCGTGTCCGTCACCCGCCACGTCGACCCCTCGCAGACCACGCAGATGCTCGCCTGGATGCAGGCGGGCACGTCGATGGCGGAGAAGTTCGACGGGTTCCTCGGCTCGGGGTGGGTGCGCCCGGGCGTGGACTCGCCCGACTGGCACATGCTCTACCGCTTCGCCGACGCCGAGTCGCTCGCCGCCTGGGAGGCCTCCCCGCAGCGCGCGTGGTGGCTCGAGGCCGCGCAGGGCGACGTCGAGGAGAGCCGGCGCGAGCGGCGTACGGGCATCGAGGGCTGGTTCGACGAGCCGGCCTCGGTCGAGGCGCTCGCCGCCACCCCTGCCGCGCCGCCGCGCTGGAAGCAGATGGTCGTGATCTTCCTGGTGTTCCTGCCGCTGAGCCTCCTGGCGAACTTCATCGCCTCGCACACCATCGCGGACTGGCCGCTCGTGCCGCGCGTGGTGCTCGTGACCACGGTGATGACGCCGCTGATGACCTACGTCTTCCTGCCGTGGATCACGCGCCGGATGTCGTGGTGGTTGCACCGATAGGCTCGGCCTCGTGGCCGAGCTGAACATCCCCGCAGCCCCTGCGATCGAGGGCACCACCCACCTGCACTCCGGCAAGGTCCGTGACCTCTACCGGATCGACTCGGGCGAGCACGAGGGCCGGCTGCTGATGGTCGCCAGCGACCGCATCTCCGCCTACGACTTCGTCCTCGACTCCACCATCCCCGACAAGGGCGAGATCCTCACCCGGATGTCGCTGTGGTGGTTCGAGCAGCTCTCCGGCCTCGTCGGCAACCACGTCGTGTCGACCGACGTGCCGAAGTCCGTGGCCGGTCGCGCGGTCATCTGCGAGCGGCTCGACATGTTCCCGGTCGAGTGCGTGGCCCGCGGCTACCTCACCGGCTCGGGGCTCCTCGACTACCACCGCACCGGCGAGGTGTGCGGCATCCCGCTGCCCGCCGGCCTCCAGGACGGCAGCCGCCTGCCCGAGCCGATCTTCACGCCCGCCACCAAGGCCGAGCTCGGCGACCACGACGAGAACGTCGACTACGAGGCCGTGGTCGAGGCGGTGGGCGACGACGCCGCCGCCGAGCTGCGGATGCTGACCATGGAGGTCTACGCCAAGGCGCACGCGCTCGCCAAGGAGCGCGGCATCATCCTGGCCGACACCAAGCTCGAGTTCGGCCGCCGGCCGGACGGCACCACGATCCTCGCCGACGAGGTCCTCACCCCCGACTCGAGCAGGTTCTGGCCGGCCGCCGACTGGCAGCCGGGCCGCGCCCAGGCGTCGTACGACAAGCAGATCGTGCGGGACTGGCTCACCGGTGAGTCCGGGTGGGACCGCACCTCCGGCGACGCGCCGCCGCCGCTGCCCGAGGCGGTCGTCGCGCGCACCCGCGCCCGCTACGTCGAGGCGTTCGAGCTGCTGACCGGGGAGTCGTTCTGAGCGCCCGGAGGATCTCCGCCTCCGTCGAGCTCCCGGTCCCGGCGGAGGCCGCGTTCCGCTACCTGTGCGACCCGCGCAACCGACCCGAGTGGCAGCCCTCGCTCCGCTCGGTCGAGGTGCCGGCCGACGAGGAGCCGCACCTGGGTCAGACCTGGGTTGACACGACGGCGGTCGGCGTACGACCCCACATGGAGACCACCGCGCTGACGCCGTTCCGGGTCTGGGCAGAGCGCGGGCACTGGCGCGGCGTCACTGCGACCCTGGCGCTGCACTTCACCGACGTGGTCGGCGGCTGCCGGGTGCAGGCCGAGGGCGAGGTCAGCGGCAGCGGCGTCTGGGCCCTGCCAGCCGCGGCGGCCAGCCTGCTCGCGTCAGCCGCGGTCGCGGCCGACCTGCGCAAGGCCGGACGGATCCTCGCGGAGCGCGCTGCCGGCTGAGTAGGTTGTCGCCATGTCGAACCTCTCCTCGCTGCTCGAAGGCTCCGCCGAGGCCTACCCGGACCGTACGGCGGTCGTGCTGGGCGACACCAGGCTGACCTACGCCCAGGTCAACGCCGCGGCCAACCAGGTGGCCAACCTGCTCGTCTCGCGCGGCATCGAGCCGGGGGACAAGGTGGCGCTGAGCTGCCCGAACCTGCCGTACTTCCCGATCGTCTACTACGGCATCCTCAAGGCCGGCGCGACGGTCGTCCCGCTCAACGTTCTGCTCAAGGGGCGCGAGGTGGCCTACCACCTCGACGACTCCGACGCGAAGGCGTACTTCTGCTTCCAGGGCACGCCCGAGCTGCCGATCGGCGCCGAGGGGCACGCCGGCTTCGAGCAGGCCGACGGCTGCGAGCACTTCTTCGTGATCACCGCGGACCCGGCGGCGGAGTCGCCGATCGAGGGCACCCAGACGCTGGGTCAGGCGCTCAAGGGCCAGTCGCCGGTCTTCGAGAGCGTCGACGTCGACGGCGACGACACCGCGGTCATCCTCTACACCTCCGGCACCACCGGTCAGCCCAAGGGCGCCGAGCTGATGCACCGCAACATGATCTCCAACGCGCTCGCCAGCGACGCGCTCTTCGGCGCCAACCCCGACGACCCCGACACGCTGCTGTGCGTGCTGCCGCTCTTCCACTCCTTCGGCCAGACCGTGATCATGAACGCTGGCTTCGCCTTCGGCGGGACGGTCGTGCTGCTGCCGCGCTTCGAGGCGGGCCCGGCGCTGCAGCTGATGGACCAGGAGGGCGTGACCTTCTTCGCCGGCGTCCCGACGATGTACTGGGGGCTGCTCGGCGCGCTCGACGACTCCGGCGTCGACGTGCACAAGCTCGCCGAGCGGATGCGCGTCGCGGTGGCCGGCGGGTCCGCGCTGCCGGTCGAGGTGCACCACGAGTTCGAGCGCCGCTTCGGCGTGACGATCCTCGAGGGCTACGGCCTGTCCGAGACGTCGCCGGTCGCGAGCTTCTCGGTCTGGGGCGAGCCCGCGCGAGTCGGCTCGATCGGCAAGCCGATCCCCGGCGTGGAGATGAAGCTGATCAACCCCGAGCCCGGCGTCCGCGAGGACGTCGAGGACGCGGAGGACGTCATCGGTGAGATCGCGATCAAGGGCCCGAACGTCATGAAGGGCTACTACGGCCGGCCCGACGCCACCGAGGAGGCGATCGTCGACGGCTGGTTCCGCTCCGGCGACCTGGGCCGCAAGGACGCCGACGGCTGGTTCTACATCGTCGACCGGTCCAAGGACATGATCATCCGCGGCGGCTACAACGTCTATCCGCGTGAGATCGAGGAAGTCCTGCTGACCCACCCCGACGTGTCGCTCGCCGCCGTCATCGGCGTGCCGCACGAGAGCCACGGCGAGGAGATCAAGGCCGTCGTCATCCGCAAGGACGGCGCCACCGTCACCGAGGACGAGCTCGTCGCGTGGGCCAAGGACCAGATGGCGGGCTACAAGTACCCCCGCATCGTGCAGTTCGTCGACGCGCTGCCGATGACCGCGACGGGCAAGATCCTCAAGCGCGAGCTGGGCTGATGCGACCGCTCCTCGTCGCCCTCGGCGCCGTCATGGTGCTGGTGGGTGCGGTCTGGACGCTGCAGGGGCTCGGCTACCTCGAGGGGAGCCCGATGACCGACCAGAGCGTCTGGGCGATCCTCGGCCCGCTGCTCGCCGGCCTCGGGGTCGGGCTCGTCGTGGTCGTCGCCCGCCGGCGCGAGTGACGTGCGTCCTCGTGCGGCCGCGTCGCGATCCCCGGGTACCCGGGGATTCTTGCGGTTCCAGTGCGAAACTTCGGGGGTGAGGCTCCAGGTTCCCCGGGTACCCGGGGAAGCTGACGAAGGCCCCGGCTACGCGTGCGTCGCGGGCGTGATCCCGAGCCGCTCCTGCAGGGCGATCGCGTCGAACGGCGCGTGGGTGCGGGCGTCGTTGTCGAAGTAGACGACGACGTCGAGGCCGGCGGCGTCCCAGGCCCGGACCTTCTCGGCCCACCGGTCGAGCGCCCGGGGGCTGTAGCCGCTGGCGTAGAGCTCGGTGTCGCCGTGCAGCCGGACGTAGACCAGGTCGCTGGTCACGTCCTCGAACATCGGCCACTGGCCCGCGGAGTCGGCGACGACCATCCCGATGTCGTGCGCGCGGAGCAGCTCGCAGAACTCGGGTGTGCGGTAGGAGTCGTGCCGCACCTCCAGCGCGTGGCGCAGCGGCTGGTCGACGGGGGAGGTGGTGTCGGGTGGCTCCTTGAGCTTGGTCGGGTCGTGGTGCGCCTGGGCCAACGCCGCCGCCTCCGACGTACGACGTGGCAGCAGGTCGAAGAACGACGCGAGCCGCTCGGGGTGGAAGCCCAGCTGCGCGGGCAGCTGCCACAGCAGCGGCCCGAGGCGGTGCCCGAGGGTGAGGGGGCCCGAGGCGAAGAACGTGGCCAGCGGCGCCTCCACGTCGACGAGCTTGCGCATGTGGGTGATGTAGCGCGGACCCTTGAGGGCGAAGAGGTGGTCCTCGGGGACCTGCTCGGCCCAGGCCCGGTAGGTCGAGGGCCGCTGGAGCGCGTAGAAGGAGCCGTTGACCTCGATCGACGTGAGGCGCTGGGCGGCGTACTCCAGCTCGCGACGTTGGGGCAGGCCCGGCGGGTAGAAGACGCCGCGCCACCCGGCGTAGCGCCAGCCCGAGATGCCGACGCGGATCATGGCCCTGCGTACCCGCGCGGGTGTCCGCACATGCGTGCCCGGCGCGGGACCTCCCGCGGCGGCTCACTAGAATCGGTCTCGCCCACCTCACGCCTGTCCCCAGGAGCACTCCGTGGCCCGAGTCGTCGTCGACGTCATGCCCAAGCCCGAGATCCTCGACCCCCAGGGCAAGGCGGTGCTCGGTGCGCTGCCCCGTCTCGGGTTCGACCTCGTCACCGATGTCCGCCAGGGCAAGCGGTTCGAGCTCCAGGTCGACGGCGAGATCACCGACGCGGTGCTCGCCGAGATCGACAGGGTGGCCGAGACGCTGCTCTCCAACCCGGTGATCGAGGACTACGAGGTCCACGTCGAGGAGCACTCCGTTTCCGAGGTCGCCCACGAGGCCGGTCGGGCATGAAGGTCGGCGTCGTCACCTTCCCCGGATCGCTCGACGACGTCGACGCGCGCCGCGCCGTCGGCATCGGCGGCCACGAGGCGGTCGCGCTGTGGCACGGCGACGACGACCTCCGGGGTGTCGACGCGGTGGTGCTGCCCGGCGGCTTCTCCTACGGCGACTACCTCCGCTGCGGTGCCATCTCCCGCTTCGCCCCGGTGATGACCTCGGTCGTCGAGGCGGCTGGCAAGGGCATGCCCGTGCTCGGCATCTGCAACGGCTTCCAGATCCTGTGCGAGTCGCACCTGCTGCCCGGCGCGCTGATCCGCAACGACCACCGCAAGTTCGTCTGCCGTGACCAGCGCCTGCGCATCGAGCGCGTCGACACCCCGTGGACGTCGGCGTACGCCGCCGGCGCCGAGGTCACCATCGTGCTGAAGAACGGCGAGGGCGGCTTCGTCGCCGACGAGCCGACGCTCGACCGGCTCGAGGGCGAGGGCCGCGTCGTGGCGCGCTACCTCGACGGCAACCCCAACGGCTCGCTGCGCGACATCGCCGGCATCTCCAACGAGCGCGGCAACGTCGTCGGCCTGATGCCCCACCCCGAGCACGCGGTCGAGGACCTCACCGGTCCCGGCACCGACGGCCTCGGCTTCTTCACCTCGCTCGTCGAGCGGGCCTTCGCGTGAGTCCTCGCCTCACCCCGGTCCGCCTCTACCGCCTCGTCGCGCGCGCCGAGGCCGTCACCTGGGCGCTCCTGCTCACGGGCATGTTCCTCAAGTACGTCACGGAGACCACCGAGCTCGGCGTCCAGGTCTTCGGCATGGTGCACGGCGTCGTCTTCATCGCCTACTGCCTGACAACGGTGCTGCTGTGGGTCGACCAGAAGTGGTCGCTCGGCCGCCTCGTCCTGGGCCTCGTCGCGGCGGTGCCGCCGTTCGCGACGGTGCCCTTCGAGCGGTACGCCGAGCGCTCGGGGCTGCTGGGCACCGACTGGCGCCTGCGCGAGGCTCCTGCCGGCGCCCTCGAGAGGCTCGCCGCCTGGCTGCTGCGCCGCCCCGCCCAGGGCCTGCTCGTCGGCCTGCTGGCCGTCGCCGGCCTGACCGGCGTCGCGCTGGTCGTCGGCCCGCCCGCCTGACGCCGGCATCGTGGTTTCCCCGCCTATGCGGTGAAACCCCGACTTCCGGTGGCGTGCAAACCCCCAGAAGTTCGAGTTTCCCCGCCTATGCGGGGAAACCAAAGTCAATCAGAGCCCGCGCTGCAGCTTGTTCCAGGTCTGGCGGGTGGCCACGCCGGAGACTGCGATGCGCTGGCGTGACTGGTAGGCGCGCAGGGCCGCCTCGGTCTTGGCGTCGAACACGCCCGTCGCCCGGAAGCGTCCGGCGCCCGCCGCGTTGAGCGCTCGCTGGAGGCGGTGGACCGACTCGTCGACCGACCCGCGCTTGATCGTCGTACGCGCTCCGGCGGAGAGCAGCGCCGTCCAGTGGCGCCTCTCGAAGGTGTCGGACGGCGTGAACCTGCGGTTGGCCTGCCAGGCGCGCGCCGCGGCGATGGTGGCGGCGTCGTACGAGCCGTTGATCGCGCCGGAGTAGGTGCCCTGCTCGGTGAGCAGGCACTGCAGCACCTTGACCCGCGTCGCCTGCGCGGAGGTCGGGGAGAGCGGGGGGTACTTCCAGTAGCCGAGGCGCGTGCCCGGGCACCGGCCCTCGGGCACGGCGACGGAGCCGGCGCCGAGGTCGATGAAGTTGCTGTCGATGTTGATCGTGACGCCGCCCCACGTCTCGTTGTGACCGCCGAGATACTGCTTAATGCGGCCACCGGGACGCCAGCCGTCTTCGGGGATGTAGGTCGTCGACGTGTTGGCGGCACCGTCCCAGCGCGCGATCCAGATCCGGTCCGGCAGCGCGAACTGACCGGGACGCTGGGTGCGCGCGTCGTCGAGCATCTTGATGCCCGAGCTCGCGCTGGAGTAGAACCCGGCGACGTAGCCCTGCGCCTTGATCCGCGTCACCCAGCTCGAGACGAAGACGAGCGCGGACTCGCGGCACGCGGTGTTGGTGAGGTCGAAGCCCTCCAGGTCGTACCAGATCGTGCTGCCCGGCCCGATGCCGTACGCCATCGCGTCCGCGGCGTTCTTGTCGGCCTCGGCGGTGCCCTGTGCGGCCGCCGTGGCGTAGCCCCCGGCCGGCTTGTTCGAGATCTTGAAGTCGTCCTTGTAGCGCGGGAACCGCGGCTGGCAGGAGGCCTGCGGGCCGAGCGCGATGGGCAGCAGGCGCCAGCCGCGGGCGACCTGGGAGGCGACCCAGGTGGGGCTGAGGTTGGTCTGCGAGCGGCACGCGCGGGAGTCACCGGAGATGTAGATGCCGACCGCGGTGAACGGCGACTTCTTCCACCACGTGTTCATCGCCGACTGGCTGGGGGCCATGCACTGGTCGAAGCCGTAGCCGGTGAAGTCGCCGGGCGTGGCCAGCGCGACCTGTCGCTGCGAGGCCAGCCTCGGCGTCGTACGCCCCTCGTCCGCGCCGGCCGGCGACGACCCGACGGTGGGGGCGGCGAGGACGAGCGCGAGGGCGGCCAGGAGCGTACGGGGCAGGCGGCGCATGGGTGACTCCGAGCGGGGCGGGGAAGGTGCGGCGAACGCGAGGGCCACTGCAGGAAACCACACCAGTCACAGGCGTCACAGCGCTTCGGTTGAACTACAGGGATGTAGTTCTAGACGGAATCGCTGGTGGGCACCTCGTCGAAGAGGAAGTTGCCCTTGGCCTCTTCCTCCTCGATGAGCTCCTCGAACGCCAGCGCGAGGTCGTCCTGGTGCTCCTCGACCATCCGCGACAGGTGGCTCTGGAGGAGGGTCGCGTGGGGCGACTCCCCGGAGAAGACCTGCTCCCAGGTGGCCTCGCCGCCCTTGATCCTGCCGACGAGCGTCTTCATGTCCTCGCCGAGCTCGCCCGACTCAGCCTGCTCCTCGAGTGCTGCCTTCTCCTCGTCCGTCAGCAGCGGGCGGGCGTTCATCCGGTCCACCGTCGCTCGGAGGTCGGCCAGGCTCGCGGTGAGGCCTTCGCGGGCCTCGTCGATGGCGGCCAGGATCTCGGCCTGGCTGCGGGGGTCCTCGCTCATGCCGGGGTGGGCGCGGACACCGGGGCCGCGTCGCCGTCGAAGAAGCTCGTGACGGTCGCGATCAAGGACTTCACCTGCTGGAGGATGTCGATGAGCTTCGTGAGCGCCTGGTAGGCCTTCATCAGCGCCTGGAAGGCCTGGAAGACCGCCTGCACGACGCGGGCCCAGCCGACGCCGGGGATGCTGATCGTGGCCAGGGCCGAGGAGACCGTCTGCACGGCCGACCTCACGCACTGCGCGACCGCGAGCGCCGTCTGCCAGGCGTCGCGGCAGACCTGGACGACGGTCTGGCCCATCTGGACCAGCTGGCCGGCCTGGCGGTCGAGCGAGCCCACCCAGGTGCCGACCTGGGCGATCGCGGCGTCGGAGGCGCCGCCCTGCCAGCTCCGGGAGATGGTCCGTCCACCGCTCTGCAGGTTGGCGGACACCCCGGAGAGCGAGCGCCCGAGGTTGCCGAAGCAGGAGCCCTGGGTGGAGGCGCTGACGACGTCGCCGCCGATCTTCTCGGCGAGCTCGGCGCGGATGTCGAAGCCGGTGAGCATGCGGACCAGGTCGCACACAGTGTCGTAGGGGAAGCCGAAGCTGATCTGCGGCAGGCTGCCCTCGGTCGGGGCGGCCCGGCGGACCGTGGTGTCGGCGACGTTCCAGAAGCTGCTCGACCCGTCGCGCCCGTCGACGGCGTGGGCGTGGTGGCGGCGCGCGACGCCGTCCTCGGTGAGCGTGAAGTCGCGGGCGGTCGCGCGCAGCGCGTCGGCAAGGTCGCCCATCCCGGCGGCGTTGTCGTCCAGCGACTGGTGCACCGCGGGGAGCAGCGCGTGGTAGGCGCCCGTCATCGTCTCGAGGATCGGCCCGAAGTCGGTCTGGACGAGGCCGTGCGCGCCGTTGCGGGCGATGCCGGAGAGGTCGTCGCTGGCACGCTGGACCTGGGCGGACCAGGCGTCGAGCTCCGAGAGGTCGACGGTCATCACGGCGTTCATCGCGGCTCCTGGGGGGACTGGGCGGGGCTCGTGCGGCCAAGGGGTGTGCTGGTCTGCGTTCCCCGGAGCGTCCGCCGCGAAACCGGCGGGCCCGGACGTGTTCGTCCACAGGCGCGGGGCGGGGTGTTTGGGCGACGTGGTCGCGGGTATCCCGCTGGGGTGAGCGGAAACGGCGGACGTTCCCTGATGCAGGTCGAGCCGACCAGGCTGGTCGAGCTCGCCGAGTCGTGCGAGGCCGTCCTCACCGCGATGGGGCAGGACTGGGAGCGCGTGCTCGGTGACCTGTCCGGCGCCTGCGACGCGCTGGGCGACGCCACGGGCACCACCACCGTCGCCTCCGCGTACGCCGACGCAGCCGCGGACGCCGGCGAGGTCGTGACGGCCCTCGCCGAGGCGTTGCAGCTGGGGGTCACCGGCCTGGTCGACGCCGCGAAGGACGCCCTGCGCACCGACGACACGGTGGCCGCCGAGCTCGCCCGGGCCACGCACCTCGTGGCCGACGACGGATTCGGCCGGCTGCCGGGCCCGGGCGGGCGCTGACCGTGCCGGCCAACCCCTGGGACCTGCGTGCGGACGTGCGGCCGCTGGAGCTCGCCGCGCAGCGCTGGGAGGAGATCGGCACGCTGATGGCTCGTCGGGGCGACGAGATCGTGGACGCGGCCGGCCGTGCCACCGAGGGCTGGGACTCGGCGGCGGCCGAGAGCTACGAGCTGCACCGCCGCCAGGTGCTGGCCGACGTCGACCGGTTCACCAGCCTGGCGGCCGAGATCTCCGGGTCGCTGCGCGCGATCAGCTCGATCCTCACGTCCTGCCAGAAGGAGCTCGACCGGGCCTGGGCGACGGTCGCGATGGTCCCGCACGACGTCGTGGGCGAGTCGCGCCACCTGGTCTTCCACCCCTCCGAGGACGAGGACCGCGGCAAGGTCACGCGCGGGCAGGGGGAGACCGAGGAGATCCGCCGCCGCCTCGCCCTCTCGCTCGACGAGGAGAGCACCCGGCTGCGCGGTGCCCGTGCCGAGCTGGCGCTGGTGCGCACGGAGCTCCAGGACCTCGCCGGCGGCACGTGGGCCCGCCGACTGGCCCCGGGCGGGGACACCTCCGGGGTCGACGCGCACCCCGCGACCGCGCGCTCCACCTCGGTCCTCGGCAGCGCCCAGTCCGGCGTCGGCGCGCTGCCGCCGATCGCACCGATCCCGGTCTCCCCGCCCGGCCTGACCGGCCCCGGCAGCGCCGGGCTCACGCCCCTCGCTGCCGCGGCAGCCGCCGCAGGCGTGCTCGGCGGCCGTCGTGGATGTCGTACGACGGACGGCGCGACCCCGCCCGTCGGCGGGATGGCCGCGGGTGGCATGGGCGCACGTGCCGGGACGACGTCGCGCGGCACGGCCGGCGGTCGCACCGGACCCACCCGGCTGACGACGCCGAGGATCGACGGCCGTGGCGACGACGCGGAGGCGCGGGCGGCTCGGGAGAAGGAGGCCGCCAAGCAGGTCGACAAGGAGGCCAAGCGCGCCGCGCTCGAGGAGAAGCGGGCCGGGCGGGCTGCCCGCAAGGCCGCGCGGGCCGCGGAGAACGAGAAGCGCGACGACCACGAGGACGTCGACGACGCCCCCGCCGCCGACCCGAGGGCCGACGACGGGGGCGAGCAGCGCTGACCCTGCCCGGGGATCAGGCCGCGTCGGCGACCACCTCGAGCTCGGGGTCGACCTCGGTCGCCTCGCCCCCGTCCCGCGGCGCTCGGAGCACCGTGGCGCTGACCAGCAGCGCCACGGCGGCGAACCCGGCCGAGGTGAGGAAGGCGGCCTGCAGGCCGGGCACGAACTGGCCCGGCACCGCGCCCGCGGCGTACACCGAGACGATGACGGCCACGCCCACCGCGCTGCCGAGCTGCTGCGTGGTCTGCAGCAGTCCGGACGCCGAGCCGGCGTGCTCGTGCTCGACGCCGGCGAGCACGGTGACGGTGATCGGCATGAACACCAGGCCGGTCGCCAGGCCGGCGATCAGCATCGGGCCGAACACGGCGCCGACGTAGGTCCCGGTCGCGTCCGCGCCGCTCAGCCAGGCGTACCCGACCGTGAGCGCGGCAGTGCCGGTCATCAGCATCGCGCGAGGGCCGACGCGGGCGATCAGCCACGGGGTCACCCGCGACATCCCGAAGATGCCGAGGCTGAAGGGCAGGAAGGCGAAGCCCGACTGCAACGGGCCGAAGCCGAGCACGGTCTGGACGTACTGCACGACCAGGAAGAACATCGACAGGTTCGCGCCGATGACGAGGGCCATCGCCGCGAGGGCGCCGATGCGGCGGCGGCTGCGGACCAGGTGCGGCTGCACCATGGGGTGCGGGTGCCGGGTCTCGGTGCGCGCGAGCAGCGCGAGCAGCGCCGCACCGAGGACGAAGCCGCCGATGGTGCGGGCCGACGACCAGCCGTGCTCCGGGGCGCCGATGAGGGCCCAGACGACCGAGACGGCGCCCACCGTGGCGCTCGCGGCGCCGACCAGGTCGAAGCGACCGGGGCGACGCGGGGTCTCGGCGACGAAGCGACCGACGAGGAGCAGGACGGCGACGCCGAGGGGCACGTTGATGAAGAGCGTCCAGCGCCACGAGCCGACGTCCGTGAGCAAGCCGCCCAGGATCAGGCCGATCGACGCGCCACCCGAGGAGACGGCGCCGAAGAGGGCGAAGGCGCGGTTGCGTGCCGCGTCGTCGGGGGCGCTGGTGGTGAGCAGCGCGAGCACGCTGGGTGCGGCGAGCGCGGCGCCGACGCCCTGGAGGGCGCGGGTGGCGACGAGCTGGCCCGGGGTCTGGGCCAGGCCCCCGAGCGCGGAGGCGACGGTGAAGACCGCCAGGCCGACCTCGAAGGCCCGGCGACGGCCGAAGACGTCCCCGAGGCGGCCACCGAGGAGCAGCAACCCGCCGAAGGCGAGGGTGTAGGCGTTGAGGACCCACGACAGCGACGCGGGGCCGAAGCCGAGGTCGGCGTCGATGCGGGGGAGCGCGACGTTCACGACGGTCGCGTCGAGCACGATCATCAGCTGGGCGACGAGGACGATCGCGATGCCGGCTGCTGCGCGGCCGGCCTGCGGCGGGAGCTCGACGGGGAGCTCGCGCGGTGATCCCTGCGGGCGCAGGGAGGTGGTGGATGACATGAGGTGCGGTCCTGTTCTGGCCTCGTAGGCCGAGGTACAGTAGATCCGGAGGATGACTCCGCTTCCTCTCCGACAATACGGAGACTGTCTCCGTTTAGCAAGACCGAGGTGAGAACTCCTTGCGTGCCGACGCCCAGCGCAACTACGACCGCATCGTCGAGGTTGCCCGGCAGGTCTTCCGTGAGCAGGGCTACGACGCCTCCCTCGACCTCATCGCCAAGCAGGCCGGCGTCGGCCCCGGCACGCTCTACCGCCACTTCCCGAGCCGCGACGACCTCATCGACGCCGTCATGCAGGCCTGGGTCGACCACGTGGAGGAGACTGCCGCGAAGGCGCTCGCCCACGAGGGCGGTCCGCGCGACGTCCTGCTCAACTGGTTCGAGGAGTACGTCCGGCTGATCAGCGTGCACAAGGGCGGCCCGGCGAAGATCACCGGCGCCATGGGCGACGAGGCCTCGCCGATCCGCACCAAGTGCCAGGTCCTGCAGTCGGCCAGCGGCCGGGTGCTCGACCAGCTGCGAGCGGAGGACGCCGTACGCGACGACGTGTCCTCGCTCCAGGTCGCCCGCCTCGTCGGCGGCGTCGCGACCGTCGCCGACCAGTCCGACCTCGAGCCCGCGGCCGTGCGCCCGATGCTCGAGGTCCTCGCGGACGGACTGCTGAAGTAGCCGCCCCGCGGCGCCGGTAGATTGGGGCCGTGCCCGACACGAGCGCCCCGGTCCACCAGTCCACCCTCGACACGGTCGCCGTCGCGTCCTCGGACGCTGATCGCGAGCAGCCGTGGGCCGACCTGGGGCTGAAGGCCGACGAGTACGCCCGGATCCGCGAGATCCTCGGCCGTCGCCCGACCAGCTCGGAGCTGGCGATGTACTCCGTCATGTGGAGCGAGCACTGCTCCTACAAGTCGACCAAGGTGCACCTCAAGCAGTTCGGCGAGATCCCGCAGGAGACGCCGATCGGCAAGACCCTGGCCGGGATCGGCGAGAACGCCGGCGTCCTCGACATCGGCCAGGGCTACGCCGTGACGTTCAAGGTCGAGAGCCACAACCACCCGTCGTTCGTCGAGCCCTACCAGGGCGCGGCCACGGGTGTCGGCGGCATCGTCCGCGACATCCTCGCGATGGGCGCTCGCCCGGTCGCAGTGATGGACCCGCTCCGCTTCGGCCCGCTCGACGCCCCCGACACCGCCCGCGTGCTGCCCGGGATCGTGGCGGGCGTGGGCGGCTACGGCAACTGCCTCGGCCTGCCCAACATCGGCGGCGAGGCGGTCTTCGACGAGACCTACGCCGGCAACCCGCTCGTCAACGCGCTCTGCGTGGGCGTGCTGCGCCACGAGGACCTGCACCTCGCGAAGGCCTCGGGCGCCGGCAACCAGGTGGTGCTGTACGGCGCGCGCACCGGTGGCGACGGCATCGGCGGGGTCTCGGTGCTGGCGAGCGAGACCTTCGACGAGGGCGGTCCCGCCAAGCGCCCCAGCGTCCAGGTGGGCGACCCCTTCATGGAGAAGCTGCTCATCGAGTGCACCCTCGAGCTCTTCGCCGCCGGCGTGGTCGCTGGCATCCAGGACCTCGGCGGCGCGGGTCTCTCGTGCGCCACCTCCGAGCTGGCCTCGGCCGGCGACGGCGGCATGCACGTCGAGCTCGACCGGGTGCCGCTGCGCGACTCCACGCTCGCTCCCGAGGAGATCCTCATGAGCGAGTCGCAGGAGCGGATGATGGCGGTCGTCGAGCCCGGCGACGTCGACGCGTTCCTGGCGATCTGCGAGAAGTGGGACGTCGAGGCCGTGGTGGTCGGCGAGGTCACCGACACCGGCCGCCTCCACATCGACTGGCACGGCGAGCGCGTCGTCGACGTACCCCCGCGGTCGGTCGCGCACGACGGCCCGACCTACCAGCGCCCCTACGCCCGCCCGGACTGGCAGGACGCGCTGCAGGCCGACCGCGCCGAGGCGCTCGCGCGTCCGGCCTCCGGCGCCGAGCTCCGCGACACCCTGCTCCGGCTGGTCGCCTCGCCCAACTTGTGCGACAAGTCGTGGATCACCGACCAGTACGACCGCTACGTCCAGGGCAACACCGTCCTGGCCCAGCCGGCCGACTCGGGCATGGTGCGGGTGGACGCGGACACCAACCTCGGCGTCTCGGTCTCCACCGACTGCAACGGCCGCTTCGCCAAGCTCGACCCCTACGCCGGCGCCCAGCTCGCGCTGGCCGAGTCCTTCCGCAACGTCGCCACCGGCGGCGCCCGGCCGCTGGCCGTCTCCGACTGCCTCAACTTCGGCTCGCCGGAGGACCCGGCGGTCATGTGGCAGTTCGCCGAGGCGTGCCGCGGGCTCAAGGACGCCTGCCTCGATCTCGGCATCCCCGTCACCGGCGGCAACGTGAGCCTCTACAACCAGACCGGCGAGACGGCGATCCTGCCCACTCCCGTGGTCGCGGTCCTCGGCGTGATCGACGACGTCACCCGCCGTACGCCGACCGGCTTCGGCGCCGCGGGGGAGCGGGTCTTCCTCCTCGGCGAGACCCGCGAGGAGCTCTCCGGGTCGGAGTGGGCGCACGTCGTGCACGGCCACCTCGGCGGCCTGCCGCCCCGCCTCGACCTCGCGGCCGAACAGGCGCTCGCCTCGCTGCTGCAGGACGCCTCGCGCGACGGTGTCGTCACCAGCGCCCACGACCTGTCTGACGGCGGCCTCGCCCAGGCGCTCACGGAGTCGACCTTCACCCGCGACATCGGCGTCACGGTGTCGCTGTCCTCCGTCGCGGACGACGCCTTCGTCGCGCTCTTCTCCGAGTCGACCGCCCGCGCCCTGGTGACGGTGACCGACGAG
This sequence comes from Nocardioides sp. N13(2025), assembly GCF_051912545.1. Taxonomy (GTDB): domain Bacteria; phylum Actinomycetota; class Actinomycetes; order Propionibacteriales; family Nocardioidaceae; genus Nocardioides. The sequence goes on along the minus strand of NZ_CP196809.1, from coordinate 3,166,161 downwards.
CAGGCCGATGCCCTGGTCGCCCTCGCCCAGCACCACGGCGTACCGCTGGTGCCCCTCGGGCGCACCGGCGGCGACACGATCTCGGTCGAGGGAGCCTTCGACCTGCCCGTCGCCGAGGCCAAGGCGGCCTGGCGCGCGACGCTGCCCGCGGTCCTCGGCGCCTGACGCCGGCGGCTACGCCGCGATCGGGTCCTCGACCGGCGCGTCCTCGACGACCCACTCCGAGGGCCGGGGGACCGAGCGGATCGAGCGGCTCGCCGTGAGCAGCACCGCGAGGAGCGCGGACGCAGCGACCAGGACGGTGATCGCCGTCGTGCCGCCCTTGTGCTCGAGCAGGTAGCCGCCGAGGAGCGGGGCGAGCGGCATCACCGACATCGAGACGAACTGGCTGGTCGAGCCGACGCGTCCCTGCAGGTGGTCGGGCGTGACCGCCATCCGGTAGCTGCTGATCCCGGCGTTGCCGACCGGGTTGAGCAGGAGCAGGAAGAAGGTGCTGGCGCACGCGGTCCACACGCTGCTCGACACCGTGAGCGGCACCAGCGGCAGGCAGCACATCCAGCCGATCATCACCGTGAGGCGGCCGGTGGGGAGGCGGTGGATGAGGCTCGGCGCCATCGCGGCACCGAGGATCCCGCCCACGCCGGCGGCGGTCGAGACGAGGCCGATCTGGGCAGGGGGGACGCCGTCGGCGACCATCCGCAGCACGACCACGAAGAAGATCGCGTTGGTCACCAGGTTGGCCAGCGCGCCCCACGCCAGCAGGGTCCGGAAGAACGGCCGCGCCCACATGAAGCGGAAGCCCTCGGTGAGCTGCTGGCGCAGCGGCTCGCGTCGCCGGCGGGGCGCACCGAGGTCGGTGCGCACCCGACTGACGGTCACGCAGGCGACGGCGAAGGTGAGCGCGTCCACGGCGAACGGCAGCCAACGCGTCACGGCGTACAACGCCCCTCCGAGCGGCCCGCCGAGGAGGGACGCGACGTGCTGTCGGGCCTGGTTCTGGCTGAGCGCGGTCGGCAGGTCCTCGGTCGCGACGACGGAGCGGATCGCGGACATCTGCGCGGGGTTGAAGGCGCCGGTCGCGATGCCGGCGACCAGTGCGACGCCCACGAGGTGGGGGAGCGTGAGGTGGCCGGTCGCGCCGGCGATCGCGAGGGACGAGTACGACGCACAGCCGGTGGCGCTCGAGACGAGCATGATCCGCCTGCGGTCGACGCGGTCGGCGAGCACGCCGGCCGGCAGCAGGGTCGCGCACAGCCCGCCGAGGTACGCCGCCTCCACGAGGGCCGCGGTGAGGGCCGAGCCGCTGAGCGCGTAGGCGATGAGCGGGAAGACGAACATCGACAGCGCGCTGCCGAGCTCGCTGACGGTGTCGCCGATCCAGAGCACGGTGAAGTCACGGTTGCGCGAGAGCTGGCGGTATCCGGGCATATGCGCAACATATAGTGCGCACGTGATGTTGCGCAATAGTGCGTGCGCAATTCCGCTAGGGTGGTGGCATGCCCGAGCCGCAACCGCTGAGCGACCCCCGCGTCCTGCGCGCGATCGCGCACCCGGTGCGCACGCGGATACTCGACGAGATCTCCGCGACCGGTCCGATCCGCGCCGCCGACGTGGCCCGCGAGCTCGGCATCCCGGCCAACCAGGCCAGCTTCCACCTGCGCCAGCTCGCGAAGTACGGTCTGGTCGAGGAGGCGCCGGAGGAGGCGCGCGACAGGCGCGACCGGGTGTGGCGGGCGACCTCGGAGCAGGGTTTCAGTGTCAACCTCAGCCAGCTCGCGGAGGCACCAGGAGGCCGGGCGGCGGTCGAGGTGTTCCGCAGCAGCAAGATGGCCTCGCTCCACGAGGTGGTCGATCGCGCGTTTGCGATGAGCAGGGAGGAGGGCCGGGGGGTCTTCGCGGTGTCTGACCACGCGCTCAAGCTGACTGACGACGAGGCTCATGACCTGCGGGGTGAGATCGACGCCGTGATCGAGGCGTGGGCCGACCGCACGCGAGGTCGCGAGTCGGGGCGCCGGACCTACCAGGTCGTGCAGATCGTGCAGCCACGCGCGGACGTCGCGGGCGAGTGAGGCTCTCTCGCCGGGTGGTGATCACCGCAACCGGTGCCCTCGGCGTGGCGCCGGCTCTCGCGGGGTGCGCGGATGAGCCGTCGGGCAGGGTGGGAGGCGTGGACGACGACCAGCAGCAGGGCGCGCGCACCGAGCGGATCACCTACGGCGACGACCCCAGCCAGTGGGTCGACGTCCGCGAGCCCCGCGGCGCCAGCCGCGGCCTCGTCGTGGTGATCCACGGCGGCTTCTGGAGGGCGCAGTACGGCGCCGACTACGGCGAGCCGCTGGCCGTCGACCTGGCCGGGCGCGGCTGGACCACCGCCAACGTCGAGTACCGCCGCGTCGGCAACGGCGGCGGCTTCCCGGAGACCCTCGACGACATCCACGCCGCCCTTGGCGCCCTCGACGGGGTCACCACCGGGCCGGTCGTCACCCTCGGCCACTCCGCGGGCGGGCACCTCGCGACGTGGGCCGCGGCCCGCGGCCGCTTCGAGCGGTGGGCGGGCGGGGTCGCGGTCACCCACGTCGTCAGCCAGGCCGGGGTGCTCGACCTCCGCGCGGCCGTCGAGGAGCACCTCGGCGCCGACGCCGCGTTCGCCTTCCTCGTCGACCCCGACGAGACGACGTACGACCGAGCGGACCCGCTGACCCAGGTGCCGCTCGACGTCCCCGTCTGGGCCGTGCACGCGCGTGACGACGACACGGTGCCCTTCGCCCAGGCCACGACGTACGTCGACGCCGCCACCGCGGCCGGCGCCGAGGCCACCCTCGTCGAGGTCACCGGCGGCCACTTCGGGGTCATCGACACCGGGTCCGAGGCCTGGGCGGCCTGCGTCGAGGTCCTCGACTCCATCTCGTGAGTCGAGTGCCCTGGCGGTAGTGGTCGGCACGGGGCTGCGCACTCGACCCGGGGAGCTAGCCTTGGCGGGTGCCTGCCCGACTCAAGGTCCTGACCCCCGACCAGCTGGCTGCGGCCGCCGCGGCTCCCGACACCAAGGCCTTGGTCAAGCACTACCTCGCCGTGCTCGAGCAGCGCGCGCCCGGCCGCTCGGTCGAGGTCCGGGTGCCGCCCTTCGCCGCCGTCCAGGTGGTGCCCGGCGTGCGCCACACCCGCGGCACGCCGCCGGCCGTGGTCGAGATGGACGCCGAGACCTGGCTCGCGCTCGCGACCGGCCGGATGACGTGGCACCAGGCCATCGACGACGGCGTCGTGGTCGCGAGCGGCGAGCGCACCGACCTCTCGCCCTACCTCCCGCTGGGCGATCCGGGGGACGGGCAGTGAAGGCGGCCGTCTCGACCGCCGAGCTCGCGGAAGCGATCGGCCCCGTCGAGGGCGTCGAGGTCGTCGTGTGGAACGGCGACGGCCCGCCGCCCGCTGGCGACGTCGACCTCTGGGTGCCGCACTACGCCACCCGCGCCGACGTCATCGACCAGGCCCACCGGCTGCAGGGCCTGCGGGTGGTGCAGCTCCAGAGCGCGGGGTACGACGGGGTGCTCGGGCGGCTGCCCGACGGCATCACGCTGTGCAACGCGACCGGCGTCCACGACGACGCCACCGCCGAGCACGCCGTAGGCCTCGTCCTCGCCAGCCTGCGGGGCATCCCCGAGTCCGTGCGCCAGCACGGCCACTGGCACTCGCTGCCCGGGCGCCGCTCGCTGGCCGACTCGCGGGTGCTCGTCCTGGGCTACGGCTCGATCGGGCGGGCGCTCGCCGAGCGGCTGCTGCCGATGAAGGCCGTCGTCACCGCCGTCGCGACCCGCGAGCGCGACGACGACCTGGTCGGCCGGGTGCGCAGCATCGACGACCTGCCCGTCCTGCTGCCGGAGCAGGACGTCGTGGTCGTCCTCGTCCCGCTGAGCGACGACACCCGCGGCCTGCTCGGCGACGAGATGCTCGCGCTGCTGCCCGACGGCGCGCTCGTGGTCAACGTCGCCCGCGGGCCGGTGGTGGACACCGACGCAGTGCTGCGGCACGCCGGTCGGCTGCGGTTCGCCCTCGACGTCACCGACCCCGAGCCGCTGCCCGACGGCCACCCGCTCTGGGACGCACCCGACGTGCTCATCACGCCGCACATCGCGGGCGGCACCACCGCGATGCTGCCCCGCATCTCCGCGCTGGTCCACGACCAGCTGCGCCGCCGGGTGGCCGGCGAGCCGCTCGTCAACGTGGTCAGCGGCTGAGTCGTCCGCAGGAGTTTGCCCGGCAGGGGGTGCACGAGCGCGGCGCGGTCGGGTACGAAGGACCATGGCGACCCTCACCGACGACCAGGTCCAGCAGCTCGACCTCTGGTTCCGCGCGGCCAACTACCTCTCCGTCGGCCAGATCTACCTCCTCGACAACCCCCTCCTCGAGCGCCCGCTCGAGCGCGACGACATCAAGCCGCGGCTGCTCGGCCACTGGGGCACCACGCCCGGGCTCAACCTCGTCTGGACCCACCTCAACCGGCTGATCCGCGAGCGCGACGCCGACGCGATCATCCTGTGCGGGCCCGGCCACGGCGGACCGGCCGCGGTCGCCAACGCCTGGCTGGAGGGCACCTACTCCGAGACCTACCCCGCGATCTCCCGCGACCGCGACGGCATGTCGCGCCTGTTCCGGCAGTTCTCCTTCCCCGGCGGCATCCCCAGCCACGTCGCCCCCGAGACGCCGGGCTCGATCCACGAGGGCGGGGAGCTGGGCTACGTCCTCTCCCACGCGTACGGCGCCGCCATGGACAACCCCGACCTCCTCGTGACCGCGATCGTCGGCGACGGCGAGTTCGAGACCGGCCCGTTGGCGGCGAGCTGGCACGCCAACAAGTTCGTCGACCCGGTGCATGACGGCGCCGTCCTGCCGATCCTCAGCCTCAACGGCTGGAAGATCGCCAACCCCACCATCCCCGCGCGGATCCACCGCGACGAGCTCGAGAGCCTGCTGCGCGGCTACGGCCACCACGTGCTCACCGTCGAGGGCGACGACCCGGCCGACGTGCACCGCCAGATGGCCGCGGCGATGGACGAGGCGCACGACATGATCCGCGAGACCTGGCGCGCCGCCCGTGAGGACGGCGACGTCGAGCGACGTCCGTGGCCGATGATCCTGCTCGTCACCCCGAAGGGGTGGACCGGTCCGGCCGAGGTCGACGGCACGCCGGTCGAGGGCACGTGGCGCGCCCACCAGGTGCCGCTCGCCGGCACCCGCGAGAACGACGAGCACCGCGCGCAGCTCGAGGAGTGGATGCGGTCCTACCGTCCCGACGAGCTCTTCGACGACGACGGCAGCCCCGTGCCCGACGTGCTCGCGCAGGCCCCGGCCGGCCACCGGCGTACGACGGCCAACCCGCACGCCAACGGCGGCCTGCTCAAGCGACCCCTGCGCCTGCCTGACTGGCGTGCGTCCGCGGTCGAGGTCGAGCGACCCGGGGCCTCCATCCACGAGCCGACCCGGGTGCTGGGGCAGTACCTCGTCGACGTGGTGCGCGACAACGCCACCAACTTCCGGATCTTCGGTCCCGACGAGACCGCCTCCAACCGGCTCGACGCCGTCTACGAGGTCACCGACAAGGTGTGGGCGGGCGAGCTCAGCGACCTCGACGAGCACCTCGCCCGGTCGGGCCGGGTGGTCGAGATCCTCTCCGAGCACACCTGCCAGGGCTGGCTCGAGGGCTACCTCCTCACCGGACGGCACGGCCTCTTCAGCTGCTACGAGGCCTTCATCCACCTCGTCGACTCGATGCTCAACCAGCACGCGAAGTGGCTCAAGACGACCCGCGAGATCGAGTGGCGGCCGCGCATCGCCAGCCTCAACTACCTGCTGACCTCGCACGTGTGGCGCCAGGACCACAACGGCTTCTCCCACCAGGACCCCGGCTTCATCGACCACGTCGTCAACAAGAGCGCCGAGGTCGTGCGGGTCTACCTGCCGCCGGACGCCAACACCCTGCTGTCCACGATGGCCCACTGCTTCGAGAGCGAGCACTACGTCAACGTCGTGGTCTCCGGCAAGCAGCCCAGCTTCGACTGGCTCGATGCGGAGCAGGCCGACCTGCACTGCGCCCGGGGCCTCGGCATCTGGGACTGGGCGTCCAACGACGACGGCGACCCGGACGTCGTGCTCGCGGCAGCCGGCGACGTACCCACGCTGGAGGCCCTGGCCGCGGTGTCGCTGCTGCGCGAGCACCTGCCGGAGCTGAGGATCCGGTTCGTCAACGTGGTCGACCTGATGCGCCTGCAGGACGAGCACGAGCACCCGCACGGCATGAGCACCAGCGACTTCGACACCGTCTTCACCACCGACAAGCCGGTGATCTTCGCCTACCACGGCTATCCGTGGCTGATCCACCGGCTGACCTACCGCCACACCGACCACGACAACATCCACGTGCGCGGCTACAAGGAGGAGGGCACCACGACCACGCCCTTCGACATGGTGATGATGAACGACACCGACCGCTACCACCTGGTCATGGACGTCATCGACCGGGTGCCGGGGCTCGCCTCCCGCGCGGCCGGGGTGCGCCAGCTGATGGTCGACACCCGCCGGCGCGCGCGCCAGTGGACCCGCACCCACGGCGACGACCTGCCCGAGGTCCGTGACTGGCGGTGGGACGTCCAGGCCGACCCCGAGCGCGGCGAGTCGCCGTCGACGACCGCCGACGCGGACACCGGGGCGGACAACCTCTAGCAGCGGACGGCTAGCCTCCGCCCATGCACGTGAGCTCCTTGGGATTCCGTACGGACCTGGCCCTGCTGACCGCCTCCGGCAGCGTCGTGGAGGACAGGGGTACGCACCTGGTGGTGCGCTCGCCCGACAACCCGTCCTACTTCTGGGGCAACTTCATCCTCCTCGCCCGGCCCCCGGTGCCCGGCGGCGAGCGTGAGGTGGTGGGCGCCTTCCACACCGAGTTCCCGTTGGCCGACCACGTGAGCATCGGCATCGACACCGCCGACCTGCCCGACGAGTCGCGCGCGGCGTTCGAGGCCGCAGGCATGACGGTCGACGACGCGACCGTGCTCACCGCGTCCTCGCTGCACGCACCGCGAGAGGTGGAGGCCGAGCTGCGGCAGCTCGACAGCGACGACGACTGGGAGGCCCGGGCCCGGCTGAGCCAGCAGCTCTACCCGGAGACCCCCGAGGAGAGGTTCATGGCGTTCGCGCGCCAGAAGAACGCCCAGGAGCGACGCCTCGTCGACGCCGGCCGCGGCCGGCGCTTCGGGGCGTACGTCGACGACGAGCTCGTCTCGACCGCCGGGATCTTCGTGACCGAGGACGGCGTCGCCCGCTTCCAGAGCGTCGAGACCCACCCCGAGCACCGTCGCAAGGGCCTGGCCGCTGCCGTGGTGCACGCGGCCGGGCAGCACGCGCTCGACCAGCTCGGCACCCGCACCCTCGTGATCGTCGCCGACACCGACGGCGACGCGATCGGGGTCTACCGCCGGCTCGGGTTCGAGGACGCCGAGCACCAGCTGATGCTGGAGAAGCGCACCGGGGACTGGGCCCAGACCTCCGACCGCTGATCCGGGCGAGACCTGCCTCCCGCTGCTGGAGGCCCCTGGTGGCGCACATGTGACGGTTGACACGTGGGGAAGGTGCATGTCACCCTCACTTGTACGTACAGGTTGTACGGACAAGACTTCCGAGGTGAACCACCCCATGACTGACACCACCACCACTGAGCGCGAGATCGCTCCGCTCTACCAGCTGATGAACCGCATCCCCGGCGGCCTCATGCTCATCCCGCTGGTCATCGGCTCGCTGCTGGGCACCTACGCCCTGGGCTTCCTCGAGATGGGCTCGTTCACCACGGCCCTCTTCCAGCAGAGCGCGCTTCCTCTCATCGCGCTGCTCATCTTCGCCACCGGCACGCAGGTGACCCTCAAGACCAGCGGCCCCGTCGCCGCGACCGCCGGTGTCGTGCTGCTCTGCAAGAGCATCATCCCGGCCACGATCGTGATCCTGCTCGGCCAGGTCGTGGGCATCGACGGTGTGCTCGGCGTCTCGATCCTCGCCCTGCTGGTGGCGGTCGACAACAGCAACGGCGGCCTCTGGCTCGCCTTCACCGGCCGCTACGGCGACAAGCGCGACCGCGGCGCCTACATCGCCTCGGCGCTCAACGACGGCCCGTTCTTCTCGATGCTCTTCCTCGGCGCCTCCGGCCTCGCCGACATCCCTGTCAGTGCGATGGTCGCGGCGGTGATCCCGTTCCTCCTCGGCATGCTCGTCGGCAACCTGAACCCGCACTGGCGCGAGATCCTGCGCCCGACCCCCGCCATCGTGATCCCGTTCTTCGCCCTGGCGCTCGGCACCGGCATCGACCTCAACAACATCGTCAAGGGTGGCCTGAGCGGCCTTGTGGTGGGCGTCATCGTCGCGCCGATCACAGGCTTCTTCGTCTACCTCGGCTACCGCTTCCTGCTCCGCCGCGGCTACCGCTCCGGCATCGGCTTCGCAGCCGGCACGACCGCAGGCAACGCGATCGCCACGCCCGCCATCATCGGCCTGGCCGACCCGACCTTCGCCCCGTACGTCGAGACCGCCACCGCGCAGGTCGCGGCCTCCGTCCTGGTGACGGCCGTGATGGCACCGCTCATCGCCTCCGTCGTCCTGAAGAAGGAGGGTGGCTTGCTCACCGAGGAGGAGATCGAGCGCATCGACGAGATGGACCTCGGCGTCAAGGAACCACAGCTGTGAGGGTTCTCGTCCTCGCTGACGACCTGACCGGGGCGGGCGACACCGTGGTGTCGTTCGCCCGGTCGGGCTGGTCGTCGCTGTTGTCCCTCAGCGGCGGTTGGCGGCGGGAGCCGGACGAGGAGACAGTCGCGGTCACCCTCGACAGCCGCCGCGACCCGCGGGCCGGCCAGGTCACCGCGCGGGCTGCCGGCGACCTCGATCCCGAGCTGCTCTACCTCAAGATCGACTCCACCGTGCGCGGCAGCGTGGCCGACCAGGTGCGTGGCGCCGTCGCCGGTCGCCGTCGCTCGAGGCCCGGCGCGTACGCCGTGCTGTGCCCGGCATATCCCGCGATGGGCCGGACGGTCGAGGACGGCCACGTGCTCGTCCACGGCGTGCCCGTCCACCTGAGCGCCGCCGGCGACGACCCGGTCACCCCGGTGACCCAGTCCGACCTGCGCGCACTCGTGCCCGGCGCCGCCCTTGCCGTCGGCGACGACCTCGCCGCCGCGATGCGCGAGGCGTCGCTCCACAGCGACGTCGTCGTGACCGACGCCCGCGACCAGGCCGACCTCGACCGCATCGCCGCCGCTGTAGCGGAGATCGGTCCTGACGCCATCCCGGTCGGATCGGCGGGCCTCGCGGTCGCGCTCGCCCGCGTGTGGCGTACGACAGCGCGGGGTGCGCCACGCACGGTCGACGTACCCGCCGGCAGCCGCAGCCTGGTCGTCGTCTCCTCGTTGCACCCGGTCGCCCGCGAACAGGTCGCCGACCTCGAGGCGCGGGCCGACCAGCTGGCCGTGGACATCCTCGTCACCGACCCCGAGCGAGTCGACGGGGCGGCCGAGCAGCGGGCGCGCACCATCGGTGCGGAAGCGGCGAGGGCGCTGGCCGGACAGAAGCATGGCCTGCTCGTCCTGGTCGGCGGCGACGGCGCCGCGCAGACCCTGCTCGCCCTCGGCGCCACCGGCATCCGGGTGGTCGACGCGCCCGTCGAGGGCGTACCACTCGGCACACTCGTCGGCGGTCCCCACGACGGCCTCCCGGTCGCCACGAAGGCCGGCGGCTTCGGCGACGCCCACACCCTCTCCCAACTGATCGGCGTCGTGCACGGCGCCCAAGGAGCACCCTCATGAGCACCCTCCCCGTCCTCGGCATCACCCTCGGCGACGTCGCCGGCATCGGGCCAGAGACGACCCTGCGCACCCTCCTCGAGCACCCCGACCTCCGCGACGAGTGCGTTCCCGTGGTCGTCGGCGACGCGGGTGCGCTTCGCCGCGTCGCGCCGATGATCGGCATCGACCCCGCCGTCGTCGTGACGATCGACCACCCCTCGGCCGCCACCAACGACCCCGGCCTCGTCGAGGTGTTCCAGGTCGGTGAGCCGATGGAGGAGGTGCCGCTCGGGGAGCTGAGCGCCGTCGCGGGCGACGGGTCGTACCGCTTCGTCGTCGCCGCCTGCGACCTCGCCAAGGAGGGCGCCATCGACGGCATCGTCACCGCGCCGCTCAACAAGGCCGCGATGCACGCCGGTGGCCACAAGTACCCCGGTCACACCGAGCTCCTCGCCGAGCAGTTCGGGGTGGACAACTTCTCGCTCGTGCTGTCCGCGGGAGACCTCTACTTCTTCCACCTCACCACCCACGTGTCGCTGACCCAAGCCATCGCCGACGTCACTCCCGAGCGGACCGACGACGTGCTCGACCTGGTCCACGCGTTCTCACGTGCGATGGGCAAGCCCGAGACGCCGGTCGGCGTGGCAGGCCTGAACCCGCACGCCGGCGAGAACCGTCTCTTCGGCGACGAGGACGCCGACGTCCTGGAGCCTGCCGTGGCACGCGCCCGCGAGCGCGGCATCGACGCCCACGGACCGTTGCCGGCCGATGCCCTGATCCCGCAGGCCGTGCGCGGCAAGTGGGAGCTGGTAGTGGTCTGCTACCACGACCAGGGGCACGCCCCGTTCAAGGCCGTCTACGGCGACGACGGCGTGAACATCACCGTCGGGCTGCCGGTCGTCCGGGTCTCGGTCGACCATGGCACCGCCTTCGACATCGCCGGCAAGGGCATCGCCCGCGAGGCCAGCCTCGTGCTCGCCGCCCGCCGCGCGGCGGCGCTCGCGCCGGGCTGGGACGCGGTCTGGAAGACCGCCCAGCGGGTCGGCGTCTGACGTGACGGCGACGCTCATGGCCGCGCCCCTAGAGTTGCGGCCGTGAGTGAGCGCTCGACCCCCCTGCACGCCCAGGTCGAGCGCGCCCTTCGGGAGCGGCTCGACAGCCGCGACCTCCGGCCCGGCGACCTCTTTCCGAGTGAGTCGGCGCTCCAGAAGGAGTTCGACGTCTCCCGCTCGGTCGTACGCCAGGCGCTCGCCACGCTCGAGGCCGAGGGCCTGATCCGCAAGGTCCGAGGGAAGGGTTCGGTGGTCGCCGAGCACCGTGAGGTGCATCGTGACGTACGGCGCTCAGGTCTCCGGCTCGAGGCGGATTTCGACGGAGGGGTGTCCACGGTCGTGGACGCGTACGACGTGGTGTCGCGCCCGGACCACCTCGTCTCCATACCGGGCGACCGCGTCCTCCAGCTCGGGAGGGTGCGCTCGGTGGGCGGCGTGGTGCTCAGCTACATCCGCACCTGGCTGCCGGTCGACGTCGCCGACGTCATCTCGCGGGAGGACCTCGCCGATGCCTCGCTGCACCAGCTCCTCGCCGACCGGATGGGCCGGCACGTAGTGGGCGGGCGCAACCAGGTGCGCGCAGTCCCGGCGACGACGTCGTTGGCCGAGCGACTTGGCGTCGCCGTCGGCGCCCCCCTGCTCCTGCTCGAGGGTCGCAGCGTAGATGTGGACGGTGCCGCGCTGGAGGAATTCTCCACGTGGCACCGTGGTGACCTGGCCGCGTTCGACGTCGATGCGGTGCCTCCGTCCGCCCGGGACGAGGCGTCCGGAGAGCGGATCGAGCGGCTCGCCCGAACCGCGCGCGAGCTGCTCGCGGAGCTCGAGACGCTCCGCTGACAGTCGATGGCTCCCCGGCCTCGCCCACCACGGGCGATGCTCCTAGGGTGACGCCCATGACTGTCGACATCACCGCTCGCCTCGCCGAGGTCATGCCCGGCATCCGCCGCGACCTCGAGGACCTGGTCCGCATCCAGTCGGTGTCCGCCGACCCGGCCCGCGCCGGGGAGGTCGAGCGGAGCGCCGAGGCCACGCGCGACCTGTTCGCCGCCGAGGGCTTCGAGTGCGAGATCGTCCGGGCGTACGACGGTGCGCCGCCGGCCGTGATCGCCAAGAAGGCCGGACCCGAGGGCGCCCCGACCGTCCTGCTCTACGCCCACCACGACGTCCAGCCGGAGAACGACCACGCCGACTGGGACTCCCCGCCGTGGGAGCCCACCTCACGAGAAGATGCGCGTGGTGACCTCCGTCTGTACGCGCGTGGCGCGGCCGACGACAAGGCCGGCATCGCCGCCCACCTCGGCGCGGTGCGGATCTTCGGCGACGACCTGCCGGTCAACCTGGTGATGTTCATCGAGGGCGAGGAGGAGGTCGGCTCCGACACCCTCGTCGAGCTGCTCAACGCCTACAAGGACCGCCTCGAGGCGGACGTCATCGTCATCGCCGACTCCGGCAACTGGGACATCGGCGAGCCGGCCCTCACCACGTCGCTGCGCGGCCTCGTGCGGATGGACGTCGAGGTCCGGACGCTCACGCACGCCGTGCACAGCGGCATGTGGGGCGGCCTGGTGCCCGACTCGATCATGACCCTGAGCCGGGTCATCGCGTCGCTGAACGACGACGCCGGCAACGTCGCCGTCGAGGGCCTGCACTCCGGCCCCGCCGCCGACGTGGAGTACCCCGAGGCCCGCCTCCGCGCCGAGTCCGGCGCCGCCGAGGGCATCGAGTGGATCGGGTCCGGGTCGGTCGTCGAACGCCTCTGGACCAAGCCGTCGATCAGCATCACCGGCTTCGACGCCCCCAAGGTCGAGGGCGCCTCCAACACCCTCGTCCCGGCCGCCCGCTGCCGGATCAGCATGCGCATCGCGCCCGGCGACACCACGGCCAACGCCGTGACGTGCCTGCAGGCCCACCTCGAGAAGCACACGCCGTGGGGCGCCACGCTCACGGCGACGGTCGTCGACACCGGCGAGGCGACGCAGATCGACGCCAGCGGTCCGGCGTACGACGCCGCGCGTGCCGCCTTCGCCGAAGCCTGGGACGGCACCGCGCCCGTCGACATGGGCGTCGGCGGCTCGATCCCCTTCATCGCCGAGTTCCTCGAGGCCTTCCCGCAGGCCAGCGTCCTGGTCACCGGCGTGGAGGACCCCGACACCCGCGCCCACGGCGCCAACGAGGGCCTGCACCTCGCGGAGTTCGAGAAGGTCGTCAAGGCAGAGGCCCTGCTGCTCCGCAACCTCGGCGACCTGCCCCGCTGATCCATCACGCACCGCTCGCGCGGGTGAGGACGACCCTTCGGAGCCGCCGGTAGCCTCGCGGCATGGCGACCTTCCGTGCCCGCGACCGCTCCTCGGCGGTGCTCCGCTCCCCGCGCTCCGAGGTGTGGGCCGCCCTGACCGACGCCGACCTGATCGCCAAGATCACGCCCTACGTCACCTCGATCGACGTCGAGGGCGACCGGTGGCGGTGGCGGATGGGCACCATCCCGGTGCTGGGGATCTCCGTGGCGCCGCACTTCACCGAGGTGATGGAGCTGCGGCCGGAGGAGCGGATCGACTTCCGCCACGACCCCGCGCGGACCGAGGAGATGACGGCGGTCGAGGGCACCTACCTCCTGAAGGACCACGACGGCGGCGGCACCGACGTGAGCATCGACCTGCAGATCTCGACCCACCTGCCGCTGCCCGGCCTGGCCAGGCCGGCGGTCGAGCGGGTCATGGCGGGGGTGGTGAAGCACATGGGCACGGTGTTCTCGCGCAACCTCCTCAAGCACCTGGGTAAAGCGTGAGGGTCCTCGTCCTGGGCGCCACCGGCTACGTCGGCTCGCGCCTCGTGCCCCACCTGCTCGAGCACGGACACGAGGTCGTCGCGGCCTCGTCCTCCGCGCCGGACCCGGAGCGGTTCGGCTGGGACGAGCGCGTCCGCGCGATCCGCTGCGACGTCACCGACGAGACGGCGGTGACGGAGGCCGTCGACGGCGTCGACGCGGTCGTCTACCTCGTCCACTCCCTCGCCCGCACCGACTTCACCGACCGCGACCGGATCGGCGCCGAGGTGGTGGCGGCCGCCGTGGCCGCCAGTGGCGTACGCCGTCTCGTCTACCTCTCCGGCCTGGTGCCGGGCGTGCCCGAAGCCGAGCTCTCGGCCCACATCGCCTCGCGCCTCGAGGTGGAGCGGATCCTGCTCGGGGCCACCGAGGACGCGGTCGCCCTCCGGGCGGGCGTCGTGCTCGGCGCCGGCTCGACGTCGTTCGAGATCATCCGGCAGATCGCCACCCTCTTCGTCGTGCAGCCGGTGCCGCTCTGGATGCGCAGCTCCGTGCAGCCGGTGGCGGTCTCCGACGTCCTGCGCGCGATCCGGGAGGGCCTCGAGGTCGAGTCGCTGCGCGGCGCCGTCGACATCGGCGGGCCCGACGTCCTCGCCTACCCCGACCTGATGCAGGCCTGCGGCCGCGGTGCCGGGCTGACCCGGCTGCGGGTGCCGGCGTTCGTCGCGCCGAGCGGGCTCGTCGGACTGGCCACCGCGCTGTCCACGACGGCGCCGTTCCACACCGTCACCGCGCTCATCGAGTCGCTGCGCCACGACATGGTCTGCCGCCCGGGCGCCACGTGGGTGCCGCGCACCGGCGGCCCCCTGGTCGGGGTGGAGGAGGCGGTGCGCCGCGCCACCGACCCGTCGTACGGCGGGCCGGAGGCCGCGCTCCCCTCGGACCCGACCTGGACTCGGCCCCACCCCTTGCTCGACGCCGTACCCCTCCCGGCGTCCACCCGCGCCGTCGCCCGGCTCGCCCTCCACCGGGCGGGCCAGCTCCTCGACACCTGAGGACGCCACGGACGGGAACGGGTCGGTTCCACGTCCGCCACGTCCTCAGGTATCGGTGGGCGGCGCCGGTGCGGCGATGGCGCCGGACGGCCGTAGACTGCAGGTCGTGCCCTACCAGACGAGCATGCGGAAGGGCGGCGACGGCCGTCTGACCACGGCAATCGACCCCCACGACCAGGGCCCCCAGGACGCGTGCGGCGTCTTCGGCGTCTGGGCCCCCGGCGAGGACGTCGCCAAGCTGACCTACTTCGGGCTCTACGCGCTGCAGCACCGCGGCCAGGAGTCCGCGGGCATCGCGGTCAGCAACGGGCGCCAGATCCTGGTCTACAAGGACATGGGCCTGGTCTCGCAGGTGTTCGACGAGTCGACGCTCGACTCGCTCAAGGGTCACCTGGCGATCGGCCACTCCCGCTACTCCACGACCGGCGCCTCGACGTGGCAGAACGCGCAGCCGACCTTCCGCCCCACCGGCGACGGGTCCATCGCGCTAGGCCACAACGGCAACCTGATCAACACCCACGAGCTGCGCGAGCTGGTCACCCAGCTGCCCGGCCCGGCCGGCGAGCTCGACATCAAGGGCGTCGAGGGCGCGACCAACGACACGAGCCTGGTCACCGCCCTGCTCGCGCACCATCCCGACACCACCCTCGAGCAGCGGGCCCTCGAGGTGCTCCCGCAGCTGCGCGGGGCGTACTGCTTCGTCTGGATGAACGAGAACACGCTGTACGCCGCCCGCGACCCGCAGGGCATCCGCCCGCTCGTCCTCGGTCGCCTCGACCGCGGCTGGGTGGTCGCCAGCGAGGACGCCGCCCTCGCCACCATCGGCGCCAGCGTGGTCCGCGAGGTCGAGCCCGGCGAGATGCTCGTCATCGACGAGAACGGCCTGCGCTCCCACAAGTTCGCGAAGCCCGAGCCCAAGGGCTGCGTCTTCGAGTACGTCTACCTCGCCCGTCCCGACGCCACCATCAGCGGCCGCAACGTCCACGAGGCGCGCGTCGAGATGGGCCGCCGGCTCGCCCGCGAGTTCCCGGTCGAGGCCGACCTGGTGATGCCGGTGCCCGAGTCGGGCACGCCCGCGGCGTCCGGGTACGCCGCCGAGTCCGGCATCCCGTTCGGCCAGGGCTTCGTCAAGAACGCCTACGTCGGACGCACGTTCATCCAGCCCAGCCAGACGCTGCGCCAGCTCGGCATCCGGCTCAAGCTCAACGCGCTCGAGCACATGATCCGCGGCAAGCGCATCGTCGTGGTCGACGACTCGATCGTGCGCGGCAACACCCAGCGTGCGCAGGTGCGGATGCTCCGCGAGGCCGGCGCCCTCGAGGTGCATGTGCGGATCTCGAGCCCGCCGGTGAAGTGGCCCTGCTTCTACGGCATCGACTTCGCGACCCGCGCCGAGCTGATCGCCAACGGGCTGGACGTCGACGAGATCGCCGCCAGCGTCGGAGCCGACAGCCTGGGCTACATCTCCCTCGAGGGGATGATCGAGGCGACCGGCCAGACCGCCGACCGCCTGTGCCAGGCCTGCTTCACCGGTCAGTACCCGATCGAGCTGCCCGACGAGAGCCTGCTCGGCAAGCACCTGCTCGAGGCGACGCTGCAGTCGCCGACGATGGGCCGCGCGCTGCCGGTCCTCAACAACCCCTGATCCGCACGCCGCCACCGTCGTACGAACCGAGGAGCTCCGTGTCCGACCAGCAGCCCACCGAATCCGCTTCCGGGGCCTATGCCGCAGCCGGGGTCTCGATCGAGGCGGCCGACCGCGCGATCGACCTGATGAAGGGGTGGGTCGAGAAGGCCCGCCGGCCCGAGATGATCGGCGGCCTGGGCGGCTTCGCCGGCCTCTTCGACGCCTCTGCGCTGACCCGCTACGAGCGTCCGCTGCTCGCGACCTCCACCGACGGCGTCGGCACCAAGGTCGCGATCGCGCAGATGATGGACGTGCACGACACGATCGGGTTCGACCTGGTCGGCATGGTCGTCGACGACCTCGTCGTCTGCGGCGCCGAGCCGCTCTTCATGACCGACTACATCGCCTGCGGCCGCGTGGTGCCCGAGCGCATCGCCGCCATCGTCAAGGGCATCGCCGAGGCCTGCGTGGTGGCCGGCTGCGCGCTGATCGGCGGCGAGACCGCCGAGCACCCCGGGCTGCTCGACCCCGACGACTACGACGTCGCCGGCGCCACCACCGGCGTGGTGGAGGCCAGCAAGCTGCTCGGCCCCGGTCGCGTCCGTCCCGGCGACGTGGTCATCGCGATGGAGGCCAGCGGACTGCACTCCAACGGCTACTCGCTGGTGCGCCACGTGCTTCTCAACCAGGCCGGGTGGACCGTGGACCGCCACGTCGACGACTTCGGCCGCACGCTCGGTGAGGAGCTGCTCGAGCCGACCCGCATCTACGCCAAGGCCTGCCTCGACCTCGCCGACCGGACCGAGACCCATGCCATGTCGCACGTGACCGGCGGCGGCCTGGCGGCCAACCTCGAGCGCGTGCTCCCGGAGGAGCTGTCGGTGCGCATCGACCGCTCGACGTGGACGCCGCAGCCGGTCTTCGACGTCGTACGCCGTGTGGGTGACGTGCCGCAGGCCGACCTCGAGGCGACCCTCAACTGCGGCGTCGGCATGGTGTCGCTCACGGCGCCCGAGTCGGTCGACACCGCCATCGCCGTCCTGGCCGGTCACGGCATCCGGGCCTGGGTGGCCGGCGAGGCCCGCGCCGACGCCGAGCACGGCGGTCGGGTCCTGCTGGAGGGCCAGCACCCCGGCTGGTGAGCCCGATTTCGGGAACGGGCGACGAAAAGGCGTGCCTTGGTGTGCGGGAACACCCACCGCTCAGGTAGCGTTGTCCTCACGATATGTGACCGATCAGACCGGGCGCGTCGAGGACTCCTCGAAAGCCCCGGCCAAGTGTGCGAGGGGGTCGACCCTATGGGGCGCGGCCGAGCTAAGGCGAAGCAGACCAAGGTCGCACGCGACCTGAAGTACCGGACTCACGAGACGGACTTCGGCGCGTTGGCGAAGGAGCTGCACGGTGAAGAGCATCACCCGACGAGTGATGTCGAGCCGGACGAGGACGAGTGGGCGGACTATGCCGACCCGCGTCGTCGCGCAGACTGACTGATCGCACCTGATCACGCACCCGGCCACCGGGTGCGCGGGCCTACGAGCGCGCCCTGAACGCCGAGCGGGCACTGCCTCGCGCTGAGATGCAGCGACCGGGCAGTTCCTCGCGCTGGTAGCGCGAGGAACCGCCCGGTCGGCGTGCTGTAGCGCGAGGAAGTGCCCGGTCAGCTGAGGTAGATGCCGCGCAGGCGGCCGACCTCGCGCATCCGGCGCTCGGCCAGGCGGTCGGCGGCCTCCGCGGTGGTGACCCCGTCGGCCTTGGCGAGCTCGAAGACCTTGCGGGTGGTGTCGAAGATGCCGGTGGCGCGCTGCTCGGCGCGCTCGAAGGAGAAGCCCTCGAGCTCGTCGGCGACCTGGATGACGCCGCCGGAGTTCACGCAGTAGTCGGGCGCGTAGAGGATGCCGCGCTCGTCGAGCTTCTTCTCGATGCCGGGGTGGGCGAGCTGGTTGTTGGCCGCGCCGCAGACGATGCGGGCGGACAGGGTCTCGACGACCTCGTCGGTGAGCGCGCCGCCGAGGGCGCACGGGGCGTAGACGTCGAGCTCGCTCGCGACCAGCTCGTCGGTCGAGCCGACGGCCTGCACCTGGGGGTACTCCGCGCGGATCGCCTCGACCGAGGGGGCGTACACGTCGGTGACGACCACCGTGGCACCGTCCTCGATGAGGTGGCGTACGAGGTGGCGTCCCACCTTGCCCACGCCGGCGACGCCGACGGTGCGGCCGGCCAGCGTCGGCTCGCCCCACACCTGCTCGGCGGCGGCACGCATGCCCTGGAAGGTGCCGAACGCGGTCAGCACCGAGCTGTCGCCGGCGCCGCCGTGCGCGACGGTGCGGCCGGTGACGAAGTCGCACTCGCGGGCGACGTGGTCCATGTCCTCGGAGAACGTGCCCACGTCGCAGGCGGTGAAGTAGCGGCCGTCGAGCGACTGCACGAAGCGGCCGTAGGCGCGCAGCAGCGCCTCGGTCTTGAGGGTCGCCGGGTCGCCGATGATGACGGCCTTGCCGCCGCCGAGGTCGAGGCCGGCGAGGGCGTTCTTGTAGGACATGCCGCGGGAGAGGTTGAGCACGTCGACGATCGCGTCGTCGGTGCTGGCGTAGGGGTAGAACCGCGTCCCACCGAGGGCCGGGCCGAGTGCCGTGGAGTGGATCGCGATGATGGCCTTGAGGCCGGTCGCGCGGTCATTGCAGAACACGACCTGCTCGTGCTCGCTGCCGAGCTCGAAGACGTCGACTCCCGAACTGGCCGTTCCTGACGGGGAGAGGGGTCCAGACATGCTGTGGTCCTTTTCTGGTGGGTGCGGCCGCGGGGTGTGCGGGCCTGGTCAGCGCGGTCGAGGGGTGGTGACCGCCGTCACCCTCAGCGTAGTCCGGCGAGATCACGCGTCCCGCATCAGGACCAGGTCGCCGTGGGTGCCGTAGCCGAGCAGCGCGCCGCCGGCCCGTCGCCCGTTGAAGGTCGCCATCAGCCACGTCCCGTCGACGTGCGCGAGTGACGGCCAGGGCAGGTTGGTCGGGTAGGGCGCGTCCAGCAGTCCGAGGTCCTGCATCCCGAGGTCGAAGACCGGGAAGCGCGCCCGCTGGTCCCGCTGCGAGTCGCGCCCGTCGCTGGCCAGCACCACCATCCGGCCGTCGACCTCCAGCAGCGTCGTGCCCTCGGTCGAGCGGCGGTCGGTGGCCGCGCCGAGGAGCCGCAGGTCGTCGAGGGACTTCCCGGCGGCGAGGGCGGGGTGGAAGTCGAAGAAGCGTCGCGCGCTGACGAAGCCGACCAGCCACTCCCCGTCGCGCCGGACGAGGTGCGGGTCCCACGTGGCGATCGAGGCGAGGCCGTCGGTCGGCAGCGGCAGCTCGCGGGTGTCGAGGACGTGGGTGCCGCGCAGCAGGTCGGCGTCGGTCTCGGCGAGGGTGACCCGCAACCCCGCCGGCGTACGACGTCCCGCGCGCGTCCGCGGCGCCTCGAAGTCGCCCCACGTGCTGGTCGTCGCCAGCCATCCCGCGTCCGTGCGGACCAGGTGGGTGGCGTGGTCGCCGAAGACCCCCGGCCGGTCCGGGCGGCGGAAGAAGAGGTCGGCGGTGTGGGCGAGCTCCAGGCTGGCCGGGTCGAGGCGCCACACGCTGGTGTGCGCGGTGTCGAAGAAGCCCGGTCCGGCAGAGGTCGCCGTCAGCCAGAGTCCGTCCCCGGTGTGCAGCGGACGTCCGTCCTCCTCGGTGACGAACCGGACGTCGCGCAGGCCGAGCTGGCCGAACCCACCGGCGCCACCGCCCCACGTCGGCAGTTCGATCTGGAGGCCGGCGAGCGCCGCCTCGTCGCGGGTGTCGACGACCTCGCGCAGGTCGTGCCGTGCCCGGGCGACCCACTGGCCGGCCTCGCGCGTCCACGCCGTCACGTGCGTCCCGGTCAGGGACAGTCCCAGCTCGGTCGGGTCGAGGGCCCGGTGGAAGCGCCGGCTCCGCAGCTCGCGCGTGCCGTGCCCGTGGGTGATCGTCAGGGACACCGAGCCGTCGTCCAGCGACGCCCCGATGCGGTGCCCGGCCAGGTGGAGGGCGAGCCAGGAGCGCTTGCGCACCTGCGCGGTCGCGGCGACGTACGGCGCCACTGCCGGGATCGGCACGATCCCGCCGGTCGACCTCTCGATCCGCTGGAAGCCTGGCGCGACGAGGTCGACCGGGCGGATGCGTCGCACGATCTCGAGGCGGGGGAGCACCGCCCCATCCTGCCGGAGCGCTCAGTCGGCCAGCAGGTAGCCCAGGCCGACGGCGGCAGCCACCTTGCCGCCCGCCACGCCGACGTGCGACCTGCCCTCCCAGACGACTGCCTTGCCCTGGGGGATGCCGGCGGCGGTCCGTTCGAAGAGGTCGCGGCTGTAGAAGCCGTCGGCGGTCCCGCCCAGCACCAGCGTCGGCGCGGTGACGCGGTCGAGGTGCGGCTCGGCGTCGAGCTCGTCCTCCGCGGCGATCGTGACGAGCATGTCGCTCTGGTCCGACGGCGTGAACTGCCCCATCACCCACCCGGCCGGTCGGGTCAACGGGCGCAGCCGGGGAGGGGTGCCGGCGGCCATCATGGCCGCGGTCGCGGCGCGGGTGTCGCCGGCGGCGGTGAGCCGGGCGACCTCGGCCATCACCTGCCGGCCGCCGGGGGAGAGCCGGCACGCGGCCGCGACGAGCACCAGGCGGCGTACGAGCCCGGGCCGGTCCACGGCGAGCTGCAGCGCCACCGAGCCGCCCGTGGAGGTGCCGTGCAGCAGGACGGGCTCACCGAGGTCGACCTCGATGGCGGTCGCGTAGTCGTCGGCCAGCTCGTGCATGGACGTCCCCTCCGTCAGGCCGGGGCGCCGGTTCGCGAGGTAGACGGTGAAGTGCTCGGCGTACGGCGCCGCCCAGGCAAGCGAGAACCGGCGGGCCGCGCCCGTCGGGTTGGCGTGCTTCGTCGTGAGCCCGGCAGCGACGAGGAGGGCCGGCCCCTGGCCGGTCCTCAGGTAGGGCACCCCGCTGGAGAAGGTGCCCTCGATGACGTCGGGCACGCCTCCACGGTAGGCGCTGCGGGAGCGGCCGTCCGAGCGGACCAGACCGGACCACGCAGAAGGGCCCCGGTCGGGACGTGACCGGGGCCCTTCTGTGCTTGTGGGCAGGGGCGGGGTCGAACCGCCGACCTATCACTTTTCAGGCGATCGCTCGTACCAACTGAGCTACCTGCCCAAGCGGGACGAGAATACATGAGCCCGCAGGCGAGGGGGGAATCGGCTCGGCTCACGCACCGCGCGGCTCGTGCGCCGGCAGCTCGACCCAGAACGACGACCCCACGCCGGGCGTGGACTCGCCGCGCACCGCGCCGCCGTCGCGCTCGGCGATCGTGCGCGAGATCGACAGCCCGAGCCCGCTGCCCTTCGTCCTCGGCGCCGCGAACCGGACGAACGGCTCGAAGACGTGCGCGAGCTGCTCCTCCGACAGCCCGGGGCCGTCGTCGCGCACGATGATCCGCACCATCTCCTGTCCGCTCTCCCCGAGCAGGGGTGCGGTCGAGATGTGCACCGTGCCGCCGCCCGGGCGGTGGTGGGCGATGGCGTTGCCGACCAGGCTGGTGAGGACCTGTCGTACGCCGGACGCGTGGGCCCAGACGGTCGTCCCGGGGTCGGTGACGACGATCATGTCGACCCCCGCGGTCTGTGCCGGCGTGCGGTGCCAGTGCACGACGTCGGCGACCGCGTCGGCCACCACGACGTCGCGGCGCTGGTCGTCGTCGGACATGGTGCGGCCCGCGCCGAGGAGGCTGTCGACGATCCCGAGCAGCTGCTCGCCGGCGCGCAGGATCGCCGGCCCGTCGCGGAGCACCGCGGCCGTCACCGGGCCGTCCGAGCCCTCGGCTGCGCCGGGGGAGGCGTGCTGGGCCTCGTCGAGGATCACCTCGGTGTAGCCGAGGATCGCCGCCAGGGGCGTACGCAGCTCGTGCCCGACCGCGCCGTAGAACTGCTGGTAGGCCTTCTGCGCCTCCGCGCCCGCCTCGAGAGCCTCGGCGAGGGC
This sequence comes from Nocardioides sp. N13(2025), assembly GCF_051912545.1. GTDB lineage: Bacteria > Actinomycetota > Actinomycetes > Propionibacteriales > Nocardioidaceae > Nocardioides. The sequence continues at coordinate 3,143,840 of NZ_CP196809.1, read as the reverse complement.
GCGACGGGAGCGCTCGAGGGTGAGCCTCGAGACGAGGGCGCCAGTGAGGAGTCGGAAGTCTCGAAGGAGCTGCTCGGGCCAGTCCCCAGAGTCGAGGCTGACGAGGGAGAGGCTGCCGAACATCTCGCCCTGGAAGCTGAACGGCGAGGCGACCAGGCTCCGGACACCTGTGCGGGCGAGCTCGTCGAGGTCCTGTGAGGCCTCTTCTGGGAGCAGGTTTCGATCTGTGAGCGCCACAATTTGGGTCCTGGCGATCCGTGACACCCAGGGCATGGTCAACGCCTCTTCGGGGCCCGCGCCTGGTGCGGGCATGAAGAATCGCGTGGAGCCCGGCCGTGTCCACTCCCGGACCCAGGCCCGCCCGCCGAGCGGCGTCCATCCCACCTCGTCTTGGGGGGTGAAGCTGGTGAGCACCACAGCGACGACCTCGACCCGCGGCTCGGACAGGAAGTGCTCGGCCATGAGGGCGATCGATACGTCAAGGCTGGCCTCACCCTCAAGGATCAATGCCGCCAGACGAGCGGCCCTGGGGGACACCGGCCCTTCGGCCGAGGTGTCCTGCAGGGCGGGATGGTCGATCACCTGGCCGGCTCCCTTCCGTCGGAGATCGTGAAACGGCACGGTAGCGGGGCGATGCCACGGCTCTGGTCGACGGTCACCCTCTCGCTCAACGAGAGGTCAAGGGACAGGCCCCACTCGGCCAGCCGGGTGAGGACGGCCATGCCGAGGTGGCGGCCCGGGCACGCGTGTGGGCCGGCGCCGAAGGGAAGCCATGCCCCGGGGCGCTGCGTGTCGTCCTGCCACCGACCAGGGTCGAAGCCGGGCACTCCGGCCGGGTCCCCGGGCACGAGGTCGGGCTGGCGTCCGAGGAGGAGCGGACTGACCAGCACGACGTCACCGGCCGGCACGCGCTGGCCGCCGAGGTCCATCTCCCGCGTGGTGATGCGGGCGGTGATCCACGTGGGCGGCGTCAGGCGCAGGGTCTCCCAGACCACGTGGACGGGGTCGAGCTCCGCCGTCGGCTGGCTGGCGAGCCACGCGAGCAACCACGAGCCGGCGGCGATCGGCACCTGGATCCCGGCGGCGAGCAGTGTGGCGGTCAGCTGGGGTGGGACGTCGAGGTCGGGCGTGGCGGCCAAGGCGGCGTAGAGCGCCACCCGCGCGTCTCGCTCGGTGCGTCGGATGCGGCTCCACCGGCGGGGCGGGCGTCGCGCGGCGATCACCGGGGCGAGGGCGTCGATCCAGTCGAGCACCAGGTCGGCGACGAGGTCACGCTGTTCGAGGTCGAGCGAGGGCAGCACCGCCGAGGTCGTGGAGCGTGCGACGGGACGGCGCAGCAGCACCATGGCGTCGTACGGCTCGTGCGGGGAGGAGCGATCGTGCGTCGACAGTGCGGCCTCCCACTCGGTGGTGAAGACCGCAACGCCGCGCCACACTTGGTCGGGCTGGACCGGCTGGAAGGTGACATGCCCTGAGCGGGTGTCGCCCCGGCTGCCGGACAGGTCCCCGCTGCGGGTGACGTCGCCGGGGAAGTCGAACCCGGACACGTCGGTCAGGACTTGGCGGGCGAGGCCGGGAGTCGTGGTCAGCCACGGGCCGTGCGGACCGAGGGCGACCACGCCAGACCGGGGGGACGAGAGAACAGCGCCGAGCCGGCCGCCGGCCGACTCGACGCTGTCCATCTGCATCACGGGACGAGCATCAATCCGCGCGTCCCCGACGGGTCAGTTGCCGCCGCCGGAGCCCGGGCGCCACACGTAGAACGACTGGGTCTGCTCGGCGGCACGCTTGGCCTGGATGCGGGTGCGGATGCGATTCATCATGGGGATCTCCAAGGGGGTTGGTTGGATGCACGCCGGGGAGACGTGCGGGTGACTCCACCCGCGGGACCAGTACCCCAGAAAGCATTCAGGGCAGGGTTCAGGCCTCGGTCTCGAGCAGTGTCTCCTCAATCAGATCAGTCAATTGCTGAATCCGCAGCGGCTTCTGCATGACTGTGACCACACCGAGCTCTTGGAGGACCGCCCGGTGCTCGCCCGCCCACGCGCTGATCACGACGATCCGCATGGCGGGAGCGACGTCGGGATGGGCCCGGATCCAGCGCACGACGTCGACGCCGTTCATGCGCGGCATGGTGAGGTCGAGCAGCATCACGTCGAACGACTCTCGCTCGAGGACCTCGACTGCTTCCTGCCCGTCGGCGGCGGTGGTGGCGAGGTGTCCCGCCCGCTCCACGAGGCGGCAGAAGACGTCACGAATGTCCTCGTTGTCATCGACGACGAGGAAGCGCAGCGTCCGAGCCTCACTGTCCACACGTGAAGGTTAGTCAAACCTGGTGAAGGTTGGGTGCAGTCTCGGATCCGACGCGCCCGAAACCGCCCAGGACGTGGGTTGGGAGCGCGGCCGTTGCTGGCCCTATGCTGGGCGTCGCTCGAGCGGGTCCGTCCCACGCGAGCTGGCCCCCATCGTCTAGCGGCCCAGGACCCCGCCCTTTCACGGCGGTAGCGCCGGTTCGAATCCGGTTGGGGGTGCGACCCGGTCCAGGGTTGCCGCCGATTGGTGGTCTCCGAAGACCATGGGTTAGAGTTCCACCGCTTCGCAAGGAGCAAACGAATGGCCCCGTAGCGCAGTTGGTTAGCGCGCCGCCCTGTCACGGCGGAGGCCGCGGGTTCGAGTCCCGTCGGGGTCGCCATCGCATGGCCGAACAGGGTGAGCCACCAGGCTCACCCTGTTCGTCATTTCCGGGGCCGTCCCTCTGCACCGGGCTGTTACGCCCGCCTCCCTACGCTGGGGCCATGCCCATCGACCTCGACCCACTGGCGTTCGACGCGATGGTGGAGCGGGCCCTCGACGGCCTGCCCGACGACCTGGCCCGTCTCGTCGACAACGTCGTCGTGCTCGTCGAGCCCGACGCGCCGGCCGACGACCCGGACCTGCTCGGTCTCTACGACGGCCTCGCCCTGACCGAGCGCCCGGCCAACCATGCCGGCATGCTGCCCGACCGCATCCTGCTCTTCCGCGGCCCGCTCCTCGACATGGCCGACACCGAGGAGGAGCTCGAGGAGGAGGTGCGGATCACCGTGGTGCACGAGGTGGCGCACCACTTCGGGCTCGACGACGCCCGCCTGCACGAACTCGGGTGGGGTTAGCGCGGGCCCAGCGGGACGCGGACCCTCAGCCGACCCGGCTGGCGGACGCCTGGCTGGTGGCCGCACCGGAGTGCCCGGTCCACCTCTGGGGAACCGCCCCGTCGAGCTGGTGCACGAGCTCGCCCAGAAGCCAGTTGTGCAGGGCACGCTGGGAGGGCGTGCGCGCGATGGACAGCAGGCGCTCGGCCCGGCAGAAGGCGTCGGCGACGTCGAACATCTCGGTCATCGTCACGAACACCGGGCCGGCCTCGCGCACCATCGGGAAGACCACGTCGACGCGACGCAGACCCATGGTCTCGGCGGCGCGGATCTGGTCGCGGTAGGTGTCGGGGAACTGCCGCTCGAAGTTGGCGAACATCGACGTGAGGTCGCCGGCGAGGGGGTAGTCGGACTGGTGGGAGAGCGAGAGGAGCCGCAGCTCGCGGCGCAGCTCGTGGTACTGCCGGGCGAGCGAGGAGTAGAGCGGCACGTCGATGCCCAGCAGCCTGACCTCGCGGGCCGTGTCGCTCGGGGGCTCGGGGCGCAGCGTGGGCAGGTCGGAGTGGTCGATGACCCACTCGGCGCCGCTCTCGCCGTGCATCTGCGCGGCGGGCTCGAACCAGACGATCTTGCCGTCCGCCTCGATGGTCGCGCCCCACGCGACGGCACACTGGGCGACCATCGACAGGCCGCGCCCGAAGGTGAGGAGCAGGTCGAGGTCGTCGTCCAGCTGGGGGACGGGCGGGACCGGGGGGCTGGTCGAGCCGTCGACGACCTCGATGCGGGGGTGGCTGGCCGTGCCGCGCACGCGCACCTTGAAGGGGGCGCTCGCATGGAGGATCGCGTTGGCCACCAGCTCGGAGACGCCGAGCTCGGCGCACTCGACGAGGTCGCCGCGCTCCAGCCGCTCGCAGATGTCGCCGACCCAGCGCCGCGCGTCGGCCGCAGCACGCGGCGACGAGGCAAGGGTCAACTCTGAGCTCAGCGGCACTGGGACTCATTTCGGGGGAGTGGACAGTCCAGTGGGTCCATGGTTACCCGACTTCGGGGTGGTTCAAACCTCGACAATCACCATAGTTTCTCGCGAGTCTGGGTAGTGGTGTGAGATAGCAGACTCGCCCGGCGTTTCGCGCCCGAGGTCCGGCCGGGAGGACAATGGTTGGACAGCTGGACTCCGGCTCGGAACCCGGCTCGGACCATGAGATGGCACCCACGATCCCAGGAGCTCCCATGACCTCGACACAGGCACCCCGTCACAAGGTGGTCGTGATCGGGTCCGGCTTCGGCGGCCTGTTCGGCACCAAGGCGCTGCGCCGCGCCGACGTCGACGTCACCGTGATCGCGAAGACGACCCACCACCTCTTCCAGCCCCTGCTCTACCAGGTCGCGACGGGCATCCTGTCCGAGGGCGAGATCGCCCCGCCGACCCGCGAGATCCTCAGCAGCCAGGACAACGCCCGCGTGATCCTGGGCGAGGTCACCGGCATCGACCTCGAGGCCCGCACGGTCACCTCGCAGGTGCTGGGCCGCGAGACGGTGACGTCGTACGACTCGCTGCTGGTCGCGGCCGGCGCGAGCCAGTCGTACTTCGGCAACGACCACTTCGCCGAGTTCGCCCCCGGGATGAAGAGCATCGACGACGCCCTCGAGCTGCGCGGCCGGATCTTCGGCGCCTTCGAGATGGCCGAGCTCGGTGCCACCCGCGGCGACGACGTCGACCACCTGCTGACCTTCGTGGTCGTCGGCGCCGGCCCCACCGGCGTGGAGATGGCCGGCCAGATCGCCGAGCTCGCGCACCACACCCTGCGCAAGGACTTCCGCGCGATCAACACCCGCACCGCCCGCGTCGTCCTCGTCGACGCGGCGCCGCAGGTGCTGCCTCCGTTCGGTGCCAAGCTCGGCGAGAAGGCCAAGGGCGAGCTGGAGAAGCTCGGCGTCGAGGTGATGCTCGGCGGCATGGTGACCGAGGTCGACGAGCGCGGCCTCGAGGTGAAGTTCAAGGACGGCACCGTCGAGCGGATCAACTCGGTCGCCAAGATCTGGGCCGCCGGCGTGCAGGCCAACCCGCTCGGGAAGACGCTGTCGGAGCAGACCGGCGCCCCGCTCGACCGCGCCGGCCGCATCGCGGTCAACCCCGACCTCACGCTCCCCGGCCACCCCGAGGTCTTCGTCGTCGGCGACATGATCGCCCTCGACAACCTTCCCGGTGTCGCGCAGGTCGCCATCCAGGGCGCGAAGTACGCCGCCAAGGAGATCAGCAACCGCCTCGAGGGCAAGCAGCCCCAGGAGCCGTTCAAGTACTTCGACAAGGGCTCGATGGCGATCATCAGCCGCTTCCGCGCGGTCGCCATGGTCGGCAAGCTCCGGCTCACCGGCATCGTCGCGTGGTTGATGTGGCTCGGTGTCCACCTCGTCTACCTCACCGGCTTCAAGAACCAGGTCTCGGCGCTGATGCGGTGGGCGATCACCTTCATCAGCAACAACCGCTCCGAGCGCACCACGACCGAGCAGCAGATCTTCGCCCGTGCCGCGCTGGCGCGGCTGCGTCGCGGTGCGGCCGACCTGGTCTCCGACCCGGGCATCTACGACGCCACGCGCGCCATGATGGAGGAGACCCGCCGCCAGGAGCTCGAGGCCGCCGCCCAGCGCGAGGCCGAGCTCACCGACTCCGGTGTCCGCGGGGTCCACGCCGACCGCTGAGACGCCCCGGTGCGCGGTGTGGTTGCGTGGTCCTGTCGGACACGATCCCCGGGAAGGACAACCTGATGCGTGCTGTGGTCTACACCGAGAGCGGCGACTCGTCCGTGCTCCAGCTGGTCGAACGAGAGGCTGCGGAGCCCGGTCCGGGTGAGGTCCGTGTCCGCATCGTGCGGGCAGGCGTCAACCCGACGGACTGGAAGTTCCGCGCCGGCGGGATGGGCGAGCTCGCGTTCCCCGAGATCGTGCCCGGCCAGGACGGTGCGGGCGTGGTCGACGCAGTGGGCCCCGGCGTCACCGACCTCGCGGTCGGTGACCGGGTCTGGACCATCCTGGCCCAGCACACCCGGCCCGGCGGCACGGCGCAGGAGCAGGTCGTGCTGCCCCTCGCTCACGTCTGCGCCCTGCCCGACGCGGCGTCGTACGACGTCGGGGCCGCGCTCGGGGTCCCCGCGGTCACGGCCCACCGCACCCTCACGACCTCCGAGGACGGCCCTTCGCGGCTGGCCCCGGGTGCGCTCGACGCGATGACCGTCCTCGTCGCGGGCGGGGCCGGGGCGGTCGGCAACGCCGCGATCCAGCTCGCCAGGTGGGCCGGCGCCACGGTGATCACCACCGTGAGCAGCGACGAGAAGGGCGTCCTCGCGACGGCGGCGGGCGCGCACCACGTCGTGAACTACCGCGACGGCGACACCGCAGCCCGGATCCGCGACCTGGCTCCGGACGGCGTCGACATCGTCGTCGAGGTCGCACCGGCGCAGAACCTGCGCATGGACCTGCAGCTGATCAAGAAGCGCGGGACCATCGCGATCTACGCCAACAACGGCGGCGACGAGGTGATCCTCGGCGTCCGGGAGACCTTCTCGACCAACGCCCGCTTCCAGTGGGTGCTGATCTACAGCGTCGGCGAGGCCGCGCTCCGCGCCGCTGCCGACGACGTCACGGCGGCGGTCGCCGACGGAGCCTTCGGCGTCGGCGAGGAGCGCGGTCTGCCCGTGCACCACTACCCCCTCGAGCGCACGGCCGAGGCGCACGCGGCAGTCGAAGGTGGCGCCGTCGGCAAGGTGCTGATCGACGTGACCGACGCCTGAGCGCCCTGACGCCTGGAGAGATCGTCACGTTCATCGGTCGAGTGACTGCATGACGATGTTCCGCGCGGCGCGGGTTCCGAGATAGACACCGCCGACCACGCTGGCGCGCTCTCCCAGCTCGGAACGGATCACCACAGGCGGGTACAGCGTCATCTCGGTGGCCAGCTGGCGTGACCTCTCCATCAGGTGGTCGTTGGCGCCCACTCCGCCTGTGAGGATCACGGCCTCCGGGTCGATGATGGCCGAGATGGAGGCGATGACGGCAGCGACCCGGACGCACTCCTCCTCCACGAGCTCAGCGGCGGGTTCCTCACCTGACGCAGCTCGGAGGAACAGCTCCTCGACCGTGCTCGGCGGGGTGCCGGTCCATCCCGGGTGCCGCAGGGCGGCGGTCAGCAAGCTCAGGCCGCCCGCTTCGTCGTGAGCCCGTGCGTCCAGGTGTGGTTGGCTGCGCGGTGTCGGCAGGAAGGCCACCTCGCCTGACGCCCCGTGCGATCCGCGTATCAGGCGCCCATCGTGCACCACCCCCGCGCCGATCCCGGCGCCGATCGACACGATCACGAACGTGTCGAGGTCGCGGCCGACGCCACGCCAGCGCTCGCCGAGCGCGGCGAGGTGGACGTTGTTCTCGAGCCGCACTGGCGCGGAAAGGGCTTCCCTGATGGGGGTGCGGAAGTCGAAGGGGTCGGACTGGTCGATGTTGGAGGCGAAGTGCACGGTGCCGCCGTCGGCGTCGACGACGCCGGGGACGGACACCGTCACCGCGTGGAGCGACGAGTGGGCAAGGCCTGCCGATGCGAGCGCCTTGCGAGCCAGGTCCGTCGCCTGAGCGACGATGGCGGGACCGCCCGGCAGCGCGGTCGGTTCCCGCAGCTCGGCAAGCGAACGCCCACGGATGTCGGCCACTGCCACCCTGACGTTGCTGCCGCCGATGTCGATCGCCAATACCGTGCCCACTCCGGGAGCGACCTCGAAGAGGGTGGCGGAGCGGCCAGGAGAGCCGCTGCGCTGTCCGGTCTCCTGGATGAGGCCCGCGTGCTCGAGGTGCTGGACGGCGCTGAACACGGTGGGCCTCGACACGCCACAAGCTGTGGCGATGCGGGGTCGGGTCACCGGCTCGTCCTGCCGGAGCAGGAAGTCGAGGACCCGGTGCCTGCTGGACGGACTGGATTCCATGTCGCCTCCGCTTGCCTCTTGACGCACCAAATTCTGCGTGACTATATTCCGGACTGGTTAGTAAAGCAGATTGCCTAATAAATGGAGTCCTGCCATGTCACAGATCCCCGCTCGCCCAGAGCGCTCGCCGCTGCTCACCCCGTCGCGCCGCGGCTTCCTCGCGCTCGGAGGGGCGGCCGGCATGGCGGGCCTGCTCTCTGCGTGCGGAATCGGCGGCAGTGGACCCGAGTCCGGGGCCGGCAGCGGCAAGGGCAACATCCGCGCTCTGTTCATGAAGCAGGCCGGCTACTCGGAGGAGAACATCAACGAGATGATCTCCTCGTTCCAGGCGGCGAACAAGGACATCACCGTCACGGCCGACTTCGTCTCGTACGAGGCTCTGCACGACAAGATCGTGGCCGCAGCCCCGGCGGGGACCTACGACGTGGTTCTCATCGACGTCATCTGGCCGGCCGAGTTCGGCTCCAAGAACATCGTGGCTGACGTCACCGACCGGTGGCCGGACTCGTGGAAGCAGGACATGCTCGGGGGCGCGGTCGCAACGCCGCAGTACGACGACAAGTTCTACGGCGTCCCCTGGATCCTCGACACCAAGTACCTCTTCGCCAACACCGCGCACCTGGAGCAGGCGAAGGTCGATCCAGCATCGCTCGGGAGCTGGGACGGAGTGGTTGAGGCCGCCAAGGAGCTGAAGTCGGCGGGAGTCGTGGAGTACCCCCTCGTGTGGTCGTGGCAGCAGGCCGAGGCGCTGATCTGCGACTACGCCCAGCTGCTGGGCGCATTCGGGGGCACCTTCCTCGACGACTCCGGCCAGCCGGCCTTCAACCAAGGGGGTGGCGTCGCTGCCCTGGAGTTCATGCGACAGACCATCGTCGACGGCCTGAGCAACCCGGCGTCGACCCAGTCGCTGGAGGAAGACGTGCGCCGCGTCTTCTCCTCCGGACAGGCCAGCCTCGCCCTCAACTGGACGTACATGTACGGCTTGGCCAACGACGCGGCAGAGAGCCAGATCGCCGGTGACGTCGAGGTGTTCCGCACTCCGGCCGGCCCCGATGGACAGCCCGGCGTGAACGGCAGCATGGGCCTCGCCCTGGCGGCCGGCAGCAAGAACCAGGACGCTGGCTGGACGTTCATCGAGTACCTCACCAGCAAGTCCGTCCAGGAGAAGTACGCCCTGAGCTCGCTCCCGGTCTGGCAGGCGTCGTACGACGACCCGCAGGTCGTCAAGACGAACCCCGCCGTCGTGCCGGTCGCCAAGCAGCAGCTCGGTGACCTCATCCTCCGACCGCAGGTGGAGACCTACAACGCCGTCTCCCAGGCGCTGCAGGCGGAGCTGCAAAGCGCGCTGCTGGGGGACAAGGATCCCCAGCAAGCTCTGGACGACGCGGCCTCCAAGGCCTCGTCGCTCCTGGACGGATGAGTCTCCTGCCAGTGGCCCTCCGTCGCCAAGCCAGCCCAGGTCCGGCACGGCGCAGCTCTGCGGAGGGATGGCTCGCCCTCCTCCTCCTGCTCCCCGCGGGGCTGGTGGTCTTCGGGGTGGTGCTCTACCCGGTCGCCCGGACACTCGTGGTGTCGCTGTACGACGTCACGAGCTCGATGCCGGGCGACTACCCCTTCGTCGGGCTGGACAACTACGTCCGGGTCTTCAAGGACAGCGGCTTCTACGCCGCACTGGGGCACACCCTCTACTTCACGCTGCTCTCGACGCTCCTCGAGCTCGTGCTGGGCATCGCCGTTGCCCTGTTGCTCAACGCACCGCTGCGGGCGCGGTGGCTGTGGCGCAGCATCATCGTGCTCCCATGGGCACTCCCCACGATCGTCAACGGCGCTATGTGGCGCTGGATCTACAACGGTCAGTACGGCGCCCTCAACGGATTGCTGGCCACCCTCGGGATCTCTGAGTCCCCGACCCAGTGGCTGGGCTCGCCGTTCCTGGCGCTGAACATGGTGATCGCCGCGGACGTCTGGAAGAACACGTCGATCGTCGTGTTCTTCATACTGGCTGGCCTGCAGACCATCCCGAACGAGCTGTACGAGGCGGCCCGCATCGACGGCGCGGGCCGCTGGCAGATGTTCCGGCAGATCACCCTGCGGCTGCTCGCCCCGGCCATCGCAGTCGTGCTCGTCCTCCGCACGATCGAGGCCTTCAAGGTGTTCGACATCGTCTACGTGATGACCGGCGGTGGACCGGCCAGCGGCACCCAGACCGTGGCCTTCTACACCTACCTCCAGGCCTTCAGCAACCAGCTCTTCGGGTATGGAGCAGCGCTCGCCTACCTGATCGTGCTAGCAGTCTTCGCGCTGGCGATGGGGTACTTGAAGCTGCTGCGGCAAGGTCAGATGGCGGGTGTCGAATGAGGCCGAGCAAGACGTACCTGGTCGGCATCCACCTGGCCGCGGTCCTGATGGCGGTCGTGGTGCTCGCACCGTTCGCCTGGTTGGTGATCTCGAGCATCTCCCCGCCCCGGGAGCTTCTCTCGGCGGAGCCGCACTGGTGGCCGGACGCACCAACGCTGGAGAGGTATCGCGCCATCTTCGCCTCCTCGGACGGCGGCGGCACCGACGTCGCCGCCAACTTCCGGCAGGCCATGATCAACAGCTTCATCGTCGCCACCGTGACGACCTTGATCTCACTCGTCGTGGGCGTGCTGGGTGGCTACGCGTTCGCCCGGCTGCGGTTCCGGATGCGACGCACGACCCTGTTCGCCTTCCTGGCCGTCTACATGCTGCCGCCGATCGCGCTGGTGATCCCGCTCTACCTGGGACTGGCCGCCCTGGGCCTGCTCGACACCAAGGCCGGACTGGTCCTCACGTACTGCTCGATCGTCACACCGTTCTGCCTGTGGACGATGTCGAACTACTACCTGAGCCTGCCGCCTGACCTGGAGGAGGCGGCCCGGGTGGACGGCTGCACACGGCTTGGCGCCCTGTTCAGGGTGATCCTGCCGCTCTCGCGGCCGGGCGTCCTGACGACGGGGATGTTCGGGTTCCTGCTCGCGTGGGACGAGTTCCTGTTCTCACTCATCTTCACCTCGACGACGAACGCAAAGACGATCCCGGTCGCCATCGCTGAGTTCACCGGCAAGTACTCGTCCGACTTCGGGCTGATCGCAGCCGGCGGCGTGCTCGCCACACTGCCTCCCCTTGTCCTCGCGCTGGTGTTCCAGCGCTACATCGCCGGCGGCCTGACCTCGGGCGCCGTGAAAGGTTGAGCAACCCCATGAAGTTCGTCGAAGGCATCGCCGCGCAGCCGCAATCACTGCTCGCGAGCGCGGAGAACGTACGCCGATCGCTGGGCGCGGTGCGACCGCTCGAGTCGGGCGCCCTCGTCGCGCTGATCGGGATCGGAGCCAGTGAGCACGTGTCCAGGAGCGCGGCGGCCGCGTGGCGCGCGCTGGGCGTGCGCGCCGTTGCCGTGTCGGCCGCGGAGCTGCAGGGATCGGAGCTGGCACTGGCGGACGTCTACGTTGCGATGAGCGAGTCGGGACGGAGCGCCGAGACCGTCGCGGCTCTCCGCGGGGCGCCCGGGCGCCGCGTCGGCATCACCAACGATCCGGACGCGCCGCTGGGCGCGGTCGTGGACGAGGTGATCCCGCTGGGCAGCGGACCGGACAGCCCGATCTACACCACCGGCTACACCGCCACGCTGCAGGCGATCGGGCTGCTCGGCGAACACTGGGGCGGCACGAGCAGCGACTGGGCCGTGCTCCCGGAGCAGGTCGCCCAAGTGACCGAGCAGAGCAGCAAGGTCGTCGCAGCGCTCGCCGACACCTTCGAGCAGGCTCGGATCATCGACGTGGTCGCGTCCGGCACCTCCTCGGCCACGGCCGGCGAGGGAGCACTCATGATGCGCGAGTCGGCACGCCTGCACACCGCGAGCCACGAGACCTTCAACTACCTGCACGGGCCGATGGAGGCCGTCGACGCCCAGGCCGCGAGCATCGTCATCGGCTCCGGACGTGAGCTGCGGCTCGCCCAGGAGCTCGCCGGGTTGGGTTGTCCGACCCTCCTCATCACCACCAGTCACGAGATCGAGGACGCCGACCACCTCACCGTGGTCCGCTTGCCGAAGCCACCGTCCGCGCTGGCCTGCGCAGTCCTGGAGATCCTGCCGCTGCAGCTGCTTGCCGCGGAGGTCGTCAGCATGAGAGGGCTGCGTGCCGACGGGTTCCGCTACCACCAGGACGACATCAAGCTGGACGGCCGGTGACGCCGTCGCTGCACGTCGTCGGCAACGTCCAGCTCGACGTGCTGGCGAGCCCGGTCGACCGCCTGCCGAGTCCGGGTGGGGATGACGTGATCGACCACATCGCCGTGCGGCCCGCGGGGGCGGCCGGCAACGTCTCGCTGGCACTGGCGGCGCTGGGCACCGAGCACCGCCTCTTCGGCGCGGTGGGGGACGACCAGGCTGGGCGCTGGGTGGCGCAGGAGCTTCATAGGCACGGCGTGGGAGCAGACCTCGACGTGGTGGCCGGGCAGGAGACCGGCATCTCGATCGCGTTGGAGGCGCCGGGGCGGGAGCGAGCGTTCATCACGGCGCACGGCGTACTGACTCGCTACGGAGTCGACGCGTTGCCGCGGCACGCCACGGTGGCGGACTTCGTGCTGCTCACCGGGTACTTCTCGATGCCTGGCTTCCGCGGCCGCGGAACCTACGACTTGCTCGAGCGCGCCCGCGAAGCAGGAGCGTTCGTCGCGCTGGACACCGGCTGGGATCCCGACGACTGGACGGGCTCCGGTGCTGCGGAGGTGCTGGAGCTGCTGCCTCTCCTCGACCTCTTCCTCCCGAACGAACCAGAGGCGATAGCGCTCACCGGCGCTGCGACCGCCGAAGAGGCGCTCGAGGTCCTGGCCGCGGAGTGCCGCGGCTGGGTCGTCGTGAAGCTCGGTGAACGAGGCCTCGCCGCTCGAGGCCCTGCCGGCGAGAAGATCCGGCTGAGTGCGCCGGTCGTGACCCCTCGAGACACGACCGGGGCCGGAGACAGCCTGGCCGCGGGCCTGCTTGCCGACCTCGTCCGCGGCGCACCGGTGCAAGACGCCCTCGTCACGGGTGTCAGGGTCGCCTCCACCGTGGTGGGCCGGGATTCGCTGAATCGCTATCCCTCGCGAGATGAGCTGGTCCCGATGGAGCCGGCTTGAGCCACGACGATCTGCGTGGTCCACACGGAAATTTCAGACCGGTAGGCCTGAAGACCTTCGGTTGATGGGTGACAGATCTAGTTCGGTTGATCGGTGACACTCGTTGTCACTGTAGGACGCCGTTGTGGCGCGGTGGATCGCTTGACCCTCACCTCCCCGGTGCTCTCGCGCTTCTGGGTTCGCAGGAGTTGGTCACCGTCGTAGAACTGCAGGACGTTCTCGGTGACCCACACGTCGATGGGGCGACCGGCCGCGGCCACGCCGAGGCAGACCTGTTGCCAGCTGACGCACACCACGCCTACGGCGCTGGCCCGGCGGGTCACCCAGGTGCCGTCGACGCGGTCCTCGCCGGGTCGGCCGGGGTTGCGTGATGTCCGGATCGGGGCAACGGGCGCCGGGTCAGGCCTGAGGAACCGCGACGCCGGGGTGGCCATGTCCAGCGCCTGGTGCGGCCTGTCGTAGTTGTAGTCGTGGACCCAGGCATCCAGCTCGGTCTGCGCGGTGGCCAGGTCGGGAAAGACCCGGTCGGTGCGGAACTCGGTCCGCAAGGCCCGGTGGAACCGCTCGATCTTCCCCGTCGTCGTGGGCGAGCGGGGCTGGGTGTGCAGGTGCTCGATGCCGTTCTCCCGACAGATCCGGTCGAAGAGCACCTCCACCGGTGGCCGGTTGAACCGGCCGGTGAACACCTTCCCGTTGTCGGTCAGGATCTGCCCCGGCACCCCAAAGGTCCGCAGTGCGGCCGCGAGGCCGTCGCACACGTGCGGGGACGTCTCCCGCAGCATCAGGTACGCGCTGACGCAGAACCGGGAGTGGTCATCGACCCCGGTCAACGCCTTGGCCCGCCGCCCGTCCGCGAGGACGAACCCGCCCACCACGTCGATCTGCCACAGCTCCATCGGGAGCCCGCGCTCCCACCGCTTCCACTTCCGATCCCGCCGCCGACGCCCGGACGGGTCGATCAGGTTCAACCGCACCAGCGCGCGGTAGACCGCCGACTCCGACGGCAGCGGCTCCACGCCGACCTTGTCGAGCTCGAAGACCAGCCGGCGGGGCCCCCACCCCGGATGCGAGGACCGCATCGTGGCGATCACCGCCTCCACCTCGGCGCCGATCTGGTGCGGACACGACCGCGGCCGATGCGACCGGTCCGCCAGCCCCTCCAAACCCTCGGCCTCGTAGCGGGCCAACCACCCGTGCAGGGTCTTGCGGTGCACCCCGAACCGGGCCGCCACGCTCGAGACCGTCTCGCCGTCGCTGATCACCGCCAGCACGGCCTGATACCGCTGCTCGCTCACGCTCAACTCCCTCATCAAGGGAGTGTCACCAATCAACCGGAGTAGCTGTCACCCATCACCCGACGATGTGTAACGCATCAGCCGAAGGCCAAACGTCACCCATCAGGCGAAGCAATACATTCAGACCGGTAGGCCTCCAGGGGCTCGAACCCTGAACCAACGGATTAAAAGTCCGCTGCTCTACCCATTGAGCTAGAGGCCCGCGGCACGGGGACGGCGTCCGCGTGCTCGCGCACATCCTTCCAGAGACGACTCGGCCCCCGAGGACCATGGTCCTCGGGGGCCGACTCGTGCCGTGGCGCTTCGTCAGCGACGAACCTTCTTGGTCCGCTTGGTCGTGACCTTCAGCTTCGTGAGGCCCGGCGCGGAGGCGATGACGCGGACCGAGATCCGCTTGCCGACCAGCTTCTTGGTCAGGAGCAGCTTGGCCTTGGTGGCGCCCTTGATCCTCTTGCCGTTGGCCAGCCACTGGATCTTCTTGGTGACCGTGGTCGGGGTCCACGTCCCCTTCGTGACGCGCAGGGTCTTGGCGACCTTGGCGATGCCCTTGATCCGGGGGCGGACCGCCACGGTGACGGCGCTCGCGGTCGCGGCGGGTGCCGCCGTGTTGACCGGAGCGGTCGTCGTCGTCGGGGTGGTCGTCGTCGGGGTCGTCGTCGGGGTGTCGGTCGGCGTGGGCGTCGGGACCGGGGTCGCGAGCTGGGCATTGAGGCCGGTGGTCGTACCGTCCTTGGCGACCTGGAGCTCGTCGGCAGCCGCGAGGTCGGCTTGGTTGTTCCAGTACTCGCCGACGTCGGTGGCGGGGTCGTGGAAGCCCAGCTTGTACGTGCCGCCGGGCAGCCCGCCGACGTCGTAAGCACCGTTCGCGCCGGTGCTCACCGTCACGAACGAGGCCCACGCGCCGCTCTGGCGCACGTACGCCGTGACCTCGGCACCCTCGATGCCCGTCCCGGTGCTCCCGGTGACGACACCCGTGAGGTGCGCGGCGGACCCCAGGTCGGTCTGTCCCAGGTCGGACTTCTGCCCCTCGTTGAAGTCGACCAGGTCGGCCGTCTCGAGGGTGCTCTTGTCGTTGTACCACTCCGTCGCGTACGTCCCGGCCGGGTCGTCGAAGCGGATCGTGTAGGTGCCGTCGGCAGGCCGGAGCATGTTCCAGCTGCCGTCGAGGCCCGTGCGTGCGCTGCCGGCCACCACTCCGTCGGCGATCCGCACGGCGATCACGCTGATGTTGGCCAGAGGCGCGCCGCCGGCAGCGGCGACCACGCTTCCGTTGATGCGGATCGGCGGTGCGGCATCGGCGGCGCCGGTGACGATCACGGCGGAGGAGATGCCGACGCCGGTGGCGAGCAGCGCTCCGGCTGCTCGGCGGAAGGTGTTGTTCATGGTGCCCCCAGGGAGGTGTTCGGGCATCCCCCACGGACGCCGCTACTCGGAACGTAGGGACGGCCGAGGCCCTATACCTCAAAGTGGGTAGGTTGTTCAAATCCTGTGGCCGGACCGTGGGTGACCAGAGCAAGGGGACGCGTCGAGATCGAAGGTTCGGACAGTGTTGATGCCAGATTTCGACGAGTCCGGACGCTCCGTGGGGGCGCACGTGCAACGGCCCCGCGGACCGAGGGTCCGCGGGGCCGTGAGGTGCGAGGTGACCAGGTCACCACTTGTGCATGGTGCCGAGCCCCAGGCCCACAGCCGTCGACGCTGATGGCGCAACCCGGTCGGGAGGACTGAGCCCCCGGCGGGCTCTTGTACCTTCGGCCCATGGAGACGCGCCACGCCCTGGTCCGGCCACCGTCGTCGCGACTGGGCGAGGGTCTCGTCACGCACATCGAGCGCAGCGAGGTCGACGCCGACCTCGCGCGCCGGCAGTGGGAGGAGTACGTCGACGCGCTGCGGCAGCACGGCTGGACCACCCACGAGGTGGCGGCCGCCGACGAGCTGCCGGACGCCGTCTTCGTCGAGGACACGATGGTCGTCTACGGCGACCTGGCGGTGATCAGCAGGCCGGGCGCCGAGGAGCGCCGCGCCGAGACGGCGGCGGCCGAGGACGCCGTACGGGCTCGCGGCTACCGCATCGCCCGCATCGAGGCACCGGGCACGCTCGACGGGGGCGACGTGCTCAAGCACGACGGTCGCGTGTGGGTCGGCGTCGGCGGCCGCACCAACGACGCCGGCGTCGAGCAGCTGCGCGCCCATCTCGCCCCACTCGGCGCCGAGGTGATCGGCGTACCCGTCAGCAGGGTGCTCCACCTCAAGACCGCGGTCACCGCGCTGCCGGACGGGACCGTCGTCGGCCACCGGCCGCTCGTCGACGACCCCGACGTGTGGGCCGGCCACTTCCTCGACGTGCCCGAGGAGTCGGGCGCCCACGTCGTGCTGCTCGACGCCGGCACCGTCCTGATGGCGTCGTCGGCCCCGAGGTCGGCCGCCCTGTTCGAGGGCCGGGGACTGCAGGTCGTCACCGTCGACATCTCCGAGTTCGAGAAGATGGAGGGCTGCGTCACCTGCCTGTCCGTCCGCCTCCGCGGAGCGCCGGCGCGCTGACCTGGCTCAGGCGTCGCCGCGGACGACGAACCCGCTGGTGTGCCGCAGCCGGCCGGTCGCGAGGTCCAGCACGTCGGCGGCGCAGCGCGGGTTGTCGCACCGGAGCCACGTGCAGCTCGGGCACGTGCAGTGCTCCACCATGACGCCCGGACACATGGGACAACGGACTGCCATGACTGCCTCCCTTCCCGACTTCGAGCATGGGCGCACCGGCGCGTCGCGTGGGCGCCGGCGCCGAGAAATGGCGCAAGTTGGTGATCCGGCGCCGGTGCGTTTTCGAGGTGTTCACCAGCACGTGGCGCACGATCGGTGACGCGGGCCGATTTGTTGGTAGGGTTTGCAGTGCAACAGGTGCAAGTTCCAGCAGGTTGACGCCCGCGGAGTTTGTGATCCAACGGCGTTTCCCTCTTCGGGCCTTCCAGCTTGTGAGTCGGAGCGACGTGTCACCGCACTTGTGGCGGAGTCGTCGAAGTGACGGCTTCTCGTTCCGATAACAGGAGTACCGAGCACATGGCTCAAGGCACCGTGAAGTGGTTCAACGCCGAGAAGGGTTTCGGCTTCATTGCGCAGGAGGACGGCGGCGACGACGTCTTCGTGCACTACTCGGCCATCCAGACCAACGGCTACAAGTCGCTGGACGAGAACCAGAAGGTCGAGTTCGACGTCACCCAGGGCCCGAAGGGCCCGCAGGCGGAGAACGTCCGCCCGCTCTGATCGGCTGACGCTGGACCTGTTCCAGATCTGATCAAGGGTTCGGCCCCATCCCCTCTTGGGGGGTGGGGCCGAACTCGATTCCGGGTCACACTTGACACGTTCGGGCCATTTGTTCGGCGCCGACGGTCGGAGAGACTTGGTTTCACGACCTACAGTCGAATGATCCAAGGTGCGAGCTGCGCAAGAGGGAGGGTGACGTGCACGACCAGTTCGACGTGACCCTCGAGGACGGCGACCTCCTCGGCGAGGTGGAGCTCACCACCACGCTGATCATCGCCGCGAGCGAGTCCGAGGAGCACCTGTCCCAGGAGGAGATCGACCGGCTGCTGGGGGTCACCCCGCGCCGGCCGTCCGAGGACTGACCCGCGCCTGCGCTCAGCAGGTCGCGAAGAGCACCGGCCCGCTGGTGAGGTCCGACAGGACGTACTCCCCGTCCTCCGGTCGCAGGTCGAGCGTGATCTCGCGGCCCTCCGAGCGCGCGCCCGCCACCCTGAACCGGTCGCTGAAGTCGCCGCCCTGCCCGGGCGCAGGCCCGGCTGCCAGCTGTGCGCGAGCATCGGCGTCCCCCGGGGCGTCGTCGGGGTCCTCGACCTGCATCACCGCGCGCAGGTCGCCGCCGGGCAGCAGCCCCATCGCGAAGCCGGTCAGCGGGTGCACGCCGCCGGCCGCCTCGACCAGCTGGTCGGCCTCGGCCTGCGCGTCGTCGTCGGCCTGCGACATCGCGAGCCGCTCGCAGGCATAGGCGCCGTCGTACGCCGCTGCGGCCAGGGGGTCGCCCAGGCCGGACGCCAGGTCGGCGAGGTCGTCGGCGGAGTCGGCGTCGCCGTCGACCACGTCGAGGACCTGCTCGAGGTAGGGCGCCTGGTCCGAGGCGAGGATGACGTGGCGGTCGGCGAGCAGGGCGAAGTGCTGCAGCTCGGGGGTGAGCATCGGCCCGGCCCCGGCCAGCACGTCTGGCCCGCCGACCCACACCCCGTCGTCGTCCTTCGGCTCGGTCCAGCCGAGCTCGGCGAGCCGGTCGGCGACCTCGCCGAACGACACGTCGTCGTCGACGCCGAGCATCTCCACCGCGCCGTCGGGCGACTGGGCCAGCAGCTCCCAGGTGATCGTCGCGGGGGAGAAGCCCAGCTCCGCCTGCATCACCCCGGCCGACGTGCCGAGCGCGGACATCGCCGACAGGTCCCGCCCGAAGGCGTCGGAGAGGAAGGCGTCCACCTCCTCGGCCGAGGAGCCGGCGTCGACGTCGGCGCCGAGCTCACGGCGTACGCCGTCCCAGTCCGTCCACGACACCCGGCTGGTCGCCGCCGGGGCCATCGCCAGCGCCCGCTCCAACGGCGAGCCTGGCGTGAGCAGGCGCCACGCGACGAGCCCGGCGACGGCCACCGCGAGCGCGGCCACGAGGGCGACGACGGCACGACGTGACACGGACTGCTCCTCGTGGATCGGAAAAGTGGGTGTGACACTACTTCCATGGAGCCCCGCGACGTGCGCGCTGCCGGTGCCGTGGTCACCCGCAGACGCGGTGAGGTGCTGCTCGTCCACCGGCCGAAGTACGACGACTGGTCCTTCCCCAAGGGCAAGCTCGACCGCGGCGAACACGTGGTCACGGCTGCGGTCCGCGAGGTGGCCGAGGAGACCGGGCTCGACATCCGGCTCGGGCCGGCGCTGTCGTCGCAGCGCTACCGGCAGTCCAACGGCCGCTGGAAGACCGTGGAGTACTGGACCGGGCGGGCGCTCGGCAGCGACGACGTCAGCGGCTACCGGCCCAACGACGAGATCGACGCCGTCGAGTGGGTGGAGTGGAGCGCCGCGATGCGCCGCCTCACCTACGACTACGACCGCGCCACCCTGGCCGAGGCGCGACCCCTGCGCCGCAAGACCCGCGCGCTGGTGGTGCTGCGGCACGGCAAGGCGCGCTCGCGCGAGGCGTGGAAGAAGGACGACCGGCAGCGCCCGCTGCTGCAGACGGGCCTCGCCCAGGCGCAGCACCTGGTGCCGCTCCTCGCCGCCTTCGACGTCACGTCCGCCCACACCTCCTCCAGCCTGCGCTGCGTGCAGACGGTGACGCCGTACGTCGACGCGACCGGGTGGCCCGTCAAGCTCTACGACGAGCTGAGCGAGGAGGACGCGACCGCCGACGGTGTCGTCGACGTCGTCGATGCGCTGCTCGACGCCGGGGAGAGCACCGTGCTGTGCACCCACCGGCCGGTGCTGCCGACCGTGTTCGACGCGCTGGGGGTGCCCGAGGTCAAGCTGGAGCCGGGATCGATGCTCGTGGTGCACCACCGCAAGGGCAAGGTCGTGGCCAGCGAGGTCCTCGATGCGTGAGGTCTTCTAGGACCGCGCACGCACTCTCGTCAAGGGCGCCCGGCCGAGTTCATGTGATGGTCGTCTCACGCCCGGCCGTGCGACGCCATCCGGTCCGGTCGAGTTCACCGCCCGTTCACCGACGGCGACGTGCTCGTTCTCCTGACGTGCCTACCTTCGCCGGTGTCAGCAATCATCAGACTTCAGGAGCACTCGAAGTGAACCGCACTTCTTTCCGCAAGCTGCTCGCCCCCAGCATCGCCGTGCTTGCCCTCTCCATCTCCCTCACCGCCTGCGGTGCCGGCAACGAGAGCGACGCCGACACCAGCGGCGACAGCGGCTCGAGCGAGACCTCCGGCGGCCTCTCCGGTGACCTCAACGGCGCCGGCGCCTCCTCGCAGGAGAAGGCCCAGGGCGCGTGGGCCACGGGCTTCCAGGGCATGAACGAGGGCAACGTCACCGTCAACTACGACCCGGTGGGCTCGGGTGACGGTCGCACCAACTTCATCGAGGGCGGCGTCAGCTTCGCCGGCTCCGACTCCTACCTCACCGACGACGAGGGCGAGCTCAGCGGCGCCAAGGAGCGCTGCAACGGCGAGGACCCGATCGAGGTCCCGGCCTACGTCTCGCCGATCGCCGTCGCGTTCAACGTCGAGGGTGTCGACGCGCTCAACCTCGACGCCGACACGATCGCGCAGATCTTCGACGGCAAGATCACCAACTGGAACGACAAGGCGATCGCCGAGCAGAACCCCGATGCCGAGCTCCCCGACCTGGCCATCACGCCGGTCCACCGCTCCGACGACTCGGGCACGACGAAGAACTTCACCGACTACCTCGGCAAGGCCAGCAGCTCGTGGTCCTACGAGGCCGAGGACGCGTTCCCGGTCAAGGGCGGCGAGGCCGCCGAGGGCACCTCGGGCGTCATCTCCGCCGTCTCCGGCGGCAAGGGCACCATCGGCTACGCCGACGAGAGCCAGGTCGGCGACCTGTCGGTCGTCTCGGTCAAGGTCGGCGAGGAGTACGTCGCCCCGTCCGCCGAGGGCGCCGCGCTGGTCGTCGAGTCCTCCCCGGCCGCCGAGGGCCGCGCCGACGTCGACATGGCCGTCGACATCGACCGGACCACCACGGAGGCCGGCGCCTACCCGGTCGTCCTGCTCAGCTACCTGATCGCCTGCCAGACCTACGAGGACCAGGCCGAGGCCGATTTGGTCAAGGGCTACCTGTCCTACATCGTGTCGGACGAGGGCCAGCAGGCGGCGGCCGAGGAGGCCGGCTCCGCGCCGCTCTCCAGCTCCGTCGCCGAGCGCGCCCAGGGCATCGTGGACGCGATCACGGCAGGCTGATCCACCCCGGTCGGGCCTGATCCCGACCCACCAGCGCCGCGTGCGGCGGGCCGAGAACCGGCCCGCCGCACAGGCGCATGAAACGACTGAATGAGGTACCACGTGGCAACCACCCTTGTTGCTGAGAGCACCGGCCGGGCCAAGCCCCGGCTCGGCGACCGGGTCTTCTCCCGGGTCGCCCTCGCGGCCGGGATCGCGATCCTGGTCGTCCTGGCCGGCGTCTTCGTCTTCCTGGCCATCGAGGGCGTGCCCGGGCTCGCCAAGCCGGCGGAGTTCTACGGCTCCGCCAGCACCTTCGGGGGATACGTCGCCCCGCTGCTGTTCGGCACCGTCCTGGCCGCCGTGATCGCGCTGGTCGTGGCCGTGCCGCTGGCGTGGGGCATCGCGCTGGTGGTGAGCCACTACGCGCCGAAGTCGATCGCCACCCCCATCGCCTACATGATCGACCTGCTGGCGGCCGTCCCGTCGGTGGTCTTCGGGCTGTGGGGCATCTCGGTGCTCGCGCGCCAGCTGCAGCCGGCGTACGTCTGGCTCGACGAGAACATGGGCTGGCTGCCGTTCTTCGCCGGTCCCGCGTCGGGCACCGGCCGCACCATCCTCACCGCCGGCCTCGTGCTGGCGATCATGATCCTGCCGATCATCACCGCGATATCGCGCGAGGTGTTCTCGCAGACGCCGCGCCTGCACGAGGAGGCGGCGCTCGCCCTCGGCGCGACCCGCTGGGAGATGATTCGGATGGCCGTCTTCCCCTACGCCCGCTCCGGCATGGTGTCCGCGGTGATGCTCGGCCTCGGCCGGGCGCTCGGCGAGACGATGGCCGTCGCGATGGTGCTCTCCGCCGGCGGCGGCATCTCGTTCAACCTCATCTCGAGCAGCAACCCGGCCTCGATCGCGTCCAACATCGCCTCCAACTACAAGGAGGGCACCCCGGGCAAGATCCAGGTGCTGATCGCGACCGGCCTGGTGCTCTTCCTCGTGACGTTCCTGGTCAACTTCGCCGCGCGATGGATCGTCCAGCGCAGCGAGAGGAGGCTGCACCGATGAGCACGACCACCTCGCAGGCCACCCCCGTCCGGCCCCGCTCCGAGCACGTCTCCTTCACCGCCGCCAAGCTGCCGCGCGTCGCCCCGGTCCTCGTGGCCGTCGTCGCGATCGCCGCCGGTGCGCTACCCGTGCTGCTGCTGGGCTGGGGCGTGGTGGCCTGGGCGATCTTCGCCGGCCTGATCTACCTCGTCGCGCTGCCCGCCTGGGCCCGCGTCGTGGAGGGCCGCCGCGGCGCCACCGACCGCATGCTCACCGGCCTCGTCTGGTCGGCCTGCGTCGTCGCGATCGTGCCGCTCGTCTCGCTGCTGTGGACCGTGGTCGACCGCGGCCTGCCGGCGATCAACTCGACATTCCTGACCTACTCGATGTACCGCACCAGCCTCGACCAGGAGGTGGGCATCTACCACGCGCTGATCGGCACGCTGCTGATCACGCTTTTCGCGGCCCTCATCTCCGTGCCGATCGGCATCATGGCGGCGATCTACCTCATCGAGTACGGCAAGGGCAGCCGCCTGGCGCGCTGGATCACCTTCCTCGTCGACGTGATGACGGGCATCCCGTCGATCGTCGCCGGCCTGTTCGCCTTCTCGCTGTTCATCCTCGTCTTCGGGCCCTCGACCCGCGTCGGGATCGGCGGCTCGGTCGCCCTGTCGCTGCTGATGATCCCGGTGGTCGTCCGCTCGACCGAGGAGATGCTGCGGCTCGTGCCCGCCGACCTGCGCGAGGCGTCGTACGCCCTGGGCGTGCCGAAGTGGCGCACGATCGTCAAGGTCGTGCTGCCGACCGCGCTGGGCGGCATCGTCACCGGCGTCACCCTCGCCATCGCCCGGGTGGTCGGTGAGACCGCCCCGCTGCTGCTGATCGCCGGCCTGACCACGCGCACCAACTTCAACGTGTTCGCGGACCGGATGACCACCCTCCCCGTCCTGATCTACACCCAGAACGCCAACCCCGGCATCGCCGAGACCCCCGGCGGCACGCCGCCCGGGATCGAGATCGCCTGGGGTGGAGCGCTCGTGCTGATCCTGATCGTCATGCTGCTCAACCTCGTGGCGCGCATCATCGGCAGGATCTTCGCCCCCAAGACCGGCCACTGAGCCACCCTGACCTCGAAGGACAAGAGAGACACCCCCATGGCCAAGAGCATCACCGTCGACGACCTCGACATCTACTACGGCGACTTTCTCGCCGTCGAGGGCGTCAGCATGACCGTCAAGGCACGCTCCGTCAC
Source organism: Nocardioides sp. N13(2025) (assembly GCF_051912545.1). Classification (GTDB taxonomy): domain Bacteria; phylum Actinomycetota; class Actinomycetes; order Propionibacteriales; family Nocardioidaceae; genus Nocardioides. The sequence goes on along the minus strand of NZ_CP196809.1, from coordinate 3,120,131 downwards.
CGCCTTCATCGGCCCGTCGGGCTGCGGCAAGTCCACCTTCCTGCGCTCCCTCAACCGCATGCACGAGGTCATCCCCGGTGCGCGCGTCGAGGGCAAGGTGACGGTGGACGGGCAGTCGCTGTACGACGCCGCGGTCGACCCCGTCGCCGTACGCCGCCAGATCGGCATGGTCTTCCAGCGGCCCAACCCGTTCCCGACGATGTCGATCTACGAGAACGTCCTCGCCGGCAACCGCCTCAACTCCAAGAAGATGAAGAAGTCCGAGGCCGACGACATCGTCGAGCGCTCCCTCAAGGGCGCCAACCTCTGGAACGAGGTCAAGGACCGCCTCGGCAAGCCCGGCATGGGCCTCTCCGGTGGCCAGCAGCAGCGCCTCTGCATCGCCCGCGCGATCGCCGTCGAGCCGCAGGTCCTGCTGATGGACGAGCCCTGCTCGGCCCTGGACCCGATCTCGACCTCTGCGATCGAGGACCTCATCCACGAGCTGAAGTCCGACTACACGATCGTCATCGTCACCCACAACATGCAGCAGGCCGCCCGCGTCTCCGACGAGACCGGCTTCTTCAACCTCAAGGCCGCCGGCCAGCCCGGCCACCTGGTGGAGTTCAACTCCACCCAGAAGATGTTCGCCAACCCCGACAACGAGGCCACCGAGGCCTACATCTCCGGCCGCTTCGGCTGATCTCTTCTCCTTCCCGTTGAGGGCCTTGCGGTCCGTCATACGAAGCCGTACGTATGAGTGCGGCTTCGTATGACGGATGCGGCGAGCCCGCACAGGTCGTCCGTCGCGAGGCGTCCACAGGGGGCCCCTGCGCACGTCGATCCACAGGTCTGGCCTGTGGTGGTGTCGCTGTCGCCGCCCTCGAAGCAACGGTGGCGAGATGGACACGCCACCGGTACGCCACACCTCCACCCTGCGACGTGCTCGACGGGCGCGGGCCGAGAGGATCGCGGCGGACCAGGCCGGGGCCGTCTCCCGACGGCAGCTGTACGCCGCTGGGCTGACGCGAGCCGAGGTGCGGGCCAACGTCCGGGCCAGGCGCTGGCAGCAGGTGGGGAGGCACGTGGTCGTGGTGCACACCGGCCCGCTCGACGACCGCACCGTCTTCTGGGCGGCAGCGCTGTCCGGCGGTCCACGCGCGCGGCTGGACGGCGCCTCGGCGTTGGTCGCCGCCGGACTGACGGGTTTCGACGTCGATCGCCACCGTGTCTCGGTGCCGCGCGGCGCGAGGACCTTCCGCGACGCCCTGGTGGACGTACGCCAGACCCGCCGGTGGCGAGCCGACGATGCGTTCAGGGGAGCTGGCCCACCGCGCACCCGGGTCGAGGTCGGCGCCATACGCGGGGCCCTGTGGGCGCTGAGCGACCGGCAGGCCGCACTGCTCCTCACGATGGCCGTCCAGCAGGGCATCGTTCCCGCGGACCGGATCGCGCTCGAGCTGCTGCACGTCAAGAAGGCGCCACGGCTGACCTTCGTCATCGACGTCGTGACCGACCTGGTCGGCGGCGTCCGCAGCCTCGCCGAGCTCGACTTCGCCGGTCAGTGCCGAACGAGGGGGCTGCCCGAGCCGTCGCGCCAGGCGGTCCGCCGGGCACCCAACGGCCGCTACTACCTCGACGTGCTGTGGGAGGACTGGCGCGTCGTCGTGGAGATCGACGGGATCCAGCACGCCCTCGCGGAGGAGGTCGTGGCCGACGCCCTCCGGCACAACGACGTCACCCTCGAGCACCTCACCGTCCTGCGGCTGCCCGTGCTGGGCCTGCGCGTCGCAGCCGACGAGTTCTTCGCCCAGATCGAGATGGCGCTCGCCGATGCGGGGTGGACGCGTGCCGGCACCGCTGCCTGAGCGCTGGGTCGTACGTCCTCTGGTGGCGGCTCAGTGGCGCCGGGATCCGTCATACCGACCCGACCCTATGAGTGCGGGTTCGTATGACGGATCGCGCGGCACGTCGGGGCGAGGACGGATCCGTCATACCGACCCGACCATATGGGTGCGGGTTCGTATGACGAACCGGCAGATCGCGCCGGCGGGCGGGGCGGGACGTCAGGGGAGGAAGAGGTGGGCGACCCAGTAGCAGATGGCGGCGGCGAGGGCGGCGGCCGGGAAGGTCAGCACCCAGGCGGTGAGGATCGACCGGGCGACACCCCAGCGGACGGCGGAGAGCCGCTTGGTCGCGCCCACGCCCATGACGGCGGAGGTGATGGTGTGGGTGGTCGAGATGGGCGCCTCGAAGACGTACGCCGTCGTGTAGAGGACGGAGGCCGCCACGGACTCGGCCGCGAAGCCGCGGGGCGGGTCGAGGTGGATGATGCGGCGACCCAGGGTGCGCATGATGCGCCAGCCGCCGGACCAGGTGCCGAGGGAGATCGCGGTCGCCGCGGCGATGATCACCCACAGCGGCAGGCCGTCGGACTCGGCCACGTAGCCGCCGGTGAGCAGCGCCAGGAAGATGACGCCCATCGTCTTCTGAGCGTCCTGGAGGCCGTGCCCGAGCGCCATCGCGGCGGCGGAGACGGTCTGGGCGATCTTGAAGCCGCGGTTGGCGCGACCCGGGTTGGCGTTGCGGAAGGCCCACATGATCGCGAGCATCACCAGGAAGCCGAGGCTGAACGCGACCACCGGCGAGAGGAACATCGGGATGACGACCTTCTCGAGCACGACTGCCCAGTTGGCGGTCGCACCCGCAGCGAGGGCGGCGCCGACCAGGCCTCCGATGAGCGCGTGCGAGGAGGACGAAGGCAGGCCGTAGTACCAAGTGATGAGGTTCCACGTGATCGCGCCGATGAGCCCGGCCATCACGATCACCAGGCCGTGGGTCCCGGCTCCCGGATCGATGGTGTCGGACACCGTGTGGGCGACCTTCTGGCCGAGGAACGCGCCGACGAAGTTCATGACAGCCGCCATGGCCAGCGCGACGCGGGGCTTGAGCGCGCCGGTCGAGACAGACGTGGCGATCGCGTTGGCCGCGTCGTGGAACCCGTTAGTGTAGTCGAACACCAGGGCAACGACGACGACCGCGATGATGATCGCGATTTCCATCAGGGTCAGGACTCCTTGACGGCGATCTGCTCCACGATGTTGGCGACCTTCTCGAACGCGTCGATCGCCCCCTCGAGGGACTCGACGATGTCCTTGAGCTTGAGCACCTCGAGGGCCTCGTGCTCACCGCTGAAGAGGTTGGCCAGGATGCGCCGGTAGGACTTGTCACCGGTGTTCTCGAGCCGGTTGATCTCGATCCAGTACTCGTCGAGCGAGGCCATCGACTCCAGCGACGGCATCGCCGCGGCGGTGAGCTCGGCACAGCGCTGGAGGACCTCGACCTGCTGGGTCGACTCCGGCGGCAGCGAGGTGACCTCGTAGAGCAGGATCAGGTCGACGGCCTCGTCCATCATGTCCATCACGTCGTCGAGCGCCGACGCGAGGGAGTAGATGTCCTCGCGGTCGAACGGCGTGACGAACGTGCTGTTCACCCGCCGCACGATCGAGTGGGTGGTCTCGTCCGCAGCGTGCTCGGCCTCGCGCATGCGCTGCGCGATCTCGGCCCGGGAGCTGCCGTCGGCAAGCATCTCGCTGAGGAGCTGGGCTCCGACGACGAGGTGCGAGGCGGCTTCGCTGAAGAGGTCGTAGAACGAGCTGTCGACAGGGCGGAACTTCAAACGCACGGTGAACTCCGAACGGGGGGCGGATGAACCGGGAACATGCTAGGGGGTCACCCGCTCAGAGACGCAACCGCGAGGCCTCGGCGCGGCCCCGGCGTGACGGCGTACGTCAGCGGCGTCGGCGTCGCTGCCGCTGGATCAGCTCGTCGTGCAGGTGCCGCTCGCCGGAGTGCAGGTGCCACTCGCCGGCCGGGTCGAGCTCCCACGCGGTGGTCTCGGCGTCGAGCGCGAGGTCCAGCAGGTCGCCGACCTGGGCGATCACCTGCTCGTCGCGCAGGCGTACGAGCACCTCGACGCGGCGGTCGAGGTTGCGGTGCATCATGTCGGCCGAGCCGATCCACGCCGCCGGCTCACCGCCGTTGTCGAACCAGAAGACCCGGCTGTGCTCGAGGAAGCGTCCCAGGATCGAGCGGACCCGCACCGTCTCCGACAGGCCGGGTACGCCGGGGCGCAGCGCGCAGATGCCGCGGATCAGCAGCTCGATGCGGACGCCGGCCTGCGAGGCCAGGTAGAGCGCGTCGATCACGGCCTCGTCGACCACCGAGTTCGCCTTGATCCGGATCCCCGCGGGCCGGCCGTCCTGCTGGTGCGCGACCTCCTGATGGATCTGCGCGATCAGCCCGTCGCGGACGTTGTCGGGGGCGACCAGCAGGTGGTCGTACGTCGTGTTGCGGCTGATGCCGGACAGGTTGTTGAACAGCAGCGCGACGTCCTCGCCCGTCTCCGGGTCGGCGGTGAGCAGGCCGAGGTCCTCGTAGAGCCGGGCGGTCTTGGGGTTGTAGTTGCCGGTGCCGATGTGGACGTAGCGCCGGATGCCCTCGGGCTCGTCGCGCACGACCATCGACAGCTTGCAGTGGGTCTTCAGCCCGACGAGGCCGTAGACGACGTGGCAGCCGGCGTGCTCGAGCTTGCGGGCCCAGCGGATGTTGGCCTGCTCGTCGAAGCGGGCCTTGATCTCCACGATCACCAGCACCTGCTTGCCGGCCTCCGCGGCGTCGATGAGCGCCTCGATGATGGGGCTGTCGCCGGAGGTGCGGTAGAGCGTCTGCTTGATCGCCAGGACGTGCGGGTCGGCCGCGGCCTGCTCGAGGAAGCGCTGCACCGACGTGGCGAACGAGTCGTAGGGGTGGTGCAGCAGCACGTCGCGGCGGGCCACCGAGTCGAACACGTCGACGGGCGACGAGCTCTCGACCTCGGCCAGGCTGGGGTGCGTCGAGGGCAGGAACGCGGCGTACTTCAGGTCGTCGCGCGGCAGGTCGGCGATCGAGTGGAGGCCGGTGAGGTCGAGCGGTCCGGGCAGGGAGACGACCTCGTCGCGGTGGACACCGAGCTCGGAGACCAGCAGGTCGAGCACCTTGGGGTCCATCGACTGCTCGACCTCGAGGCGCACCGGCGGCCCGAAGCGGCGACGCAGCAGCTCCTTCTCGAGCGCCTTGAGCAGGTTCTCCGCGTCGTCCTCCTCGACCTCGAGGTCCTCGTTGCGGGTGACCCGGAAGGTGTGCGCGCCGAGCACCTCCATGCCCGGGAAGAGCTTCTTGAGGTGCTCGCCGATGACGTCCTCGATCGGCACGAAGCGCTGGTTGCCGAGCCCGACGAAGCGCCCGAAGGTCGGCGGCACCTTCACGCGCGCGAAGTGCTCGGTGCCGCTCTTGGGGTGGCGTACGACGACCGCGAGGTTGAGCGACAGCCCGGAGATGTAGGGGAAGGGGTGGGCGGGGTCGACCGCGAGGGGGGTGAGCACCGGGAAGATCCGGTCCCTGAAGAGCTTCTTGCAGACCTTCTGCTCCTCGCGGTCGAGCTCGTCCCAGCGGACGATCTCGATCCCCTGGCTGCCGAGCTCCGGCAGGAGGTCGACGAGGGCCTGGGCGTGGCGCTCCATCAGGGCGCGGCAGCTGGTCCACAGCTGCTCCAGCTGCTCGCGCGGCATCAGGCCGCTGGCGGCGCGGACGGCGACCCCGGCGTCGATGCGACGCTTGAGGCCGGCGACGCGGACCATGAAGAACTCGTCGAGGTTGCTGGCGAAGATGGCGAGGAACCGGGCGCGCTCCAGCAGCGGGAGGCGCGGGTCCTCGGCGAGCTCGAGGACGCGCTGGTTGAAGCGGACCCACGAGATCTCACGGTCGATGAACCGGTCGTCGAACTTCTCCACGGCCTCGATCTGCGCGGCGTCCGGGGTGTAGGGCGGCTCGACGTCGAAGGTGTCCGTCGGATGGCCGAACGGCTCCGTCACCGGACCTTCCTCGACTGACGGCGAGACAGCGCTGGTGAGGATGGCCGGGTCCGTCATGGGCCAAGTGTGGCACCGGCAGGTGAACGCGGGATGACGAATTCCGGGTGTGGTCAGTAGACGAGCGCCTGGACGCCGTCGCCCAGGACCTGCTCGGCGAAGACGGCCGCGCCGGCGATGGTGACGCCTTCGCGCAGGTCGCCCTCGACGATCCCGCGGCGGGCGGCGCACTGCGAGCAGACCGTCACCGAGCCGGTCGTCAGCACGGCCGCCATCAGCTGGTCGAGGGGCGTCGCGAGGTCGAGCTCGAACTCCTCGGCCCGTCCCGGGACGCCGAACCACGCGGCCTGACCGGTCAGCCAGAGGGAGACGTCGGCGCCCGAGGCAGCCGCGGCGGCGGCGACCGTGAAGGCCTGGTTGCAGCGCTCGGCGTCCTCCGCCCCGCAGGTGACCTTGACGACCAGTGAGCGAGCCATGCGCCCCACATTAGAGTGAGGCCCATGCCCTTCGAGCTGCCGGACAACCTGCACCCCAACTGTGGCCCAGTCGCCTGGCTGCTGGGCACGTGGCGCGGCAACGGCCACGGCACCTACCCGACGATCGAGAAGTTCCACTTCGGCCAGGAGCTGATCTTCACCCACGACGGGCGCCCGTTCTTCCACTACATGTCCCGCGCGTGGATCGTCGACGAGGACGGCGAGTTCGTCCGCGACGCCGCGATGGAGACCGGCTTCCTGCGCTGCCCCGAGCCCGGCAAGGTCGAGCTCCTGCTCGCGCACAACATCGGCTTCTCGGAGATCTGGTACGGCGCGGCCGAGGGCGGCAAGCTCGAGATGCACACCGCCGGCGTCTCCTTCACGGAGACCGCGAAGGAGGTCAATTCGGGCTCGCGGATGTACGGCAACGTGGAGGGCGACCTGCTCTACGCCTTCGACATGGCCGCCGTCGGCCAGGAGCTGCAGCCGCACACGTGGGCGCGCCTGCAGCGCGCATAGAGCTCCGATGAGCGACGACCTCGCCTCCCGGCTCCGGGCCCAGGGCCTGCGGCTCACCCCGCAGCGGCAGCTGATCCTCCGGGCGGTCGAGGAGCTCCGGCACGCGACGCCCGACGAGGTGCTCGCCCACGTCCGCAGCCAGGTCAGCTCGGTCAACGCATCCACCGTCTACCGCACGCTCGAGGTGCTGGAGGAGCTCGGCCTGGTGCGCCACACGCACCTCAGCGACCGCGCGCCGACGTACCACTCCACCCTCGAGCACGAGCACGTCCACGTGGTCTGCCGCAGCTGTCACGCCGTCAGCTCGTACGACCCCGCGCTCGTGCAGCCGGTGGTCGCCGCCCTCGCGGACGACGGGTTCACCGTCGACGTCGGGCACCTGGCGATCTTCGGCCTCTGCGCCGACTGCTCGTCGGGGTCCCCCTCGTCGGAGTCCGTGTCGCGATCCCCGGGTACCCGGGGAAACTGAAGCCTCCAGGCCGAAACTTCGCGGGTGAACCGCCAGTTTCCCCGGGTACCCGGGGAAACTGGCGGCCGCAGAACCTATTGCAAGAGATCTTTCGAAAGAGTACTTTCGACCCATGCCCGAACCCCGTCGCCTGCGCGACCCGCGCGCCCTGGCCGCCGTCGCCCATCCCGTGCGGATGGGCATCGTCGAGCTGCTGTCCGTGCAGGGCCCGATGACGGCCACCGAGCTGGCCGACCAGCTCGACGAGACCCCGGCCAACTGCTCGTGGCACCTGCGCAAGCTGGCCGAGCACGAGTTCATCGAGGAGGCGCCCGGCGGCAAGGGCCGGCAGCGGCCGTGGCAGATGAAGCACCTCGGCATGTCGTGGGCCGAGGGCGACGACCTCAGCCACGAGGAGCTGCGCGCCGGCCAAGTGCTGAGCCGGATGCTGCTCGAGCGGTGGGTCGACCGCTTCCTCGACGCCAGCGAGCGCGAGACGAGCGGCGAGTGGCGCGACAGCAGCCGGCTCACCCAGCACGTCGCGTGGCTGACGCCCGACGAGCTCGCCGACGTGACCGGGCGCCTGCAGGAGGTGGCAGCGACGTACGCCGACCGGCTCGAGACCGGCGTACGCCCCGAGGGGTCCCGCCTGTGCGAGATCGTCGCGTGGGGCGCGGCCGTGGAGATCGCGCGATGAAGGCGGCGTTCGCCCAGCCGGGCTTCAAGCGGCTCTTCGCGGGCCTGTCGACGTCGATGCTCGGCGACTCGATCATGCTGCTCGTCCTCAGCATCTGGGTCAAGACGCTGACCGGCTCGAGCGCGATGGCCGGCTTCACCTTCTTCTTCATGACCCTGCCGGCGATCTTCGCGCCGCTGGCGGGCGCCTGGCTCGACCGCGTACGCCGCAAGCCGCTGCTGGTCTGGGGCAACATCGCCTCGGCCGTGGCCGTGCTGCCGCTCCTGCTGGTCCGCGACGCCGACGACGTCTGGATCATCTGGATGGTCGCGATGTTCTACGGCGTCAGCTTCGTCGTGCTGCCGGCCGGCCTCAACGGCCTGCTCAAGGAGCTCATGCCGGAGGAGCTGCTGGTCGACGCCAACTCCAGCCTCCAGACGATCAAGGAGTCCTACCGCCTCTTCGGGCCGCTGCTCGGTGCGGCGCTCTTCGCCTGGACCGGTGGCTGGCTGGTGGCCCTCGTCGACGCCGCGTCCTTCCTCGTCGCGGCCGCCGTCATCGCCTCGATCCCGGTCGCGGAGGAGACGCCCGAGCACGAGGGCGGCTCCTTCTGGAGCCAGCTCACCGGCGGCGTGCGCCACCTCGTCGGCGACCGGGTCCTCGGCCACATGCTCGTGGGGTTCGGCATCACGATGCTGGTGCTCGGCTTCGGCGAGTCCGCGATCTTCGCGCTCACCGACCACTTCGGCAAGGCGGCGACCTTCGTCAGCGTGCTCGTGTCCGTGCAGGGGGTCGGCGCGATCGTCGGCGGCCTGTCCTCGCCCCGTGTCGTACGACGTCTGGGCGAGGTGGGTGCCGGCGTGCTCGGCCTCGTGCTGCTGGGCGCCAGCTCCATCGCGATGGCGCTCTCGCCGTCGGTGCCGTGGGTGCTGGCGAGCATCTCGGTCTTCGGCGTCTCGCTGCCGATCCTGATCGTGTCCTACATGACCCTGCTGCAACGGCGTACGCCGCAGCGGCTGATGGCCCGCGTCTCCGTCGCCGCCGAGGTGGTCATGTCGGTGCCCAGCGCGGCCTCCCTCGCGCTCGGCGCGCTGCTCGTCACGATTGTCGACTGGCGGATCATCTTCGTGGTGATCGGCGTCTTCACGCTCGCCGGCGCCGGCCACGTGGCGTACTGGTTGCGCGACGTCATCCGCCACCCCGGGACCGTCGAGCCGGCCACCGAGCCCCTCCCGGGTCCGGAGCACACGCCGCTCGACCCCGGCTCCACGGTGGCGACCTAGACTCGAGCCATGGCAAGCCCCCTCCTGTCCCTGCCCGGGGCCGTCGCCGGCGACGGCATCGACGCCCCGGTGGCGGCGCACTACGGCTCGTTCAACACCGAGCAGCGCAGCCTCGCCGCCGGTGAGGGCTTCGTGGACCTCTCGCACCGCGACGTCCTGCGGATCTCGGGTCCCGACCGGCTGAGCTGGCTGCACAACCTCACCACGCAGTTCTTCGAGGGCCTCGCCCCTGGGACGTGGACCCAGGCGCTGGTGCTCAGCCCCCAGGGCCACGTCGAGCACGCTTTCGCCGGCGTCGACGACGGCGAGGCCTTCACCGCGCACACCGAGCCCGGCGCGGGCGCGGCGCTGGTGGAGTGGCTGGAGCGGATGAAGTTCATGACGCGCGTGGAGGTCTCGCTCGTCGACGACCTGGCCGTCATGTGGCGCCCGGGGGAGGGTGGTGGACGGTACGACCTCGTGCCCCGCGACCGCCTCGAGGCGTACGCCGACGCGGCCGGGCCGGCCTGCGGGTTCTGGGCCTTCGAGGCGCTGCGGATCGAGCGCGGCGAGCCCCGCTTCGGCCTCGACACCGACCACCGCACGATCCCCAACGAGGTCGGCTGGATCGGGCCGGCGGTGCACCTCGACAAGGGCTGCTACCGCGGCCAGGAGACGGTCGCGCGCGTCCACACGCTCGGCCGCCCGCCGCGACGGCTGGTGCTGCTGCACCTCGACGGCTCGGAGAACCGGCTGCCTCCCGCCGGCTCGCCCGTGTCGTACGACGGCCGCGACGTCGGCTTCGTCGGCTCGAGCGCCCGCCACCACGAGCTCGGCCCGATCGCCCTCGCGCTCGTCAAGCGCAACGTCCCGGTCGACGCCACCCTCACGGTCGACGAGATGCCGGCCGCCCAGGAGGTCATCGTGGACCCCGAGGTCGGGCTCCACGTCCGCCCGCTGCGCTGAGTCTGCGGGTGTCCCCAAACCCCCACTCGAGCGGCCATATGGTCGCTCGGGTGGGCGCATGCGGCATGCCGGGCGGCCATGTGGCCGCTCGAGTCACCCCCGGGGGTGCCGGCGGTACTGCACGTGCGTGTCCGCCTCGGCGTGGGTGAACCCCAGGTGTGAGTAGACCGCGACGGCGGGGGCGTTGTCGGACTCGACGTAGAGCAGCACCTCGTCGACACCGAGGCCAGCGAGGTGGTGCAGCCCGGCGAGGGTGAGCAGCCGCCCGAGCCCGCGGCCCTGGGCGCCGGGCGCGACGCCGACGACGTACACCTCTCCGAGCCGGTCGTCGTGCTGCTTGGTCCAGTGGAAGCCGACGACGCCGGCGGAGTCCTCGGCGACGAGCAGCCCGGCCGGGTCGAACCACGGCTCGGCCATCCGACGGGCCAGGTTGGCCTCGTCCATCGCACCCTGCTCGGGGTGCTGCGCGAAGGCCGCCGCGTTGACCTCGACGACCGCGGCCGCGTCCTCGTTGCGGTAGGGCCTGATCTCCACACCCTCCGGCAGCGACAGGTCCGCCAGGGGGTCGGCCGTCGGGCGCCGCATCACCCAGAGGTCGCGCACCCGCTCCCACCCCTGCGACGCGGCGAGCCGGGCCGCGGCCGGGTGGTTGCCGTGCGACCACGCCGTCAGCTCGCCGTCGTACGACGTCCGCTGCAGCAGCGCGGTCGCGATCCCCTGCCCGCGGTGGTCGGGGTGGACCGCCAGGCTGAGGTCGCCGCCGTGCAGCAGGGCGAAGCCCCCCGGCTCCAGGACGACCGTGGCGGTCCCGTCGGCCAGCGCCATCCGCGCGGCCTCGTCCAGTGGCGAGGCGCCGTCGGCGGCCTCGGCCGCGTCGGCGATCCGGATGACCTCCCTCATGACCTCGTCCACGCGCCGACCCTAGTCCTCACTCGTACGACGATGAGTGGGGAAGGTCGTCCGCGACATGTCACGAAGATGTTCCCCCTACCTCACACCCGGGCGCCGAGCAGGCGTGCGGCGCGCCGCTCCAGCCGCGAGCCTGGAAGAGGACGGCGAGCAGGGAGGCCGTGCGGCACGGCGTGGCGAAGACCTGCCGGTAGCGCAGCCGAGGGGTGATCTTGCCGCGGGCCAGGTCGTCGAGATCGCGGTCGGCGTCGTCGTCGCGGGCCTCCGACCCGTCGTGCAGCGTCCCGTCGAGCTCGACGGACATGTCCAGGTCGGCGTGCCCGACGTCGCGGTACTCGGTGCGGTCGCCACTGGTGACCGCCACCTGCTGCGACGTGGGCTCGGGCAGGCCGTGCGGCCGGAGCACGCGCACGAGGTAGCCGTGCTCGAGCACGCTGTGCGTGCCCCTCTCCAGGTCGGCGAGCAGGCTGGTCAGCAGGTCACGACGCCTGAGCCGACCGCGCCGCTCGATCTCGGCCCTCAGTCGACCGGCCACCGTGCGCCGCGACCCCACCGGCGCGGCCAGGGCCGAGATCGCTCCGAGGTCGTCCGCGGCCCGGTGGGCGGCCTCGACGGCAGCCACCTCGAGGCGCACCCGCGGCGGGGAGAGGTTCCACTGGACCTTGTCCTCGAGCTCGCGCACCCGGTGGATGCGGACGCCATCCTGCGGCACCACCCGCCGGGTCCAGTCGACGGCCACGTGGATCGGACCCTTCGGGTCGGGGTGCTTGCCCGGCTGGTGCAGCGCGGACTCCACGTGCAGCGCCGAGCGACCGGCGTACAGGACCGCCGCCCAGCTCCGCTGGGACCATGTGGGCGCCCCGGTGTGAGTGAGGTAGACGCCGGGATGGACCACGACGAGCTCCCGACGCCGGAGCAGCGTCTCGACGTGGGCCTGGCTCAGCTCCGCGTCGAGGAGCTGCCTGCGGGTGACGACGCCGTCCTGCTGGGCGAGGAGGTCGGAGACGGCGTCGAGTCGCATGTCGTACGCCTGCCCCGCCGGCCGCGGGCCCACGCAGGCCGCGGGCCGCCTGTGGACAGCGCATCACGAGCAACAGCGGGGAAGGTCGCCCTCGACATGTCACGAGGATCCTCCCCGCAGGCCGTGCCTCAGGAGGAGGATGACGAAGAGGAGGGCGAGGGGGCGGGGGACTCGGCGGGGTCGCGGGTCGGGACGACGAAGCGGTAGCCGACGTTGCGGACGGTGCCGATGTGGTGCTCGTGCTCGGTGCCGAGCTTGGCGCGGAGGCGGCGGACGTGGACGTCGACGGTGCGGGTGCCGCCGAAGTAGTCGTAGCCCCAGACCTCCTGGAGCAGCTGCTCGCGGCTGAAGACGCGGCCGGGGTGCTGGGCGAGGTACTTGAGGAGCTCGAACTCCTTGTAGGTCAGGTCGAGCGGGCGGCCGCCGATGCGGGCGGTGTAGGTGGCGTCGTCGACGACTACCTCGCCGCGGTGGATGACGTGGGCGGCCGGGTCGTCGGGCGCGGCGGCCTGCGTACGCCCGATGGCGAGGCGGATCCGCGCTTCGAGCTCGGCGGGGCCGCAGGTGTGCAGCACCACGTCGTCCATGCCCCAGTCGTGGGCGACGACGGCGAGCCCGCCCTCGGTGACGACGAGCAGGATCGGCGCCTCGGCCCCCGTCGTCCGGATCAGTCGGCACAGGTCGCGCGCGGCGGCGAGGTCCTGGCGGCCGTCGACGAGAACCAGGTCGGAGTCGGGCGCGTCGAGCAGCGCGCTGCCCTGGGCGGGCAGGATCTTGACCGTGTGCGCGAGCAGCGCGAGCCCGGGGAGCACCTCGGCGGAAGGCTGCAGGGCGCTCGTGAGCAGCAGCAGTGCGCTCATGGCCTCGCCCTCCTCGTACGCCCGGGGATGAGGAAGGATATCCCGCATGGGTGCTGCCACTGGGCGTGATCACGAGGGTGAGACGGTCACCGTGCGCTACTGGGCGGGGGCCCGGGCCGCCGCCGGGACCGCCGAGGACACGTTCGCGGTCGACGAGGGACTCACCCTCGACGTGCTCGTCGAGCGGGTGCTCGAGCGCCACCCCGGCGACCAGATGGCCCGCACCGTCGCGGTCTGCTCGGTGCTGCTGGGCGACCAGCCGGTCCGCTCGCAGGACCCCGCCTCGGTCGTCGTACGCCCGGGGGCGGTCGTCGAGCTGCTGCCGCCCTTCGCGGGCGGCTGAGCCAGCTCCCCCCAGCCAGAGCGCCCACGCCGAGATATCGGCGCGTCCCATGTTTGGGGAGGGGCGGGAGTGGGACATGATGCACGTGTTCGGAGTCCCATGGCTCCGCAACGGGGGACGTGCCGGTCGGCGACGCTGTGTCGTCGGCTGGTTCGCGCGGCTCCATGCAGTGATGACGAATATCTAGGGGGAACCAGAATGCAAGCTGGGTCTGGGGCGCGCTCGCGCCTCACATCGGTCGTGGCAGCGGGAGCGCTCGCCGCGGCAGCCTTGGGAGTGGTCTCGGCCGCGCCCGCCAACGCCGCCGTGATGGTCAGCGGCAGCCTGATCGACGCCGCCGGCAACTACGCCGAGGGCACGGTCCGCGCCGTCACCACGACGGGTGTCACCGCCGGCTCGGACTACACGTCCAACGGCGCCTTCGACATCCCGCTCGAGAACGGCACCTACAAGCTCGAGTTCTACTCGTCCGACTACACCGACGAGTGGTACCGCGACAAGGCGGACCAGGCGACCGCCGACGTGATCACGGTCGCGGGCGCAGCGCAGACGCTCGCCCCGTGGACGGTCGAGCGCATCCCGAGCGTGGTCGGTGTGGTCCGCACCACCGCCGGCAAGCCGGTCGCCAACGCGACGGTCACGGCGTACGACGCCGCAGCCGGCACCGAGATCGACGACGTCGACACCGCCGCCGACGGAACCTTCCGCCTCAGCACCAGCACTCCCTCGGTCAAGCTGCGGTTCAGCGGCTACTACGGCAACGAGTCGCTGGCCACCGAGTGGTTCAACGACAAGGCCTCCCTGGCCACCGCCGACGCGGTCACGCCGACCGTCGCCGGCGCCGACGTCGGCGTGGTGACCCTGGCCCCCGGCGGCTCGATCGCGGGTCGCATCACCAGTGAGGCGGGCGTGCCGCTCCACCGGGCGCGCGCGTGCTCCAGCAGCGGGTGCGACTGGACCGACGCCAACGGCGCCTACCTCATCGAGGGCGTCAACACCGGTGAGCACGTGGTGTCCTTCAGCGACCCGATCGGCGAGTACGTCGGCGAGTTCTGGAACAACGTGCCGGCCAACAACTACGCCGGCGCCAACCGGGTCACCGTCGCCCCCGGGCAGGCCGTGACCGGCATCGACGCGGCGCTGGCCGCCAAGACGAACGCCGCGCCCAACGGCGTCGACCTCAGCGGCACGGTCCGCGACGAGCTCGGCGCCATCGGCGTCGGCTACGTGGTCAACGTCTACGACACCCCGGCGAACCCGGACTACGCCAAGGTGGTCGCCTCGACCTACAGCAACCGGGCCGGCCAGTACGTCTTCACCGAGCTCGACCGCATCGGCGGGGAGACCGAGTTCAAGATCGAGGTCGACACGGAGGAGAACCAGGGTCCGCGCGAGGAGGGTGACTTCCTGCGTCGCACCACGTGGTCGGGCAACAAGCTCGCCTACAACACCGCCACCGTCGTGACGGCGGCGCCGCAGACCCTCGACTTCACCCTCCCCGTGGCCGGCGGCGTCAGCGGCGCGGTGACGAGCGAGGCCGGCGGCCTCCCGGACTTCGGGTTCGCCGCCTTCCGCAACAGCGATGGCCTCGACGCCGGCAGCACCCGCACCGAGGCGGACGGCACCTATGACGACCGCACCCTGTGGGCCGGCGACTACACCGTCCGGTTCGGTGGCCACAACCACGTCTCCGAGTGGTGGAAGAACGCCCTCCCCGAGGACGCCCTCACGATCACGGTGAAGCCGGGCCAGGTCACGACCGGCATCTCCGCCGCGCTGACCAAGGACGTCAAGGCGCTCGTGCGCCCGGAGGTCAAGGGTGACGCGTGGGTCGGCAAGACCGTACGGCTCGACGAGGGCCGCTGGAACACCCAGGCCGACTCCAGGATCACCTACGAGTGGCTCGTCGGCAGCACGGTCGTCGCGACCGGGCCGTCGCTCAAGCTGACCAGGAAGTACCTCGGCAAGAAGGTCACCGGCCGCGTCACCAACGACGCCGGCTTCGCGCAGGGCCAGGCGCTCACCAAGACGACCGCCAAGGTCGGCTACAAGCCGAAGGTCAAGGCGAAGGTCTCGGGCAAGCGGATCGGCCTGACGATCAAGGCCAAGCCGCTCAAGTCCAAGAAGGTCAGCGCGACCGTCGTGGCCTACGAGGTCAAGGGCAAGCGCGCGAACGGTGAGCTCAAGCTGAAGAAGATCGGCAAGGGCAAGGTCAAGAAGGGTGTCGGCAGCGTCACCCTGAAGAAGGCGCTCGGCAAGGGCAAGCACAAGCTCGTGCTCCGCATCAAGGGCAAGGGCAAGGTCGGCTCCGGCGACATCATGAAGGTCGTCAAGCTCAAGCGCTGACCCAGCGTCGACACGACGACGGGCCCCGGGAAGCGCATTCCCGGGGCCCGTCCGTCATGGCAGCAGGCGTCAGGCCTCGATCGCCTGGTGCGACCCTTCGGTCTTGAGCTCGATCTTGCGCGGCTTCGCCTTCTCGGCGACGGGTACGACGAGTCGCAGCACGCCGTCCTTGTACGCCGCCTCGATCCGGTCGAGGTCGAGGTTGTCGCCCAGGACCAGCTGGCGGCTGAACGCGCCACGCGGCCGCTCGGAGGCGAGCATCTGCCAGTCGCCGTTGGCGGCGACGCGCTCGGCACGGATGGTCAGCACGTTGCGCTCGACGTCGAGGTCGACCGAGTCGGGGTTGACCCCCGGGAGGTCGAACTCGAGGACGAAGCGGTCGCCCTCGCGCCAGGCGTCCATCGGCATGACGACGGGGCGGTTCGTGGTGCCCATCATCTGCTGCGCGAGCCGGTCGAACTCACGGAACGGGTCTGCGCTGCGGATCAGCATGGTGTCTTCCTCCTCAGTCTGGTGGTGTGACGGATCTGTATCGCTGGATACATATTTCTTATAGTCCCAAGATCAGGCAGAATCAAGTCCCCAGTCGACATGGAAGGAGGTGGACATGCCCGAGCGCAGTGAAGGGGTCTTCGCGATCTCGGTGGCCGCGGAGATGGCGTCCATGCAGATCCAGAACCTCCGCGTCTACGAGCGCCGCGGCCTGGTGGCCCCCGACCGCACCTCCGGCGGCACCCGCCTGTACAGCGAGGACGACGTCGACCGGCTCCGCCGGATCGGCGACCTGCTGGCTGCCGGCCTCAACCTCGCCGGCATCGCCGCCGTATTCGCGCTCGAGGCGGACAACGAGCGGCTCCGGGCCCAGGTCGCGAAGCTGCGAGCCAAGCGGTGAGGGCCGCGGGAACACTGCGGTCCACGGGAGCGTTCACCCGACCATGAGCTCCGGAGCCTGGATCGTCGTCGCCGCTGTCGTGCTGGCGGTCGGCTTCGGTTTGTGGCGCGCCGGCACGGACGGCCGCTTCCGCGGCACCCACGCCGTACGCCAGCCGACCGAGTCGTTGGTCGAGGAGGGCGCCCCGGCGCCCGTCACGAGACCCCCCGGCGCCGACCTGGTGGCAGCGGCAGGCGAGACCCTGGGGGAGCGGGCGACCCTGCTCCAGTTCTCGAGCGCCTTCTGCGCGCCGTGCCGCGCCACCCGCCGGGTGCTCGGCGAGGTGACGGCACTGGTCGAGGGCGTGACCCACGTCGAGATCGACGCCGAGCACCACCTCGACGCGACCCGAGCCTTCGGCATCCTGCGCACGCCCACGACCGTGGTGCTCGACGCGACTGGCGCCGAGGTCACCCGCGCCACCGGGGCGCCCAGCCGCGACCAGGTCCTGACTGCCCTCGCGCAGGCCTGATCCCACGATACGGACGTTAGGCCCACATCATGAGACACCACGTGGATCGAGCCGGCAGACGGCCTAGTGTCTGCGTCATGTCCTCGACCATGCTCACCAAGCGCCGCGCAGTGGACCACTGCCGCGTGCGCTCGGCGCTGTGTCGAATGTCGTCGGGGTCCCGCCCCTGATCTGAGCAACAAAGTCCATCACATTACTGGACTATGCTCCTTGGTGGGACCCAGCGTTGCGCGTGCCGCAGCGCGCCCGGCCTCGTGCCGCGCCCGCCGACCAGACCAGGGAGAGACATGTCCACCACCGCCACGCCCCGCACCACGCCCGGCGTCGTCAGCCCCCCGACCGGGGCCATCGACCCGCGCAGCCCGCAGCTCGCCGCAGCACTGACCGCCGTCGTCCTGGTCGCCGTGCTGCTGCTGCCCTCGCCCGCCAACGGCGTACTCCTGGCGGCGCAGGCCGTGCTGTTCGGGATCGGCGCGGTGCGCGGGGTGCAGGCCACGCCGCACGCCTGGCTCTTCCGCACGCTCGTCCGGCCCCGGCTGGCCCCGCCCACCGAGTGGGAGGCCCCCGAGCCGCCGCGCTTCGCCCAAGCCGTGGGCCTGGCGTTCGCGCTCGCGGGACTCCTCGCCTTCCTGGCCGGCGCGACGGTCGTCGCACAGGTCGCCGTCGGGTTCGCGCTCGTCGCCGCCCTGCTCAACGCCGTCTTCGCCTTCTGCCTCGGCTGCGAGGTCTACCTGCTCGTCCGCCGCATCACCGCCTGATCACCCAGACATCGCCCATCACACCAAGGAGCACCACCATGAGCCGCGAGAACTCGCTCGTCACCGCCCAGTGGGTCGAGGACAACCTCGACACCGACGGCGTCGTCCTCATCGAGGTCGACGAGGACACCACCGCCTACGACAAGGGCCACATCCGTGGCGCCATCAAGCTCGACTGGACCACCGACCTCCAGGACCAGGTCCGTCGCGACTTCGTCAACAAGGCCCAGTTCGAGGCGCTGCTCTCCGAGCGCGGCGTCAGCAACGACGACACCGTCGTGCTCTACGGCGGCAACAACAACTGGTTCGCCGCCTACGCCTACTGGTACTTCAAGCTCTACGGCCACTCCGACGTCAAGCTCCTCGACGGCGGCCGCAAGAAGTGGGAGCTCGACTCCCGCCAGCTGACCGACGAGCTGCCCACCCGCGCCAAGACGTCGTACGTCGCGCAGGAGCAGGACACCTCGATCCGCGCCTTCCGTGACGAGGTCGTCGCGGCCATCGGCACGCAGAACCTGGTCGACGTCCGCAGCCCCGACGAGTACGCCGGCCGGCTGCTCGCCCCGGCCCACCTCCCGCAGGAGCAAGCCCAGCGCGCCGGCCACATCCCGACGTCGGTCAACGTGCCGTGGAGCAAGAACGCCAACGACGACGGCACCTTCAAGTCGGAGGAGGAGCTGACCGCTCTCTACGACGAGGTCGGCTTCGACACCGACAAGGACACCATCGCGCTGTGCCGCATCGGTGAGCGCTCCTCGCTCACCTGGTTCGTGCTGACCGAGCTGCTCGGCCGCAAGAACGTCAAGAACTACGACGGCTCGTGGACCGAGTACGGCTCGCTGGTCGGCGTCCCCGTCGCCCTCGGCGACGAGCCCGGCAAGGCGGACGCCTGATGTGCGGCGCGACTGAGGGCGGGCTGTCCCTCGACGGCGTCAACGTCGCCAAGGAGGCCGTGATCCAGGGCCAGGTGCTGCGCGGCGGCGGAGAGCCGGTGGGCAACGCCTACGTGCGCCTCCTCGACCGGACCGGCGAGTTCACCGCCGAGGTCCCGACCTCGGCGACCGGTCACTTCCGCTTCTTCGCCGGCGACGGCGAGTGGACCCTGCGGACCCTGGCCCCCCAGGCCGAGCCGGTGGACACGCGCGTCGTGGCCGCGACCGGTTCGGTCGCCGAGGTGCAGGTGCTGGTCTCGGCCTGAGCGAGCGTCGACTGATCCAGACCGCCCCGTGCCTGGCACGGGGCGGTCTGCTCAGTTTGGTCGCAGGTATCCCGTAGAAGGGCCTTGAGGCGACGGGCCGCTCCTAGCGTGAGTCCACCTGTAGGGGTGGAAAGGGGTGCCGTGACGGCTCAGATCGACATGCTTCAGACACATGACCTCTGGCGCCTGACCATGGAGCACTCCCCGGTAGGGATGGCCCTGGTCTCGCTGAGCGGCGACCTCATCAGCGTCAACGTCGCGCTCTGCGAGATGCTCGGACAGCCGCCCGAGGTGCTCACCGGGCTGACGTTCCCCGACATCACCCACCCCGACGACCTCTCGAGTGACGTACGCCTGGTGCTGCAGGCGCTGGCCGACGAGATCAGCTCCTACCGGATCACCAAGCGCTACGTCCGCGCCGACGGCCAGGTCGTCATCGGCGACCTGTCCGTGACCCTGCTGCGGGCGCCGGACGGCACCCCGATCCACTTCATCTGCCAGATCGTCGACCTCACCGAGCGCCACGCGATCGCGCAGCGCCTCGACGTCGCCGAGGCGACCATCGAGTCCGAGCAGCGCAAGGCCGACGCCGTCTTCGACACGGTCGCGGTCGGCCTCCTGCTGCTCGACGCGACCGGCGCCTACCAGGGCTACAACTCGCGCCACCGGGCGTTCATGCACATGGCCTTCCCCGAGGGCCACCGCGGCCGGGTCGGCCAGACCGGCTTCCTCTTCGACGCCGACCAGGCGAGACCCCTCACCTCCGAGGAGATGCCGACGACCCGGGCGGTGGCGGGGGAGGAGTTCGACGACTTCCTGCTGTGGGTGGGCGAGGATCCCCACACCCGGCGCGCGATGTCGGTCTCCGCGCGGTCCGTGCGGGACCGGCACGGTGCCTTCACGGGCGCCGCCCTGGCCTACCACGACGTGACCGAGCTGATGCGGGCGCTCAAGGTCAAGGACGAGTTCGTCACGACCGTCTCCCACGAGCTGCGTACGCCGCTGACGTCCGCGCTCGCCCACCTCGAGCTCCTCGAGGACGCGAGCGTGGGTGACGACGTGAGGCGGCAGCTCACCGCCGTGCAGCGCAACATCCGGCGGCTCTCCCACGTCGTGGCCGACCTGCTCTTCGTCACCCGCGCCACCGCGGGCTCGTCGCTGATCGACCCCTACCCCGTCGACCTGGTGCCGATCGTCGCGGACGCGCTCGACGCGGCGCGCCCGACGGCCGCCACCGCCGGGGTGGACATGACGGCGACCCTGCCCGAGTCGCTGGAGACCGTGGCCGACGGGATGCGGCTGCGCCAGGTCGTCGACAACGTGATCGCCAACGCGATCCTCTACGGGCGCCCCGACGGGCACGTCGCCGTCACGCTCGAGGCCTCCGACGGGCAGGTCGTGCTCACCGTCGCCGACGACGGGGAGGGCATCGACGAGTCCGACCTGCCGGGGATGTTCCAGCGCTTCTTCCGCGGGCAGAACGCCCACCGGCGCCAGGTCCCCGGCACGGGGCTGGGGCTCAGCATCGTGCGCATGATCGTCGAGGCCCACGGCGGCGAGGTCTCCATGACGAGCGAGGCCGGGGTCGGCAGCACCGTCCGGATCACGCTCCCGCGCTGAACGTCAGGTTTCCCCTCATTTCCCGCGAGGGCCTGACCGCCCCCGCGCCGAGTCGTACGGTGGGGGTTGCCCGCTTCCGGCATTGGGGGGATTCGTGGAGCCTCGGACGCTGCCCGACACCGACGACCTGTGGCGCGTGACCATGGAGCACTCGCCCGTGGGGATGGCGCTGGTCTCCCCGGAGGGGCAGTTCCTCACCGCCAACGTCGCCCTCTGCGACATGCTCGGCTACGACCCCGACGTCCTGACGACGCTGACCTTCCAGGACCTCACCCACCCCGACGACCTCGACAGCGACATGCGCCTGGTCGCCCGGGCGCTGGCCGGCGAGATCGACTCCTACCGCGTCTTCAAGAGGTACGTCCGCGCGGACGGCAGCACGCTGGTCGGGGACCTGTCGGTGGCGCTGATGCGCGACGAGGGCGGCAGGCCGCTCCACTTCATCTCGCAGGTCGTCGACCTCACCGAGCGCCAGGCCTTCCTCGACCGGCTCGACGCCGCGGAGGCAGCCGCCGACGACGTGCAGCGCAAGGCGGTGGCGCTCTTCGAGAGCGTCAACGTCGGGCTGCTGGTGATCGACGCCGACGGCACCTACGGGCCCTACAACCGACGCCAGAAGGAGTTCCTCGACATCGCCTTCCCCGGCGGGCACGGCGGCCGCTCCGGGCAGGACGGCTTCGTCTACGACGCCGAGCAGGAGCGTGTGCTGACCAGCGCGGAGATGCCGTGCGCCCGCGCGGCGGCGGGGGAGGAGTTCGACGACCTGCTCGTCTGGATCGGCGAGGACCCGACCTCGCGCCGCGCGATCTCGGTGACCGCGAGGACCTACGACGACCGCGCCGGCGACCTGACCGGCGCGGTGCTGGCCTACAGCGACGTCACCGAGCTGATCCAGGCCGTCAACGTCAAGGACGACTTCGTCGCGACGGTCTCCCACGAGCTGCGTACGCCGCTCACGTCCGCGCTCGCCTACCTCGAGCTGCTCGAGTCGGGTGCCGGCGCCAGCCCCGACGTGCACCGGCAGGTGGCGGCCGCGCGCCGCAACGTGCTGCGCCTCTCGCACCTGGTGGCGGACCTGCTCTTCCTGACCCGCGCGAGCTCGGGCTCACCGCTCATCGATCCGCACCCGGTGGACCTCGCGTCTGTCGTCCGCGAGGCCGTGGAGGCGGCCGCGCCAGACGCGGAAGCAGCGGGTGTCTCGCTGACCGCGTCCGTGCCCGAGTCCCTCGTCGTCGAGGTCGACGCGATGCGGATGCGCCAGGTGATGGACGACCTGCTCGACAACGCGATCACCTACACCGGTCCCGACGGCCACGTCGTGGTGACGCTGGCGGAGTCAGGCGACCGCGTCGAGCTCACCGTCGCTGACGACGGCGAGGGCATCGACCCCGCCGACCTCGACCACGTCTTCGACCGCTTCTACCGCGGCGCCAACGCGCGCCGGCGCCAGGTGCCCGGCACGGGGCTGGGCCTCCACATCGTCAAGACGATCGTCGAGGCGCACGGGGGTGAGGTGTCGGTGGAGAGCTCGTTGGGCGAAGGCACGAGGGTGCGCGTGACCTCGCCGCGCTGACGCGTCTGGATGGGCAGGTCAGCGTCGCTCGGACTCCTGGGCGGCGGCCGCCGCGGACCACGCGCCCTCGGACAGCTCGACCGCCTCGAGCAGCTCGGCCCGGTGCGCCGGGAGCAGGCCGAAGGTGAGCACGGCGAGTCCCACGCTGAGCAGCTGCTCCTGGCTCAGCGCGCCGTCTCGCTGCGACCAGGCGTCCTCGCGCGTCAGCAGCCGCCAGACGTCGAGGAGCCCGCGCAGCGAGCCCCAGCCGTCCTTGGTGCTGCCGTGCGCGGCCCGGGCCAGGGCGTCGTACGGCGAGAGGGTGGCGACGGCGTGGCCGGCGACGTCGACAGTGGCGCGTCTGGGCCACAGCTCGTCGAGGTCCGGCAGCGACTCACTCGCCGGGGCCAGGCGCCAATGCAGGTGAATCGTGCCGCTTGCCCGGGTCAGCGGGAGCTCGTGGAGCTCGTGGACCAAGTGGCGCCAGGCCGTTTCCTGTTGTGGTGCTGGGAAGCCGGGCGAGCGCGTCCACCCCGACGATGTGAGCACGTCGTGAGCCTTCTCGAGCTCGATCGGGGACACGAGCAGGGCGTGGGTTCCGGTTCCGCGAGAGGCGTGGTCGCCGTGGGCCTGCGCGGCAAGCGCCAGGCCGTCGAGGACGAGCACCCGCACTCCCGCGCGCGCGAGCGCCTCGACCACCTCGACGAGCTCGGCGGCGAGGTCCGCGACCCCCTCTGCCTCCAGCCGCGCCGTGGTGGCGAGCTGGTCGAGCGTCAGCTGCGGGAACGCCAGGCGGTCGCCGGCGGCGGCGAGGATCGGTACGACGCGATGGCGGTGCGCCGCGGCGAGGAAGTCAGGACCTTCGACGGCAGCGGGCGGCACCCACCCGTCCGGGCTGCCGGAGACGATGTGGCGCAGGGCGTCCCGCACGGCCGAGACACTGGTCACGGCGGCTGGCTCGCGCGGAGCAGGGGACTCCTCGGTCAGCACGCCGTGCCTCACCAGGTCGAGGACGATGCTGCGGATCAGCTCGAGGGCAGAGAGGGGTGGCGGAGGCTTGCCGACCACTGCCAGGACAGCGGTCGTGATCTCCTCGAGCGTGGCGACCGAGTCCTCGGGCACGGACTCGAGGACGGCAGTGGCCACCTCGGAGAGGACGACCACCTTGTCGTCGCGGCTCACGCTGGCCCGCCCGTCCTGGACGTGGACCGCCTGCAGGTCACCACGCTGCACCCTCATCAAGACCCCCCGACTCGACGGTGCGGGTGAGCGGACTCACCAGCTGCACCAACTCTATGCGCCGCCGGCGCGCCCGCGCGTGCTCTCGACATAGTCGTCGACGCCGTAGCCGTAGTGCCCGTAGTTGCCCGCGCCCACGTTCTTCTTCGACACCCGGTTGAGGATGATGCCGAGCGGGCGCGCGTTGACCGTGCGCAGGTGGCTGAGCGCGTTCCCGAGCTCGGTGTCGAGCGTGCGGCCGGCCGAGACGACCACGAGCGCGCCATCAGCCGCGTGCGCGACGACCGCTGCGTCGGTCACGGGGAGGAGCGGCGGTGCGTCGATGATCACCATGCCGTCGACCGCGAGGTCCTTGATCACGGCACGCATCGCCTGCGACCCGAGGATCTCGCTGGGGTTGGGCGGCCGCGAGCCGGAGGTCAGCACCGTGAGACCGGTGATGGTGGGGTGTGGTTGCACGGCGTCGTCCAGGGGCAGGCGCCCGGTGAGCACGTCGGTCAGTCCGATGGCATCGTCGACGTCGGTCAGGGCCGCGATGGTGGGCCGGCGCAGGTCGGCGTCGACAAGGGTCACCCGCTGGCCAGATGCCGCGATGGCCGCAGCGAGGTTGGCCGCGACGGTCGACTTGCCGTCCCCCTGCTTGGGGCTGGTGACGACGATGGCGCGCGGCGGGTCGTCGACGTCCATGTAGGACAGGTTGGTGCGCAGGCGTCGTACGCCTTCGGCTGCCAGGGCGGCAGTTCCGGATGCGGTTCCGACGAAGATCCCGCTCGCCTTGCCGATGTCGGGGACCGAGCCCACGACGGCCACCCCGGTGTCGCGCTCGACGTCCTCGCTCGAGCGGATTCGCCGGTCGAGCAGGGAGCGGACCACGGCATACCCCAGACCCAGCAGGCCGCCGAGGACGGCGCCGAGCAGCACGTTGCGCTCGACCTGCGGCGACACCGGGCTCGTCGGCAGCTGGGCAGACTCCGAGACCTCGATGCGCATGCCCTGCTGACCTGACTTGGAGGACTCGACGTCCTTGACCCGCTCGGCCAGGGCTCCCACCCAGGCGTCGGCGAGCTGTTGCGCGTCTTCGGGGGTGCCCGCCCGAGCGGTGATGGAGATGATGACGGTGTCAGGGGTCTGCGCGGCGTCGATGTTGCCGACCAGCGCCTCCGGGCTGGTGTCGAGGCCGAGGTCGTCGATGACGATCGACGCGGTCTCGCGGTCCTTGGCGAGCACGACGTAGGACGCCGCCCTCGACTTGGACAGGGTGTCGTTGAGGTTGTCCAGGCCCGGGTCGCCTCCCGCTCCGGAGGTCACGAAGCCGGACGAGCTCGCGGCATAGACCTTGGGCTGGACGCTGCTCCAGCCGAAGGCGGCGCCGGCCGCCAGCAGCACGAAGGCGGTGACGGCGATCCAGTGGTTGCGCAGGATGCGCAAGTAGTCGGCGAGTTCCATGGCTCCGGTGATCTCTCGAGAAGACGGCTGGTGCTCGCCGCCTCGGGGAGTCTAGGTGGGCGCGAGCGAGCCGACTCCGGAAAGCAAAGTTTGTTCCGCAGACGTGGCCGGCGTCGTGTCAGCGGCGCTGTTCATGGCCGGAAGACGTCCGGAGAAACGTGGTCTAGTCCGGTTTTCCTCCTCGCTTCCACACTTCTTCTCCGAAAAGAAACAGCCCGTCAACACGGCCCTGACGGCAGCCATCCGCGGGGTGTACTCGTCTCGTTGAGCGCGCTGTGGGGTGCGCCGGTGGTCTCGGGGCTTCGTCGCGTCGGCACCATCCACTACGTCCTTGGGGGACATTTCCGTGAGTTCCAAGCCTGTCCAGAGCATCACGCCGGAGCGCGTCGCCTCGCGTCGCAACGTCATCCGCGCGGCTGCCTGGACCGCTCCGGCCGTCTCAGTCGCCGTCGCTGCTCCGGCGTTCGCCAATCACTCGTCCACGAAGGCGAGCGTGGCCGGCACGATTGCGCGAAGCGCGAACGGAGGCACGCTCACCTTCGCCATCGATCTCACGAACTCGGGGTCGGTGCAGTTCGGCTCACCCAGCGTCGTGATCACCGGAGCAGGGATCTCGCCCTCCGTGACCAGCACGGCGGCAACCCTGACGAGCGGCTCGAAGACGCGCCTGCCCCTCGCCGCGAACAGCACGGTCAATTGTTCGAACGCCACCAACATAGGGACTCTCACCCTCCAGTACTACGCAGACGCGAGTCATGCCGTACTTCTCGGCACGATCACGGTGAGTTCCATCGCCAAGGGCGGCACTGTGCAGGCTGCCGGCTACTGGGTTCCCGCGCACTGAGCCTCCGCGAGCACCCGCTTCGACGCTGCCGGTTCGGGACCGGTTCGACCGGAGGTTGGGACGGGCGTCACCGGTTCGTCAGCCTTCGAGCGACGTCTGCGCTTCGGCGCCACAGCACCCGGGGTGCCGCGATCACGGCGTACCTCGAGGATTCCTGAGCAGTCATCCATGGCGGGCAGGCCGAGAACGCGAGTGCGCGCGCGATGTCGCGGTGTGCGGCGCCAGTGCGTCGGAGCGTGCGAAGGCTCGACGCCAGAGACGCACCCAGAGTTGGACGAGCATCGTGCGACGCGAAGGTCGTGAGCTGCCCCGCCAAGACCTTCCCCCACACCGCGTCAGTGAGCTTTACCGCATCGTGGACGACCCTGGGTGCCCCCTCCGGAACGCCGAACATCCGCGCGGCCAGGCCGAGCGAGATGAGCTGGTCACCGCGGAGAGGATGTGTGGTCCGTCGCCAGACGGCTTGGTCGGACGCGAGCACGTGTACGTCGACAAGACTGCGCATCCAGCGCCACTCGTCCTTCGCCGCATGGCTGGCCGAGTGGGCGAGCGCATCGTATGGCGAAAGTGTGTGGACCTCGCGGTCGGCCACCCTGATCGCAGCTCGCCGCTCCCACAGGATGTCGAACGGCGGGAAGGTGCCAGCTGACGGGGTGAGGCGCCAGTGAAGGTCAATCGTGCTGCGGCCATACAGCGTGATTTCGTATCCCGTTCTTTTCATGTGGCGCCACGCCCATGTGGGGCCGGGGTGGGGGTAGTGGGGATCGTGCGTCCAACGGGTGGACGTGAGGACGCCGTGCGCTTTTTCCAAATCCTCTGGCGCGACCAGCAGGTCGAGATCTCCCGCTCCTCGTGCAGCGATGTCGCCGTGAGCCTGAGAGGCCAGAGCCATGCCCTTGAACACGAGGACGCGGATGTCGGCACCTTCGAGAGCCCTCGTGGCGTGAGCGAGTTCTGTCGAGAGGATCTCCACTGCCGCGACTCGTTGGGCCGCACTCACGCTGATGGCGGCAGCGAGACCCGGCGGCAGCGCCAACCGAGCGGCATGCCGATCGAGGTACGAGACGACGTGGTGCTGCTTCGCCGCGGCCACGAAGTGCGGGTCCCTGACGCCTGAAGGAAGCCGCCAGAGAGAGCTGTCGCTCGATCGAATGTGGCGCAGCGCCGCACGGAGTGCGTCGACGGCTGTGGGGGAGGTCGAGCCAGTGCTCGTGAGCGTCTCCGTGCCGTCGTCGAGGACCAGAATGCTATGACTTGCAAGCTCGTGCATCTTGTTCAGTGTGAGTCGCGCCGCACTCGTCGGCGGCTCTGGTTCCCCGAAGGCAGCCACCACCGAGGCCGTGACCTCCTCGATGGAGACCAGCTCGCCGTCAGGCACCGCAGTTACGATCTGCGTGGCGATCTCCGACAGGATCATAACGTTCTCGCCGACCATGACGACGCTGCGTTCACCCTCCACGTACAGGTCGAGGAGCTGTCCTCGACGGACCCTCACTCGCCCGCTCCGAGCAACGCCACAAGCACGTGCTCAAGGTCGGCTGCCTCGGAATACGTCAAGCGGTGCGCTCCTCCCGCGAGGTGGATCAGGTCGGCCAGGCGGTGCAGCGGTTGAGGGACGGCAGGCAGGTACGACGACTGGGGAGCGATGGCCGCGATCGCGTCGACCGTCTGCATGGGGGAGAGGAGTGGAGCACCTTGGTGATCGACGTCCCGCTCGAGCACGAGCATCGCAGCCAACCGGCACTCGCGATCGGTCGTGCGCAGCCCCAGGGTCGACGGCGCGACCTGTGTCTTCAAAGGTCCCGACTCGATGATCGAGAGCGGCTTGCGATACGGCAGCACTACGCCGTGCGGGTCTATCGCGGCTGTCTCGTCCGACAGGTAGACGAACCGTTTGCCCAAGGTTCGTGACGCCGTTGTCTTCCCCGTTCCAGACGCGGCGACCAGCACGGCTGTCCGACCGG
The DNA here is from genome assembly GCF_051912545.1 of Nocardioides sp. N13(2025). Taxonomy (GTDB): domain Bacteria; phylum Actinomycetota; class Actinomycetes; order Propionibacteriales; family Nocardioidaceae; genus Nocardioides. The sequence goes on along the minus strand of NZ_CP196809.1, from coordinate 3,092,393 downwards.
TCTCGGGGTCGGCGAGCGCCGCGGCGTGCAACATGACCAGTTGGCCGGCCCGTGCATCGATGGCGCGCACTGTCACGGCCGGTGAGAGATGGTGGAGCGCCGCAGCGACGTCTGGTTCGTTCACCTCGACGGGCTCCGTGTTGGGGGGCCCGTCGGTGAGCGCGTCCTGCCAAGCGTCCAGCACTGCCTCCCGGAGGGCCGGCGACGAAGCCAGAATGGGGACGACGACGCCGAACGCCGAGACCATCACGGCGTCTCCACGTTCCGACTGGTCGAGGGGCGCCATGCCTGAACCCTAGGGGATGCGGGAGGAACGAGCTGCCACTCCAACAGCCCTCAACGGCGGCGTCACTTGTGGCTCTCGCGTTGCCCAATCACCTCCTTGGGTAGGTGTTTTGCGCGAGCCACGCCAGCCGCGCCGCCTATGTATCTGTGTTTGCGACCACAGTTCGGCCAAGACGCCACGAAGCGCGGCGCGCTGAGATAGATTCAGCGCGTCAGTCAGGGGTTGATTGACGGTCTCGGGGGATATCTCGTGGCCAGACATCCGTGGGGGATGCCTTGTCAGTAGTAAGTCGCGCGCCTGAACTGGTGCTGCCCTTCAACGGGGCGAGCCGACAGTTCAGCGCCTCGCATCTTCCTGTCCCAAGCGTCGCGGGGCGGAAGCACGCCCGTGCCCTGCTGCTGGGGGACATGCTCGTCCTGGCGCTCGCGCTTGGCACCGCCCAGGTCGTGCGCTTTGGCGCGGCCGCGGAGACCACCGTGACGGGCCTCGGCGCGTCCTACGCGGCTCTGGGGGTGGCGGTGGCAGCGATGTGGTGGGTTTCCCTTCAGGTTCACCAATCGCGCAGCCCCATGGTCGTGGGTCACGGAGCCGAGGAGTACCGACGCGTCATCGTCGCGACCTTCCGGGTCTTCGCTATTCTGGCGATGCTCTCGCTGGCGTTTCGTGTGGATGCCTCGCGCATCTACCTCGCGACCGCATTCCCGCTTGGCCTCGTCGGATTGCTCGTCGAGCGCAAGCTGGCTCGCGTGGCCCTTCATCGCGCACGTGCCCAGGGTCGGGCCACCAGGAAGGTGCTCGTCGTCGGTGGCGAGCGCTCGGCAGGACAGCTGACCTCCTGGTTCGCCAAGCACCCCACCGCGGGCTACGCCGTGGGCGGCGTGTGGGTGCCCGACGCGGCCTCCGCTGCCGGCATCCTTGACGGCTTCTCCACCGACATCCCCGTCATGTCGGCCCAGCTCGACTTTGCCGAGGCGCTGAACGTCGCGGGCGCGGCCGCTGTTGTCGTCACGGACACCGAGCACCTCGGGCACGAGTCGCTGCGCGACCTTCAATGGCGGCTCGAGGGCACGGGGATCGAGCTCATGATCTCGCCCAACGTCCTCGACGTGTCGTCGTCCCGGGTGCGTCTCCACGACGTCTCCGGCATGCCGATGCTGCACCTCCGTGAGCCGCAGTACGCCGGAGCCGACAGGGTCTGGAAGACCGCGTTCGACACCCTGGGTTCGCTCGCCCTGCTGATCGTGCTGGCCCCCGTCCTCATTCTGACGGCTATCGCGATCAAGCTGGACAGCCCTGGTCCGGTGTTCTACCGCCAGCAGCGGGTCGGTCGTCACGAGGAGACCTTCCGCATCACGAAGTTCCGTTCGATGTCCGTGGATGCTGACCAGCGCCTCGAGGGCCTGCGCGCGCTCAACGAATCGGACGCGGTCCTCTTCAAGATGCGGCAGGACCCGCGCGTGACTCGCGTCGGTTCCTTCATCCGCAGGTTCTCCCTCGACGAGCTTCCTCAGCTGTTCGACGTCCTTCGGGGCGACATGAGCCTGGTCGGCCCTCGCCCGCCGCTGGCATCGGAGGTCGCCCAGTACTCCACTCAGATGCGTCGTCGGATGTACGTGCGTCCTGGCATGACCGGGCTGTGGCAGGTTTCGGGCCGCAGCGACCTATCCTTCGACGAGGCCGAGCGGCTCGACCTGGCCTATGTGGACAACTGGTCGATCACCGGCGATCTCATGATCATGCTGCGCACGGTGCGCGCTGTGACTCGTGGCCAAGGCGCCTACTGATGTCACGGGTCGCCTAGGCTCCATGACGGACAGAACCAAACGGAAGACCCAAGCAATGCACATCGCCATGATCGGCACTCGGGGAGTTCCCGCAGCGTACGGTGGTTTCGAGACCGCGGTCGAGGAGGTCGGGCGTCGGTTGGTGGACCGGGGACATCGTGTCACCGTCTACTGTCGCAACGCTGACACCTCGATCGAGACGCACCTGGGCATGGACCTGGTCCACCTCCCAGCAGTCAAGAAGCGATCGCTCGAGACGCTTAGCCATACCGGTCTCTCCGTGCTGCACGCGATGAAAGAGCGGCCCGACGCGGCCATCCTCTTCAACGCTGGCAACGCCCCGTTCATTGGCTGGCTCAAGGCGGCGCGCATCCCGGTCGCGGTCCACATGGACGGCCTCGAGTGGAAGCGTGCCAAGTGGGCAGGTCTCGGGGCCAAGTACTACAAGCGCGCGGAGCGCGTCGCCGCCCGCTCCGGCCTCGCGCTCATCGCCGACGCGCAGGGCATCGCGGACTACCTGAAGGCCGAGTACGGCCGTGAGAGCCACCTCATCGCCTACGGCGCCCCGATCCTTGACCCCGGATCCGACCGGCTGGGCGAGCTCGACCTCGCGCCGGGCCAGTATCACCTGGTCGTCGCGCGGATGGAGCCGGAGAACCACGTCGAAGTCATCGTCGAGGGCTACGCCGGCAGCGGCTCCGAGCTCCCGCTGGTCGTGGTCGGCACGGCGCCGTACGGCGACGAGTACATGGTCAACGTGCGTCAGGCGGCTGGCGACTCGGACGCCCGCTTCCTGGGCGGCGTCTGGGATCAGGACCTTCTGAACCAACTCTACGCCAACTGCCGGAGCTACTTGCACGGCCACTCGGTGGGCGGCACCAACCCGTCCCTCCTTCGAGCCATGGGATGCGGTGCTCCGGTGACCGCGTTCGACGTCGACTTCAACACCGAGGTGACTGGCGGCCACGCGCGGTTCTTCGCCTCTGCTGAGGACGTGTCGTTTGCGATCAAGCAGGACGACCTCGACCTGATGCGGACCGGGGCGCGTGGCATCGCCGGCCGAATGCACGTCGAGCGCATGTACCGCTGGGACGCTGTCGCAGATGAATACGAGAACCTTGTCCGTGTGGTGTCTGGAACTGATGGGCTGCCCTAGGCCAGGATCTGGCACCAAACGGTCACGAATTGGGCATCAACATAATCTGACACCCTGTGGTGCGGGAGGGATCCGGACAGATCTGAAGACTCCATCGCCCGACCAACAGCAACCTCGAGCCCGTCTGCAATCCCGGCCGGAGAGAGGTCGTGTACCTCGATTAGGGTGCCATCGAATAGCGGTCGCATCTCCGCGTAGGCTTCACTCGCGCGCGTCACAACCGTCTTTCCCATTGCCAGTCCTTGGTACACCTTATTGGGAACGACCGTTTTGGCTTTCCGCGACGACCCAAATACGCCAAGTACCACGTCCGACCGTCCAATTTCCCTTTGAAGAAGATCTTCGGGGATACTGTCTTTGAGAATCGTCCTCGGCATCAGTCCGTAGCGCTTCAAGTCTGGATCGTAGTCAGAGCCCTTAAATCTAGGGCCCACAACTACGAACTCAAAGTCGAGACGGCTCTGAAGTTCGTTCAAACCAGACAAGAGCGTGGGAAATCCGTGGAGCGCGACAAAATTTCCATAATAGAGGATTCGGGGTACATCATGAGGACTGAACTCAGCCGGAATCGCCCATTCTGGCGCACCGACGGGTAGGTGCTGCACAGAGCCTCGGCGGATCCTTCGGCGCTGCAGGTGGGAAGCCCTCGGCAAGGTATCTGTCACAACATAGTCGCCCAAGTTGAGGCCGATCCAATCGAGCGCCCAATAGGTGACAGCCTTGAATGAACCCTTCTGCACTCGTTGGCTATCCAATACATGAGTTTCGTAGAGACCAACAAAGAAGTCGATCAGCAATTTTGCGGACGACCACCGAGCGACGAACCAAGCCGCTGCGGCCAGTTGTAGCGAGAATTCAGCACATATGACCAAGTCGAATTGACCGGCATGCTCCCTGGCTCTGCGCATCATGGACCTGCTCTCGAGAACCGAAGAGTGCGGGAACTCGACGTTCCAGACCGTCACTTCGCAGCCAGAACGCTCTAGAAAGTCGCGAATGCGCACGAATCGCGGGTAGGATGTGTCTCGAACCCCGACATACAGGACCGTCGTCGGACGGCCGCTGGTTCGGAAATTGCACGTCATGGAATGAGCATATCGAGCCCTCGCAGGTATGGAAAGTGATCACATGGCCTACGCGGCACTAACGCTCGGCGCTGCCCTGCTTTGCTGGGGAGCGGCCTCCAGGCGCGGCGCATGGTTGCTACTGCTTCTAAGCCTCGGAGGCAGTGCCTTTCAGTTAGCGATCGGCCCCGTTTCTGTCCTGCCGGAACACATAGGAATCGGCCTTCTCGCGCTACATGGACTGCGTTCCACTAAGAAACCATTTGGTCACATGCTAATACTTATGACTGGATGGTTCGTAGTCTTGCTTTTCACCAGCTTGTACGCGCCGTCACCATCCGAATCAACGCGGCTGTTGATTTGGATCCTTGCTGGAGCCGTTTCTGGGTATATCGTTCTGCACTCGCGTATGGGCACCGAAGAGGTGGTGTGGGGACTGCGTACGGCCCTCATGCTGTACGGCAGCTCTATGGTTGGCATCTGGCTCGTCTACCAACTGACTGGCTATGGCACGTGGGCCGTCGAACCCGATTACGCCTCTTCATTCCCCCGGCTCGAGGGGGGCATGTTAGAACCGAACCTCTTAGCCTATTTGATTCTTCTCCTCCTTCTGGCATACCTGCGCTTGCACGCTTTCGATTCATGGAGGTTTCACTCCTTGGCGGTGGTGCTGGCAGGAGTGGCAATATTCCTCACCCTTACTCGGATCGCGATCCTTCTCTACGCGATGGTCGCCTTGGTCTCGTACGCTCGTAAACGCCCACGTGGATTCCTAGTCGGACTCGTTCTGATGGCTTTGGCCGGCGTGCTCACATTGGCAGTACCTTCTATTGCTCAGAATCTTTCAATTGCGATCGAGTCAAGGACGAGCATCGAAAAGCCTTGGAGTTCTGGCACGGGCGCTTCCCGTAATCAGACGGTCGAGCATGCCATTGACGAGATCCGGGGCGAGCGATTGCTGGTGGGGCATGGCGTTAATGCGTATACGCAAAGCCATTACAGTTCGATCAGCGGAGATGGAAGTGACTACCTCGCATCGTGGTGGGTTGCACTCATCTACGATGGCGGCCTTCCTGGAGCGCTGCTCTTCATAACGGCGTTCTTCATGCTCGTAGCGAGGGCAGGCAGGGCTGGTCTTGGATTCTTCGTGTCACTCGTCGTAGTAGCCTCACTTACGAATCCTTTCTGGTTCGCTTTTCCTTGGGTTTTGATGGCGCTATTCGTTCGCGAGGGCGAGGATGAGGATGAGGTCCCGCATACAATGAGAGGTAGGGACGGTCTTGCGCATTCTGTTTGACGGATATTGGTGGAAGGATGGCCCGCCTTCCGGAAAACGAGTTGTGCGGTCAATCGTTCGTGCATGGGCCGAGCGGTTTCCGGATGATCGGATAACGGTCATGCTGCACGCGGCGGTCGACGCGTCTGAACTGCCGGACGTCGACGTCGCTTGGACCAATAAGCCTCAACATGTCCTTGCACTGATGACGGATTTTCGCCGCTTGTCGCGCAGTGTTGACGCCTCTCTAGCCCAGAATTTCTCGCTTGGCTCACGTCAAAGCGTTCGCGGTGTGTTCGTTCATGACCTTATGTTCGTCGAACACCCGACGTGGTTTACGATGAAGGAGCGAGCATATCTGGGTATTTCCGTACCCCTGGCGCGCCGCTCAGATATCGTCTTCACTTCTAGCGCCGCGGAAGCGGAGCGCATCGATCGGATTCTTGGACGAACGCGACGCGGAGACGTTGTGTCTACGTCACTCGGCGTCGATGATGGTCTAACGCAAGTGATACCCATAGAGCCCCAACTTGGCCTTCGCGGGCGGCCCTTCGTGTTGACGGTGGGGCGGCTAAACGAGCGCAAGAACGTGGCGGCCTTGGCTGACGCCCTGACAGCCCATGGAGTGTGCGGTGTGGATCGGCCACTGGTGGTTGTGGGGTCCCCCGATGGCATGATGCGTGCGCCCGATTCTCTCGACCGCCCTAGTGTGGTGCGCGCGGGCTTTCTGTCAGACGCGGAACTTAAGTGGTGCTACGAAAACACAAGTCTGCTCGTATTTCCTTCGCTGGACGAGGGCTTTGGGTTGCCGATCGTCGAGGCGTCCCGATTCGGCACGCCCATCGCTGCCTCCAGCATTCCGGCTTTTAGGGAACTTCTCGGTGAGGAGCGGCTCTTCGATCCCCACTCCGGCGAGTCAATGGCCCGCGTCGTGAAGGAGCAAATCGAACTTGCCCAGCCAACCAGTGTTTCCGTAACTCCGTGGGAAGAGGTTGTTGAACGTATGCGTGATTCGTTCACGTCACAAATAGGTAGTGCGACGAGATGAGTATCAATCGAGTTTACGCGAAAGTGCGTGGGCTGCCGCCAGGGACCGAATTGCAGCTCAGTACGTCGGAGTTGAGCGCGATGCTTTGGTCCCGGGGCGTGTGGCTTGCTCGTGGCGCGGTGCGAGGCAGGTGGCTGTTCCTGGCTGGACCGAATTTCCGCGTGAAGGGTGCAAAGTTGACGGCGGGCCGGTTCGTCACCGTTGGGCCGGACGTTATAATTGACTCGATCTCCAAGTCGGGAGTGACTCTTGGGGATCGCGTGACAATCGATCGCGGTGCGCTTCTAAGAGGCTCGGGGGTTTATAGAAATCTCGGTGAAGGAATTAAGATCGGCGATCGTAGCGCAGTCGGCGCATATAACGTCATTCTCGGTCAGGGAGGCGTTGAGATTGGCCGTGATTGTCTAATTGGCCCCCACGTCACAATCGTGAGCGAGAATCACGTAATTTCTGACCCTCATGTTCCAATCCGGGAACAGGGTGAGGAGCGACGCCGGACCGTCATCGGTGATGACGTGTGGATCGGTGCCGGAGCGACCATTCTTGCGGGGGCAGTTGTCGGCAGCGGAGTCGTAGTCGCAGCTGGCTCCGTCGTGCGTGGAAGTATCGAACCAAACGTGATCGTGGCTGGAACGCCTGCACGAGTTCTCCGGAGACGCGGCGATTCCGAATGACTATCCGGGTAGCGTTCTGTTCTGATGCGCTCGTCATTTGGGGGGCGGAGAGGAGTCTGCTTGAGATCGTGCAGGCGACCCCGGGCTTCAAGGCGGATATTCTTGCCCATCCCGATTCGCCGCTCTTGGGTGTTCCTGATCTCGCGGCCTCGGGTGTCGCAATGGCGCCAAGATTCACAAGGGGTAGCGGCGGAATTCGGAAAGCGCCGTGGCTATTGGTCGCCGATGTGATTCTGGCTTGCCTATACAGCATTCCTTTGGCCGTCCGCTTGCGCACATATGACGCTGTTGTCTGCTTTGGGACATGGGAGTTGTTACAGGTCTTGCCAGCTGCCAAAATGGCACGTCGTCCCTGTGTTCTAGATCTACACGAAACGTTCGCAGGCAGTCTTGGGAATCGCGCTTTGCGGCTTCTGGTCGGGTTGTGTGACGGCGTAATCGCGACAAGCAGTGACCTGGCCACTGGACTGCCAGAGAGTCGCGTCCGCATAGTGGGCCGGCCAGTCCGCCTGATTCCTGCGAAGGTCGTAAAGCCACGACGGGCGGGAGCGCCATTGAGGCTTTCGATGCTTGGACAGGTGACGCCCCATAAGCGGGTTCTCGAAGTCGCAAAGATCTGCGCCCTGATGGCACCGAACTCGGTAGAGTTGCGCGTCACTGGCCTGTCTGCGCCGACCGCCTCGAGCGAATATGAGAAGTGTGTTCGCGACGTTGCCAAAGAACACCCCGAAGTCGTTGATGTACGGGAACGCACGACCGATGTAGCGGCAGAACTTGCCGCCGCGGATTGCCTCATCAACGCGTCAGTTCATGAAGCGTTCGGAAGAACGGTCGTAGAGGCCATGCAGGCTGGCTTGCTTCCGATCGTTGTCGGAGACTCTGGTGCTAGTGAGATTGTTCGGAGGCACGGGGTCGGGCGCGTCATTCGGGAAGTTTCTGACCTGCCGCGGCTACTCCATGAGCTGCGAGCCCTAACTGCGGATGAATGGAACGTGATTCGTGGAGAGGCACGAGCGGTGGGCGCTCAGTACGCGCCGAGCCACGTGGTCCCGAAGTATTACCAAGCCCTCACCGAATTGATCAGCACCGACAACCGGTTCTGACTTTGAGTGCTCCGCTACGTCGAGCCCAGGCGACCTAACGCAGATCAGACTGACGCTTGCTAAGAACTCTGAGCGCGCTGGGCACCTGTACAGCCAGCACGACTGCCTGGCTGAGTGCCATTCCTGCCGCGGCACCTGCGGCGCCCCATCCACCCGCGAGTAGGGCGATCGCTGGCACACCCACTAGTGCTCCCGCTGTGGTACTGCTCAATAGAACGGCAGCACGTTGGGCTGGCGCAAGGACATGTCTGCCGGTAGATGTGTTGAGCGATATGAATAGGAATGCGGCACCCAACCAGAGGGAGCATTGCGGTGAGATGGCATGGTCGGATGTGAACAAAAGTTGTGTAACGAGTGATCCGGTTAGCGAGATTGAGACAAGACCCAGCGCGCCCAGCACCAGATGGGCCAAGAGAGCTCGCCTCATCCGGGCACGCTCGCTGCCATCGGCTGCGGCGGCAATCCAGCCCTGCAGAGTGTTTCCAAGCGCTGTAATTCCGTAACAACTGAGTCGGTAAAGCCTGTCGCCCGATGTGAACTCGGATGCCTGACTCGTCGTTGAACTAGCGCCTGCCAACGGAGCGCTGGCTGAGGAGTACATTGTGCCAAGGAACTCGGTGATGGTCGCCTTACGCAATGCGGCCGCCGTTGGACCGCTCATGGGTCGTTCGACTCGTAACCCGCCAGTCAACGCCCCGAGCTTGCGCGCGAAAAGCAGAACCCCCAAGGCAGAACAGGCTGCCAAGAGGGCAGGGTAGACCTCAGTGGGCGCGCCATAAATGACCAGCACGCTTGATCCGACGGTTCCGAGGACTCGCGGCAGGATGTCGAACTTAGCAGCATCTATCGGGCGACCCAGCCCAATGTTGTACCACATAGGCGATAGCCCGTTCGCCGAGATGGCTATGCAGTTCAGGACACCGAAAAGTACTGCACCGTGACAAATATATCCGGTGACCATGCAAGCTAGAGGTGTGACCAACAGCCAGGATTTGGTCCGAACTGCTAAAGAACGTCGGTACACGGACGGCCGTAGAGGTGGCGCCGTGCGACCGATGAAACTGGGTCCGAGAAGCGAATATCCACACGCGATCACGCTAGCGGCGACCGACCCGACGCCTTGACCAATGGCGAGAGCCGCCCACTCCGCCTCGCCCGAATGCCGAGCGAGGATAGGTAATAGGAGAAGCGGTGTCAGAATGGACAGAGCCGGTAGCGCTGCAAATCCAAAGAAGACTTTGTGGGGGCGAAATGTGTCAGAGCCCCGCTCGTCTGCAGCAATACGACTACGCAATGCGGTATCTATCGGCCGGCTGGGCGCGCTCGATGAATAGCGCGCTAACCTCCGCGTCGAAGTGCGCCTTCTCTCGCAGGATCGTGTTTCGATAGCTTGCTTGCGCGCGGCGGGCGCCCTCAAGGTCCGCGAAGACGTCTTCAATCATTGTGACTGCGTGTTGTACTGCATCTGGACCGGGGTTGAACTTATGCGATGTCGGAATAGGTACGTCCTGGTCGAATGCAGCAGAGCCCCTTCGGACCGCAAGCGTCACCGCCCCTGCGAGGGCGGCCTCGCGCGGCAGGCGATCTTTCCCGGGATGGTTGCCAGTATCTAGGTATAAGGAGGTTCCGTGAAGCAACTCAAAGACTTGTGACGCAGACATGCCCTGGATTGGACGCCAGTCGATGTCCTCATTGGCAGCGCTGCGTATCTGCTCTAGGAGCGCTGAGCCCTTCTTGGGGTTGTACGCAATAGATCGGGTGTCGGCGGGGCCGTGCATGCCGTCGGTGTCTTCGGGAGCGCGCGTGTAGTCAGACAGCATGGAGCTGATAATCCCGTATTTGATGTTCAAGTACGCCCAAGCGTAGTGGGACTGCGTTGCGTGAAGTGCCCGAGGCAGGACTGCCTGCAAGATCCGGCGCTGGCGGTGGCGCCTACGAAGGTGTCTGGCGCGTTCCCGAGTGAACAGATTCGGCCTTTGATACTGAAAACCGGGCTCGTATCTGACGACCGCAGCGTTGTCGACGCTCAACCACCAGCAGACGGGTGTTGCCTTGGCGAGCCCGACCCCCGGGGCGAAAGAGACCTCGGGAAGAACAACGGCTGTGCCCGAAGCGTCTATCGGAAACGCCTCTTCCGGGCAGTCATATATGTCGTACGCTGCGACTCGAGGGAGATGGGCGGTGTCGGGGTAGGGAACGACGTAGGCTTCAACAGACTGGCGCCGAAGCGAGTCAACAAGCTGGTGCACGGCCTCAGGGCCACCCGTGTGTGAGCCGCGCGGGTAGTAGGCGAAGACTCGGTCGAACATTGGCTCAGCTGCCGCTGTTGATCATGCCTGCGCCAACCGTGACCCCGGTCGCCTCGTCGATGAGGATGAACGAGCCGGTGGTGCGGTTCTTGGAGTAGGGGTCGCACAGCAGCGGCACGGTGGTGCGCAGCTGGACGCGGCCGATCTCGTTGAGGCCGAGCTCCTTGGTGTCCTGGTCCCGGTGCAGGGTGTTGACGTCGAGGCGGTACTGGATGTCCTTGACCATCGCGCGGCCCGTGCGGGTGGTGTGCTTGATGGCGAGCTTCTGGCGCGGACGCAGCGGCTCGTTGGTCATCCAGCAGATCATCGCGTCGATGTCCTGCGACGGCTTGGGCGCGTTCTTGGGCCGGGCGATCATGTCGCCGCGGGAGACGTCGACGTCGTCCTCGAGGTGCACGGTGACCGACATCGGCGGGAAGGCCTCGGAGATCTCCTGGTCGAAGAGCTCGACCCTGGAGATGGTCGAGGTCATGCCGGAGGGGAGGACGACGACCTCGTCGCCCTTCTTCAGCACGCCGCCGGCGACCTGGCCGGCGTAGCCGCGGAAGTCGTGGTACTGGTCCGACTTGGGGCGGATGACGTACTGCACCGGGAAGCGGGTGTCCACGAGGTCGCGGTCGGAGGCGACGTGGACGTGCTCGAGGTGGTGCATGAGCGTCGGGCCGGAGTACCACGGGGTGTTCTCGGAGCGGTTGACGACGTTGTCGCCCTGCAGCGCCGAGATCGGGATGACCTCGAGGTCGGGGATGTTGAGCTTGGTCGCGAAGGTCGTGAACTCGCGGTGGATCTTCTCGTAGACCTCCTCCGACCAGTCGACGAGGTCCATCTTGTTGATGGCCAGCACCAGGTGGGGCACCCGCAGCAGGGACAGCAGCACCGCGTGGCGACGCGACTGCTCGGTCAGGCCCTGGCGGGCGTCGACCAGCACGAGACCCAGGTCGGCGGTCGAGGCGCCGGTGACCATGTTGCGGGTGTACTGGATGTGCCCGGGGGTGTCGGCGATGATGAACTTGCGGTTGGGCGTCGCGAAGTAGCGGTAGGCCACGTCGATGGTGATGCCCTGCTCACGCTCCGAACGCAACCCGTCGGTCAGCAGCGCGAGGTCGGTGTAGTCGTAGCCCTTGGACTGCGAGGTGGACTCCACCGCCTCGAGCTGGTCCTCGAAGATCGACTTCGAGTCCAGCAGCAGCCGCCCGATGAGGGTGGACTTGCCGTCGTCGACCGACCCGGCGGTCGCGAACCGCAGCAGGTCGGCGTTCTCGGTGACAGCGGCAGCTTCCTCGCCGGCGGTGGTCTTGACGTCGGCCATCAGAAGTAGCCCTCCTTCTTGCGGTCTTCCATGGCTGCCTCGGAGAAGCGGTCGTCACCACGGGTGGCGCCACGCTCGGTGACGCGGGCCACGGCGATCTCTTCGATGATGGCTGCGGTGTCCTTGGCTTCGGACTCCACGCAGCCGGTCTGGGTGCGGTCACCCACGGTGCGGAAGCGGACCATCCGGGACTCGACCTTCTCGCCAGCCTTGGGCTGGATCTCCGGGCCGACCGAGAGCAGCATGCCGTCGCGCTCGATGACCTCGCGCTCGTGGGCGAAGTAGATCGAGGGGATCTCGATCTGCTCGCGGTGGATGTAGCTCCAGATGTCGAGCTCGGTCCAGTTCGACAGCGGGAAGATCCGCATGTGCTCGCCGGCGTGGATGCGCCCGTTGTAGAGGCTCCACAGCTCGGGGCGCTGCATCTTGGGGTCCCACTGACCGAAGTCGTCGCGGTGGGAGTAGACGCGCTCCTTGGCGCGGGCCTTCTCCTCGTCGCGGCGACCGCCACCGAAGGCGGCGGTGAAGCCGTTCTCCTCGATGGCACCGAGCAGCGTGCCGATCTGCATGCGGTTGCGGCTGGTCTTGCCGTCGTCGACCACGTGACCGGCGGCGATCGCCTCGTCGATGGTGGCGACGATCATCCGGGCGCCGAGCCGCTCGACCCACGAGTCGCGCGTCGTGAGCACCTCGTCGAAGTCCAGGCCGGTGTCGACCTGCAACAGCGGGAACGGCAGCTTGGCCGGGAAGAACGCCTTCTCCGCCAGGCGGAGCATGACGATGGAGTCCTTGCCGCCCGAGAACATCAGGACCGGCTTCTCGAACTCGGCAGCGACCTCACGGAAGATGTGGATCGACTCGGCCTCGAGCTGGTCCAGCTGACTCAGCTGGTAGTCGACGTGGGTGTTGGTCATGGCGTAGCAAGGACCTCTCTCGGGGACAGCAGCCCTCATCGTAGCCACGGCGGTCCGCGCGGCGAATTCGCACGACCGCGTGGTGTCGGACAGACTCGGCCGAATGAGCCGCACCCTTCGACTCGTTCCCCGCTCACGCGCGCGTCAGCGAGTGCTGCCCGGGCTCCTCGCCGTGGCCTGCGTCACGGCCGCCTGCTCCTCGGCCGGCGACGCCAGCCCCCCGTCGTACGAGAAGAGCGACGCGGTCGACGTGCAGGTCCTGCCCCAGCTGGCCGCGACCGGCGAGGACACCGAGGCCGCCGACGACGCCGACTGGGTGGTCGACGCCACCATCGGTGATGTCGAGAAGGGCACGGCCGTCACCCTCTACGCCAAGACCGACGGTGGTGGCTGGGAGTCCGTCTCCGAGGGGGAGACCGGCAAGGACGGCACGGTGGCCCTGACCAGCGACGTCTCGGGCGACCTGCTCGTCATCGCCGGCAAGGGCGACGACGCGATCGGTGCGGAGGCGTCGACCTCGGACGCGCCGGAAGCGAGCTTCACCGACGACTTCGACGAGGACTCCGTCGACGAGCCCGACGGCGCGTGGCACACGCGCGACCAGGGCTTCACCGGCGTCCGCACCTGCTCCCGCGCCGACGCGAGCGGCTCCGAGGTCGGCGACGGCGTGCTGAAGCTGACCGTGCTCGAGGACCCGAAGGGCGGCGAGTGCCAGCTGCCCGGCCGCCGCAAGCGCTTCCCCCAGCGGCTCAACGGACATGTGGGCACGCAGGGCCGCTACGACTTCACCTACGGCTTCGCGGCCGCCCGCATCAAGACGCAGTCGGCGCGCGGCCAGCACGCGGCGTTCTGGATGCAGAGCGTGGCCGGCCAGAAGCCGCTGGGTCCGAAGGAGGGCGGCGCGGAGATCGACATCATGGAGTACTTCGGCGACGAGCACCCCGAGGGTGGCCTGACCAGCTTCACCTACTTCCTCGACAAGCAGGGGAAGAAGCAGACCGTCGGCGGCTGGCTCCCGGACGTCGAGGAGCTGGGCGACGACTGGTCCGAGCAGTACCACGTCTTCTCGGTCGAGTGGACCCCTGAGGAATACGTCTTCCGCATCGACGGCCGCGTCACCCAGCGCCTCGAGGGCGTGACCTCAGGTCAGCCGGAGTTCCTCATCCTGTCGCTGCTGTCGTCGGACTACGAGCTGCCGCGCTTCAACGGCAAGCTGCCCGAGACCATGGAGGTCGACTGGGCGCGGGTCTGGGAGACCGGCCCGCAGTAGCCCCGCCTCAGCGGGTCATCCGCACGAGAGCGTCGTGCGGACGACGTCGCCACCGGTCTTGACGCCGGGGGTGGTCCGCAGCTCGAGCGCGTCGGCGCCCCCTGTGGGACCGGTCATCCGCCACGTGACCTCGACCTGGGCCTGCGGGTCCAGCCACAGCGGCACCTTGGCCACGGGACGGCCGCGGTAGGTGGCGAGGTCTTCCTCAGTGGGCTTGCCGTCGATCTCGATGTCGGTGATCTTCCCGCCGACCGGGCCCACGAGGGTGAAGGTGTCGAGCTGCACGCCTCGCGGCACGCCGGACGTGCCGGGGCCGGTGACCGAGACGGGCAGGGACGCTGCTCCGTCGGGGGTGTCGGAGTGCACCGCCAGGCGCCCGGCGACGTCCGCGGTGCCGCCCTCGCAGGAGGTGACCTCGAGGTCGGTGTCGTGGCGCAGGAAGTAGCTCATCTTGGAGCCCGTGGAGTCGTTGGCGTAGACCCCGACCTGCAATGGCTCCTGTGCGTCTACCGGCAGCTCGCCCGCGATCCGCGTGCCCGCGAGCTCGGCCTGCTCGTCCTCGTCGAACGAGTGCAGAAGCACCCGGCCTTCGTCCACCCCGTGTGCCAGGGCCTCGATGAGCTCCTTCGCGTCCGCGCCGCCACCCAGGGCGTCCTCGAAGGCAGTCGCTGCCACCTCGGCGAAGAAGGCGTCCTGTGCAGCCCCGTCCTCCGGGAAGCGCAGGTAGGTCTGGTGGAGCAGCTCGTCGACGAAGGTGTCCTGCGTCATCTCGACGTCCCTGACGGTGAACCCGCCCGACGCGCCCACGACGTACGACATCGCTGCGGGGTCGACCGACAGGACGCCGTCGACCCGTCGGCCGGTCTCCTCGGCGAACCGCGCCGCCATCAGCTCGCTGGCACGGGGGAAGTCGGGGATCAACACGGCGTTGCGCATGTCGGTGCCCGGCTGGTCGAACCAGATCCTGCGCTCCTCGGCGGTCAGCGGCAGGATCGGCCGCTCGAGCGTCCCGAAGCCGCCGGACGCGAAGGTCCTGCCCATCGACAGCCGCCCGCGGTCGGCGGTGAGGGTGGTGACGATGCCGGGCATGCCGCCCAACGACCTTGCCTCCGCGGAGTTCTGGAAGATCATGAGATAGGTGCGCCGCTCGTTGGCCCCCAGCATCGTCGGCAGCAGATCGGCACCGCGGGAGGCGACGTCCAGCGCCTGCTCGGCGCGGGTCACCTGGGCGAGGGCGTCGTCGTACGGCTCGCGCACCGGGCCGAGGAGGCCGTCGGCCTCGACCTGGGCGAGCTCGTCGCGGGCCTCCGTCAGCCCCGCCGCTGCCTGCGAAATGGGGCCTGCGGCGTCCTCGATCGGCGCCAGCGGGATGCGGCCTCCGCGCGGCGCGAACGTCGCAGGGTCGAGCCCGGTGTCGACCAGTGGGACCACCGCCTCGTCAGCCACGAGGTCGACAGCACGGGCGACCCGGGCGACCGCGTCGACGTCGTCACCGACGAACGGCAGCGCCGACAGCACGTGCCACGTCACCGAGTCCGTACGGTCCGCGGCGTCGCTCGCGTGCTCGCGCAGGCGGTCGACCTGCGGCTCCAGGCCCTGGATCTTGCCGGCCTGGAGGTCGTCGGCCACGTCACTCGCGACGTCGCGAGCGGACTGCAGGTCGTCGGCGACGAGCCAGGCCTGGACGGCGGCCCAGCCGGCTGCAGCGACGACAGCCACGGCCAGCGCGGCCATCGGCCGGCGCCAGCGGCGACGAGGTGCGTCAGGGGAGGACATCAGGATCACCGACCGTCAGACACGCAGACGGCGCCCACCCGCATCGCGGGTGAGCGCCATCGCAGAGGTTGAAGAGGTTCGAACGCGGATCAGCGCGTGACGCGGAAGAACGTGCTCGTCCGGTAGCTCTTGAACACCGACGTCGCCGGAGCGGTGGCCACGATGCGCACCTTGTAGCCGCTGGGACGGAGGTCGCGGAACTTGAAGGTCAGGGCATCGCCGGAGAAGTAGCGCTCGACGCTGCGCACGAGCTTGTCGTCCTTGCGGCGGATCACGTTGACCTGGATGTCGCCGCGCGGCGTGGCGTTGCCCGCCGAGAACCAGTTGACGCGGACGCGGACCGTGTTGCCCTTCTGGACCGGGGTGTTCGTGGTGACCGTGCACGTGGTCTCGACGGACTGCGGGTAGGGGTCGGCGGCGTTGGCCGCCGGCGCCACCAGCGCGACACCCAGGGCGAGCGCGGACGTGGCGAACAGAGAAGCGAGCTTCTTCATGAAAACAGGGTCTCCCGTGTGAGTTGGCGCGGAACCCCACGTCCCACGTCCGTTCAGGCCCCGAGGCTACGAGGACTGCGCCCCTGTAAGGGGTCGTTTGACGAGAACGGTAGTCGACTTGCCCCGTCCCGACGCACTTTCCGCACGCATTGAGATGTTGGCCACCTTTGAGGGGGTGGGAGGTGGGGAGTCAGGGGCTGTCGAGCACGAGGGTGATCGGACCATCGTTGACGCTCTCGACCCGCATGTCGGCGCCGAAGCGGCCCTTCGCCACCTGCGCGCCGAGGCGTACGAGCTCGGCGCACACCGCGTCGTACACCGGCTCGCTCACCGGGCCCGGCGCGGCGGCCTGCCAGGTGGGACGGCGGCCCTTGCGCGCGTCGCCGTACAAGGTGAACTGGCTGACCACCAGCACCGGTGCGCCGACGTCGCTCGCGCTCTGCTCGTCGCGCAGCAGGCGCAGGTCCCAGATCTTGCGGGCCGTCCACGCGACCTCGGTCGGGCCGTCGTCGTGGGTGACGCCGAGGTAGACCAGGAGGCCCGGCCCGTCGATGTGGCCGACCACCTCGCCGTCGACCCGGACGGTGGCGGAGAGGACCCGCTGGATCACTGCGCGCATGGTGCAAGGATGCCGCCATGTCTGACGCTCTGCTGATCACGGTCGCCCCCACCGGGGCCGAGACCGCCAAGGCCGACTGCCCGCAGCTCCCCACCACCCCGGAGGAGATCGCGCGCACGGCGGCCGAGTGCGAGGCGGCCGGCGCCGCGATGATCCACCTCCACGTGCGCGACACCTCGCACCAGCCCACGCTCGACCAGGGGCTCCTGCGGGAGTGGGTCGCCGCCGTGCGCTCGTCGTCGTCGCTCGTCGTGCAGCTGTCCACGGGCGGCTCGGTGCACGACCCGCTCGACGAGCGGCTCAAGGTGCTCGACGCGTCACCGGACTCCTGCTCGCTGACGATGGGCACCACCAACTTCGGCGACGACGTCTTCCTCAACCCGTGGCCCTTCGTGAAGGACCTCTACCAGCTGGCGCTCGAGCGGGGAGTGGCTCCGGAGTTCGAGCTCTTCGACCTCGGCCAGGTGCACGCGCTCGGTCGGCTCTTCCGGGAGTACGGCGTCCCGGCCGGCGGCCGCGCGCACGTCGACTTCGTGATGGGCGTCCCCGGCGGGATGCCCGGCACCGCCCCCGCGCTCGTCGCCGGCGTCGCCGCCCTGCCGCCCGAGGTGACCTCGTGGTCGGCCACCGGCATCGGCCGCTCGACCCTGGCGGTGGCGATGGCCTCGCTCTCGATGGGCGGGCACCTCCGCGTCGGCATGGAGGACGTGCTGACGATCAGCCGTGGCGTACCGGTCGAGTCCAACAGTCAGCTGGTGTCTCGCGCGGTCGAGCTCGGGCGGATCGCGCAGCGTGAGCCGATGTCGCCCGCGCAGTGCCGTGAGCTGCTCGGACTGGGCTGACGACTGCGAGACGGACGGGGCGCCCCTGTCCGCCCGCGAACATGCGGCCGACCACCACAGCCAGGGGGAAGGACAGCACTATCCAGCCCGTGACCGCGAGCGCAACCGAGAGCAACATGCGTGAGTGGTACCCACCCCGCCCGGGGCTTACACCTGTTCCGGCTCAGGTGCGGCGACGCCTGCCGGTGAGGGCAGCCTCGGGCTCCTCGACGGGGGCGTAGCCGTAGCCGTACCCATAGCCGTTGGACGCCTTCTTGGCGGGTGTCAGGTTGACGACGACTCCCAGTGTGGTCGCGTCGACCGACTCGAGCCGGTGGATGGCGGTCGAGAGCTGGTCGCGGGTGGTGCGGCCGTGGCTCACCACCACGACGGCGCCGTCGGCTCGCGTGGCGAGCAGCGCCGCGTCGGTCACCGGGAGCAGCGGAGGGGCGTCGAGGATCACGATGTCGTAGCGCGAGCGCAGCTCGAGCAGGAGCGTCTCCATGGCCTGGGACTGCAGGAGCTCGGAGGGGTTCGGCGGGATGTGGCCGCACACCATCACGTCGAGGGACGTGTCGGCGTAACGCTGCATGACGTCCTCGGCGCTGACCTTGCCGATGAGGACGCTCGTCGTGCCGATGGCGCCGTCGAGCCCGAGGCGCTCGGCGATCTGCGGCCGGCGCAGGTCGCACTCGACGAGCGCCACCTTCTGCCCGGCCTGGGTCAGCGTGACGGCGAGGTTGACGGCCGTCGTGGTCTTGCCCTCGCCCGGGATGGAGCTGGTGAGCACCAGCACCTTCTGGTCGTGGTCAACGTCGACGTACTGCATGTTGGTGCGCAGCACGCGGAAGGCCTCGGCCCACGGTGTCGCCGTGGCCAGCACCTCGTGGGGCGCTCGCTTCGCGCTGGCGTCCTGGAAGATGGTGCCCAGCACGGGGGCCGAGGTGAGCTCGGCGACGTCCTCGGAGCTCTTGAGCGTCGTGTCGAGGAGCTCGCGGGCGACGGCGAGGCCGATGCCGAGCAGGAGGCCGAGCACGGCTGCGAGGGCGAGGTTGCGCGCCGGCTGGGGCGACACGGGTGCCTCCGCGACCTGGGCGTCGTCGATGAGGGTTGCCTTGACGACGGCTGACGCGGTCCCGCGGGGAGTCTCGAGCTCCTCGACGAGGAGCTGCAGCTGCTCTGCGTACGCCTGGGCGATGTCGCGGGCCCGCTCGGGGTCGGCGTCGGTGGCGGTGATCTCGAGGAGCACGGTCTCCGGCACCGCCGATGCCGTGACCTGCTCGCGCAGCTCAATGGCTTCGGCGTCACCGAGCTCAGCCGCCACGCGCTCGGCCAGCTGGTTGCTGGTGACGAGGTCGGCGTAGGAAGCGACACGCTGGGTGGCGAAGAGGTTTCCCGTGTAGGCGCTGTTCTCGTCGGCCTGGCTGGTCGAGACGAAGATGCGGGTGTCCGACGCGTAGAGCGGGGTGACGGTCCACGTCCAGAGTGCGGCGACAGTGAGCACCACCAGGACACTTCCGAGAACCAGCCGCCACCGTCGTCGGACGGTGCGCCAGTAGTCCTGCAGCTCCACGCGAAATCCTCTGCTCGTCAAAGAAACATTGACGAGCCTAAGCGACGGCCCCGCGGCGTCCGTCATCTCGACAGGTCACGGACGGCCCCAGGTGACCAACACCACCGATCGTGGTCCTCCCTCAGGTGGGGAGATGCGTCGCGACCCATCCCGCGAGCAGGCAGAGAACGCCCGCCACCGTCCAGAAGGCCACCGCCACAGATCGCGTCATGAGCCCAGTGTCAGCGCTCTGGATGCTCGCTGTGCCCACGAGAGATCCACTGCTGGGACACGGGATGAGGGTTCTGGTGCCGGGCGAGACCGCACTGTCGCCCCGATGCGATGGGCCGTGGAGCGTCCACAGGGCGGCTTCTCAGGGGCTTCTCCACAGGCGTTCGGGGTGTGAGGTGCACGTGTCGGTGATCCGCTGGAGGGTGGAGGCATGTCAGCCCTCCAGTACTCCGAACAGCACCGGGTCACCGCCCTGGCGCGGCGGTTGCGTGAGGAGCTGACGGCTGTCGCGGGTGCTCCGTTGTGGTCGATGTCTGCAGCCGAGGCGGGTGACGCGCTGGTGCTGCTGACCGAAGCCCGGAGCCAGCTCGACTCCGTGCTCATGGAGGTCCTGCGCCACGCCGAGACCGTCGGCACCGGCAGCGAGTCCGGTGCCACGAGCGCGACGAACTGGTGGTCGCACCAGACTCGTACGACGCGTGCGGAGGCGCACCGGCTGGCCCGGCTGGCCGCCGCGCTGGAGGAGCACGAGCCGGTCGCCACGGCGCTGGCTGCCGGGGAGCTGCGCAGCGACCAGGCGCGTGTCGTCGTGGATGCGGTCGACGCCCTGCCCGCCGACGTCGCCGCCTGGGTGCCGGCGGCAGCTGAGGCCTTCCTGCTCGACCAGGCTCGCGAGCACGACGCCAAGGCGCTGCGAGTCCTGGGCCGTCGGGTGCTGGAGGTCATCGACCCCGCTGCCGCCGACCGCGAGGAGGCCCGACGTCTCGAGGCGGAGGAGGCCGACGCCCGCGCTGCGGCGTCGTTCACCATGGTCGACGACGGCCACGGCCGCTCCCACGGCCGGTTCACCATCCCGACCCTGCACGCCGCGATGCTGCGCAAGCACCTGATGGCCACGGCCCTCGGGTCACTCGAACCCTGCAGCACCGCGGCCGGCACCGCTGAGCCCTCTCCTCCGGAGCCGAAGCTCTCGCGGCACCGGTTGGGGCTCGCGTTCATCGACTACCTTGAGACCCGTCCCGAGGACACCGTCCCCTCCGCGGGCGGCGTAGCGGCCACCGTCGTGGTCACCATGGAGCTCGAGACCCTGCTCGGCGGCCTCAGGGCCGCCTCGCTCGACACCGGCGACAAGATCAGCGCCGGCGAAGCCCGCCGCCTCGCGTGCCGGGCCGGGATCATCCCCCTCGTGCTCGGCGGTCCGTCCGTAGTCCTCGATGCCGGTCGCAAGAGCCGCTTCCACTCAGAGACCCAACGCATCGCGATGGGCATCCGCGACGGCGGCTGTCGAGCCGCCGGCTGCGACGCACCACCCGCCCTCTGCCAGGCGCACCACAAGGTCGAGTGGTCCCGTGGCGGCGGGACGAGCGTCGACGGCGGCGAGCTCTACTGCCCCCCACACCACCACCTCGTCCACGACCCCGCCTACGAGCACACGCTCGACAAGCACGGCAAGGTCAGGTTCTCAAGGCGGACGTAGGTTGAGTGCCGCGCGTCTGGAGCGTCGAGATCGCCGAGCGACCTCGCGCAATACCGATGCGGGCGTCGCTCGCCACAGGCACAGTGGCATCCCTGCTCACACGCGCCCGGCACAGGAGTCTCGTATGCCATCGACAGCTCACGACCCTGAGGCGCCCCAGTGGGCTGGCTGAGGCGGACTGCAACACCGCCGCGGCACCGCCCCAGTGGCGCCGACCCGGTCTCCGCCGCGCTCGCAGAGTGTGCCGCGGGTGGTCCGCTCGTGCCGCGCTTCGACGACCTGGAGCCAGTGCTCGACGAGCTGCCCACCTGGTTCTCCGTCACCGCCGACACCACCCTCGACGGGTTCGACACCTTGGTCAGCTTCGACGACGAGATCCACACCTACTGCGATCCCGCAGAGGACGGCCTCGAACAGGCCTTGGCCGCCCAACCCGGCATCGCGGAGGTGTTCGCCGAGGACCGTGGGGTGGTGTACCTGGCCACTCGGCTCCACCTGGACGACGTCGCGGCCGCGGTGATCCGCGCCGTCGTCGAGGTCAACCGGACGCCTCGCCCGGTTCCGACGCTCGCGGGCGAGGTCACCGACGAGCAGGCCTTGGCGGTCGCCGACGCGGTGGCACCGCTGATCACTGCCTCCGGTTTCACGAAACGGACAGACGGACGCTACTTCCACCGCGACTGCGGAGATGGCGTGGTGCAGGTGCTCTTCGTGTCCCGCGGTCTCGGCGAGCTGACGGACGGCACCTCACTCCGCGACAAGATCTGGCTCTTCCACGGGGTCTGCGTCCCCGAGGCCCAGCGGCACCCGATGCCGGACGACCCGGCACGGGTCCCGCCGGCCGACGCAACGCTGTCGTCGTCGACCCACACGTCACCCGACCCCGCGGCGGTTGCCGAGGCGCTGCGGGCGACGGTGCTGCCGTGGCTGGAGGGCACTGCCGGGCGGGATGCTCTTGCCGCGTGGGCCACCGGCGACCCGGAGCGGATCTTTCCGCCTGTGCAGCGGCCCCTGTTCGCCCGGCTGTTCACCGAGTGGGGCCACACCACCGCGGCCCGAGCGGTCCTGGACCACCTGGACCGGGACTGGCCGTCGCTGACCCGGGAGCGCGACGCCCGAGAAGCCCGGGCCGCCCTCGACCACCCGTGACCCGGACCGCCGTCGGCGCCCGTCACCCCTGCAGCGGCAGTGGCACCACGTGGACGGCGTCGTGGTCGTGGTTGGTGATCAGCAGCATCCCGTCGACGGCGGCCGCGCTGGCGCTGCCGGGCGGCAGCTCGATGAGGTGCGTGACCGCGCGCGTGCGCGGGTCGATGCGCGCCACAGAGTTGTCCGTGCGCAGCCACACGCCGCCGGCGCCCACGGTGAGGTCGCCGCCGCCGATGCGGAGGCCGGTCACCGCGATCTGCTCGGCCTTCCCGCTGCGCGCGTCGATGCGGGTGACCGAGCCGTCGCCCTGGTCCATCACCCAGACCGCACCGAAGCCCACGTCGAGGAAGCGTGGCGACGGTCCGACCGGGATGCTCGTCCACTTCTGCGTACGCAGGTCGAGGCGCTCGACGGTGTGGTTCGACGTGGGCACCCACAGGGAGCCGTAGCCGGCGCGCACCGCGACCGCTCCGTCCGGACCGGGGATCTCCTCGACCACCTTGCTGCCCTCGACCACCGCGATCCGGGGCTCCGACGGCTCCACGAGGACGTACGCCCGGCCGTACGCCGCGCCCACGACTGCCTCGGCGACGGGGCTGGCGGGCAGCTTCACACGCGCACGCTCTTCTCCGGTCGCTGCGTCGAGCCGCAGCAGCAGGCTGGGGGTGAGGCTCGGCACCAGCACGTCCGGTCCGTCGTCGGCGAGGGCCTGGACGACCGCTCCCCGCACCTTGACCTTGGCCGTGATGCGGCCCTGGGCGTCGTACCTCACCGCGCCCGGCGCGACGCCGGACACCCAGACGCCGTCGCCGGCGGCCACCGCGAAGTCGGCGAACGGCTCGGCGGGGAGCGTGCGGCCCCGGACGGCCTTCAGGGTCAACGGCTTCGGTAGGTCGCCCGCGGACAGGTAGGTGGGCGACGGGGTCTCGCTCGGGGAGCTGGCCGAGGAGCTCGACGACGGCGAGCTCGAGGGTGAGGGGCTGTCCGGCTCGGCCGGGTCGCTGCACGCGGTCACCGCGATCGCGAGGCCCGCGATCACGGCTGCCGCACCCCGTCGTGCCCCCATGGACGGATGTTCCTCTGTCAGGGAGACCCGTGCAACGCGTGTCTGGACCGGCCCAGCGACGGGCAGGAAATGGAGCAGCGGCACGACCCTGGGGGAGGGTCGTGCCGCTGTAGTGCGTTGGGTCGGGCTGGTCCTCTCGCGGTGTGGGGTAACCCGTGCTCGAGTGGGGGTTGGAGCACAGGCGTGCGATCGGATGCCCAGCGGAACGCGGCCGCTCAGGCCTTCAACGTCACAGCAACCCCAACTGTTACGGGGTCACCGAAACTTTCTTGCTCAGGCCGGCGCGGGGGCCTCGGTGGTCTCCTGCGCGGCCTCGCACGTGGTGAGGCGCTCCTGCGCCTTGGCGAGGCGCTGCTGCTGCGCGCGCTTGGTCACCTTGGTCTCGTCGCGGTCCTGCTTGGCGTCGGCAAGTGCGCGACGGGCCTCGGCCTTCTCCTGGCCGGCCTCGGCCTCGGCCACGACCTCCTTGACCTTCGCGACGCGGGCCTGCTGGCGGGCGAACACGGCGGTGACCCGCGCGAGCGCGGCCTCGGCCTTGTCGACCTTGGTCTGCTGCTCGGCGCACGGAGCCGTCGTGGGGGCTTCGTCGGCGCTGGCTGCGGACACGGTGAACCCTCCGCCGAGAGCAACCGCCGCGGCGGTGGCCACACCTGCGATGCGGATGGAGACAGACATGTAGAACCCTCCTGGATGACGGCGTGGCCCTTTTCGCCACGCCTCGTCACCACTACAGCGCCGCAGGGCCTCCACCTGTTACACCCGCCCCACCTGGCACAGGGGTCTCAGTCGCGCTCGACCTTCTTCATCCCGACGAGCCCGGGGCGGTAGTCGGGGTCCTCGAGCTGGGCGATGGTGGGCGAGCCGAACATCGGCAGTCCCTGGCCCTTGCGCAGGAAGCCCCACACGATCGGCAGCACCAGCAGCACGGCGAGGCCGACGCCGGCGATGAGGATCGGGTGGGTCTCCTCCTTGCCCAGCGGCGCCCAGCCGGCCTTGTCGAGCAGCGCGACGCCGCTCATGGTCAGCACGACGACGATGCCGCGGCGGATGAAGGACTGCGGCACGCGCGGGGCGATGGCCGACCCGATCAGCGTGCCGGGCACGGAGCCGAGGACGAGCGGGATGAGGATGCCCCAGTCGAGGCCGTGGAGGGCGATGTTGGAGATCGCGGCGGCAAGGACGAGGGGTACGGCCTGGACGAGGTCGGTGCCGACGAGCTTCACCGCGGAGAGGCCGGGGTAGAGCATCAGCAGGGCGATCATGATGACCGAGCCCGAGCCGACGCTCGTGACGCCGACCAGCAGGCCGCCGAGCGCGCCGACCAGCAGGGTCGGGACGGGCCGGATCGCCGGGTTGTCGTCGGGGTGCTGGCCACCGCGGACCCGCAGGAGGTTGAGGTAGAGGCGCAGGGCGTACGTCGCCGCGGCCAGCAGCAGCGCGAAGCCGATGCACAGCTTGAGGGTCTCGTCGATGTCCTCCGGGTCGACCACCCACGAGACCAGGTGTGGCCCGAGCAGCGCCATCGGGATCGACCCGAGCATCAGCCACTTGGCGAGCTGCATGTTGGGCGAGCCCTCGCGCTTGTGCACGATCGCGCCGCCGGTCTTGTAGACCGCGGCCGCGGTGAGGTCGGCGGTGACGACCGTGGCCGCCTCGCCGACGCCCAGGAAGATCAGCGCCGGCGTCATCAGCGCGCCGCCGCCCATGCCGGTCAGCCCCACGACGATGCCGACGATGAAGCCGGCCGCGAGGATCGACAGCGCGGTCAGGGTCAGGAGGTCATCCATCGGTGCCACCCGCCAGTCGCGGGACGATCACGCTCAACATTCTCGACATTGTGTCGGCTGCCGTCGCAGCGGCCACATCCCCGCGCCGGTAGGGGTCGGCGATGTCGTGCTCGGGACGCGCCGGCGTACGCCGTGCCGCGGCCGCCTCGACCAGCGCCCGCCCCCTGAGCTCGGGGTGCTCGGCGACCGAGGCGGCGAACTGGCCGACGGTGAAGACCTTGCGGAAGTGCTGGGGGAACTCCTCGAGGATGAAGGTCCGGTGGGCCGACTCCGCGGTCAGCACGACGTCGGCCTCGGCCATGATCTCGCGGGTCAGCCGCCGGCTGGCGTGCCCGGCCGCGGCAGCGCCGCCCGGCAGCAGCGGCACCATCGCCTCGTCCATCGCCCGGGCGTCGAAGCCGTGCGTCCCGGCGCTGGCGAAGACGACGTCCGCGCCCTCGCCGGCCAGCGACCGGGCGGTGAGCTCCAGGAAGGGGGAGCGGCTGATGTTGGCGGTGCAGACGAAGAGCACCCGCAGCGGCTCGCTCACGTCCGGTCCTTGAGGTGCAGGTAGCCCGCCTCGTCGAGCGCGGCCAGGACGTCGCCGAGCGCGTCCTCGATGGTGCGACCGGTGGTGTCCACCCGGACGGCCGGTTCCTCAGGGACCTCGTAGGGGGACGAGATGCCGGTGAACTCCGGGATCTCGCCGGCCCGCGCCTTGGCGTACAACCCCTTGCGGTCGCGGCGCTCGCACTCCTCCAGCGGGGTCGCGACATGGACCAGGAAGAACGCGCCGCCGGCGGCCTCGACCATCTCCTGCACCTGCTCGCGGGTCTCGGCGAACGGCGCGATCGGGGAGCAGACGGCCACGCCGCCGTGCCGGGCGATCTCGGCGGCCACCCAGCCGATGCGGCGGATGTTGGTCTCGCGGTCGGCCTTGGAGAAGGTGAGCCCGGCGGACAGGTGGCGGCGTACGACGTCGCCGTCGAGGCTCGTCACGCTCCGGCCGCCCTGCTCGAGCAGCAGGTCCATGAGGGCGCGGGCGAGCGTCGACTTGCCGCTGCCGGAGAGGCCGGTGAAGAAGAGCACCAGGCCCTGCTCCTCGGGCTCGGGGCGGTCCTCCTCGACGATCGCGGCGATCGCCGCTGGATACAGGTCTCGTGACGGGCGCTGGGCGCCCTCCTCGACCAGCGGTGAGGGGTCGGCGAGGGCGTGCACGGGGTCGGGTCCGGCGTAGGTCGCCACCACCTGGGCACCCAGCTCGTGGTCGACGTCGGCGTCGCCGTGCGACGGGAGGGGTACGGCGACCACGCGGGCGTCGTCGAGCAGGTCGGCCGCGGCGAGCGAGGCGCGGACCAGCGCGGTGGGGGAGAGCGCGGAGGTGCCGGTGCCCATGAGGGCAACCAGGACCACCCGGCCGAGGTCGCGGAGCTCCGCGAGCTCGGCCTCGGTGAGCGCGTCGACGACCGGCACCCACGTGGCCCCGGCGTGCTGCTCGCGCGCCTGGACGGGGGTGAGGTGCAGCCGGCGGAAGGGGCCGTACTGTGCGTGCGTCAGCGGCTCCAGCGTCCCGTCGGCCGAGACGCGGGCGAGCGGCAGCCCCTCGGGGTCGACCAGCTCCGCCTCCTCCACCCCGTCGGGGAGCGCGAGCGTCACGGCGCTGCCGGGCTCGTTGAAGCGGGTGAGGGGCGCGTAGGCACCGGAGACGAGGAGCTCCAAGTCGTCGAGCTCGGTCGGCGTGGGGCAGTGCTGGATCACCCGCGCATCCTCTCACCACGCCGGTGGGTAGCCTGCGGGCCATGCCTGCCGCTGCTTCTGTCGTTGGTCTGCCCGTCGTGGCCGAGATCGTCCGCTCGGGCTTCGTCGAGGGGCACCACTACGGCTCGGTCGTGGCGCTCGCCGCCGACGGCTCGGTCGACTGGTCGGTCGGCGAGGTCGACGTGCCGGTGCTGCCGCGCTCGAGCAACAAGCCCATCCAGGCGCTGGCGATGGTCGAGCTCGGCCTGGACCTGCCGCCGGAGCTCATCGCGCTGGCCTGTGCCTCGCACTCGGGGGAGCCGTTCCACATCGAGGGCGTACGCCGCACGCTCGCCTCCGCCGGGCTGGACGAGTCGGCGCTGCAGACCCCGCCGGACTGGCCGCTCGACGACACCGCCCGTGAGGCGGTCATCCGCGCCGGCGGCGCCAAGTCTCCGATCCTGATGAACTGCTCCGGCAAGCACGCCGCGATGCTCGCGACCTGCGTGCTCAAGGGCTGGGACGCCGCGACCTACCTCGACCCGGCGCACCCGCTCCAGCTCGCCATCCTCGACACGTTCGCCCGGCTCACGGGCGAGCCGGTGACCACGATCGCGGTCGACGGCTGCGGGGCGCCCCTGCTGTCCACCTCGCTCGTCGGGCTGGCCCGGGCCTTCTCGACCCTGGCCACCGCCACCGACGGCCCGGAGCAGAGGGTGGCGGACGCGATCCGCCAGCACCCGGCGTACGTCAGCGGCACCACCCGCGACGAGCTCGCCCTGCACAAGGCGATCCCCGGGCTGATCGGCAAGGCGGGCGCCGAGTCCTGCTACGCGATCGCGCTCCCCGACGGCCGCGCCTGGGCGCTCAAGACCGACGACGGCGCGCCCCGCGTGCGCCCGGTGCTGATGGCCGAGGCGCTGCGCCGCTCGGGTGTGCTCGACGAGCCCGGCGTGGACGCCGAGGCGGTCGCGTCAACCGGGCAGCTGGTCCTGCTCGGTGGGGGACGACCGGTCGGGGAGATCCGCGCGACCTTCTGAGAGCGTCCGCTCCCTGACCTGGACGAAGGCGACGGCCAGCACCGCACCAGCGAGCGCGCCGAGCGTGTTGGACACGACATCGGCATGGGTCGCCGAGCGCGCGGACAGGAAGACCGCCTGGAACGCCTCGACGCCGAACGACGCCACGAAGCCATAGGCAGTCCAGTCGCGCCACGTCGGTCGCGGCCACAGCAGGCTGCCCAGGAAGCTGACCGGGACGAACGCCACGACGTTGAGGGCGAACTCGGTCTGGCCCGTGACCACGGCGGGTACGCCGACCGCGTCGCCGGCCCCCGCGAGCGTGCCGACCAGCCACGACGGGCCCGCCGCCGACGGCGCGAGCAGCGTCACGACCAGCAGCGTGACCCACGCGCCCAGCAGCACCACCACGACCTTGCGGTGGGCGGCCGACAGGGGCGGGGCGGACATGGTCAGATCCTAGGCGGGAGTGGCAGGCTTTACCTGCCAGCAGCCTGCTAGCACCCGAGAATTCAGTCCGGATCGGGTGTTTGTGAGGTCTCTCACCGCGTATGAGTTTGTGTTTGCTAACTCCAGTTAGCACAATGGAGACATGGCCAAGGACAAGAGCACCAAGACGAGCAAGGCTGTCGTCGGCTCCCTGGGCACCCTGGGCGACTACCTCAAGGAGCAGCGCCTGGCCGCCCAGCTCTCGCTGCGACAGCTCGCCGACCAGGTGGGCGTCAGCAATCCCTACCTGAGCCAGATCGAGCGCGGCCTGCGCAAGCCGTCGGCCGAGGTGCTCCAGCAGCTGGCCCGGGCGCTGCGGATCTCCGCGGAGCAGCTCTACGTGCGCGCCGGCATCGTCCACCCCGACCCGGGGCACGGCGGTGGCGTCGAGCTCGCCGTCCTCTCTGACCCCGGCCTCACCGAGCGCCAGAAGCAGTCGCTGCTCGACGTCTACGCGTCGTTCCTGGCGCTCAACGAGCGCGACACCCCGAACCCCGAAGCATGATCACCCACCAGAAGGAGCACGACATGGCCACCACCAAGTTCGACATCAAGACCGAGGCCCTCAAGCCCGTCCTCGCCTACGTCGGTGTCACCGACCTGGCCGTCGAGGTCGTCCGCGACGCCGTCGCCGACGTGCAGAAGCGCGTCGCCGACCTGCAGAAGTTCGACGCCAAGGCCACCGCCAAGGCCCGCCGCGCCGCCATCGAGGCCCGCGTCGCCGAGCTGCAGGCCGAGGCCAAGGCGTACCCCGTCAAGGTCACCACCCAGGTCTCCACGCTGGTCGACGAGAACGTCGCCGCCGCCAACGCGACCTACGCCGACCTGGTCAAGCGCGGCGAGTCCCTCGTGACCCGCATCCGCCGCCAGGAGTCGACCACCGCCACGGTGAAGTCGGCCAAGACCACCGCCGCCAAGGCCAAGACCACCGCGACCCAGGCCAAGGAGGCCGCCGAGGCCACCGTCGCCGCCGCGGACAAGAGCGCCGCGACCAAGGTTGCCCCCAAGCCGAAGCCGACCGCCAAGAAGGCCACGCAGAAGGCTGCCGGCAAGAAGGCCGCCGCGACCCGCGCGCGCAACACCGCCGCCAAGAAGACGGCCACCGCCCAGAGCAGCGCGAAGGCCACCGCCACCGCTGCCGCGACCACCGCGACCAACGCGGTCAAGGCCGCCGCCGACGCCGCCGAGAAGGTCGGCGACTGAAGAGCGCACGCCGATGACGACCAGCTGATGCTGTTCTGACACCGAGACCCCCGCCGATCCGGCGGGGGTCTCGTTCGTCTGCGCCCCTTACTCTGGTGCGGTGAACATCTACGCGTTCCAGAGCACCCTGATGCTCGTCGTGCTCGTGGTCCTGCTCGCGATCAAGGGATTCGCGTTCATCAACTCGCTCACCTACTCCGCCGAGGCCTACGAGGCGGCCGGCAAGCTCACCAAGCCGGCCTGGTGCGCGATCACCGGCCTCGGCTTCGGCGCACAGCTGATCCTCATCGGCTCGTCACCGCTCGGGCTGATCCACCTGGTCTTCACGATCGCCTCGCTCGTCTACATCGCCGACGTCCGCCCGGCGCTCGCCGAGGTGACCTCGCGGCGGTAGCCCGCGGCGTACGTCCTGCGCCGGGGGTGGCGGCATACGACGCCGGCCGGCACGGGGTGGCGGCATACGACGTCTTTCTCGGCGATTTCGATGTCGGATGCCGCCAAGGTCGGCCGACGAGCCGGCTCGGGTGACCTCGGAGAGCCGCCTTGGCCACCGAGCCTGAGCCCGCGCCCGTGCCCGCGCCCGAACTGAATTGACGTCAATTCACCTCTCGGACGGGCGCCGCGCCGCGGACCTCCCGCGCTGCGGGTCAGGCGAGGTAGCGGTCGAGCGCGGCGAGCGCGTCCTCCGGCTCGAAGCCGGTGGCGCGGATCTTGTCGAGCGACATCGCGGAGCTGAGCGGGCGGGGGGCGAAGGGGTTGCCCTGCGCGAGCACCCCCTCGGCGTACGCCGACGTGCTGGTGCCCGAGACCTCCTCGGCGCTGCGACCCGACCGCTCGAAGACGGCCTGCGCCACCTCGCGCCACGACATCGCGGGGCCGCCGTTGGAGACGTGGTAGGTCCCGAAGTCGGCGCCGGAGTCGATGAGGTGGCGGGTCGCGCGGACCAGCTCGTCGGTGAAGGTGAGCCGTCCGACCTGGTCGTCGACCACGCTGGGGGAGACGCCCTTCTCGGCGAGCGCCTGCATGGTCCGGACGAAGTTCTTGCCCTCGCCGATCACCCAGGACGTACGCAGCAGGTAGTGGCGCGGCGCGAGGCCGACGGCGAGGTCGCCCGCGGCCTTGGTCTGGGCGTAGACGCCGAGCGGCGAGAACGGCTCGTCCTCGGTGTGGCCGTCGACCGTGCCGTCGAAGACGTACTCGGAGGAGAAGTGCACGAGCGTGAAGCCGTGCTCGCGGGAGAGCCGCGCCAAGGTGGCGGGCCCGGTGGCGTTGGCGGCCCACGCGGCGACCCGGCCCTCGTGGGTCTCGGCGGCGTCCACGGCGGTGTAGGCAGCTGCGTTGAGAACGACGGCGTACTCGTGCCACGGGAAGGCAGCGACGGCCTCGGCGTCGGTGACGTCGAGCTCCGCGCGGGTGAGGGTGTCGGCCTCGGGGAAGGCGGCCGCGAACGCGGTGCCGAGCTGGCCGCCGGCGCCCAGGACGAGCGTCTTCTTGGGCTTCATCGGGACGACGTCGTCGAGGCGCGGGTTGTTCCGGTCCTTCTCGCTGATGATCGCCTCGGACAGCGGGATCGGCCACGGGATCGCGACGGTCGGGTCGTCGAGGGAGAGCGCGGGGTAGGCGACGCCGGGTCGCCAGTGCTCGTTGACGAGGTAGGTGTAGGCGGTCGCGTCCTCGAGCACCTGGTAGCTGTTGCCGACGCCGCGCGGGACGAAGACGGCGACCGAGGTGTCGACCTCGAGGGTGAAGGTGGTGCCGAAGGTCTCGCCCTCGCGCATGTCGACCCACGCGCCGAAGATCCGCCCGGTGGCCAGCGAGATGAACTTGTCCCACGGCTCGGTGTGGAGGCCGCGGGTGACGCCGCGGTCACCGTTGAAGGAGATGTTGTTCTGCACCGGGCCGAAGTCGGGCAGCCCGATCGCGAGCATCTTCTCGCGCTGCCAGTTCTCCTTGAAGAACCCGCGGTCGTCGACGCGGCGGTCGAGGCGTACGACGACCAGGCCGGGGATCGGAGTGGTCTCGAGCGAGGGGAGGGTCACTGGCCCTTCTCCGCGTACTTCGCCTCCGTGGCGTCCTTGTGCGGACGCCACCAGTCCTCGTGCTCCTGGTACCACGCGATGGTGTTGGCCAGGCCGGACTCGAAGTCCTGGAACTGCGGCTGCCAGCCGAGCTCGTGGCGCAGCTTGCCCGACTCGATGGCGTAGCGCATGTCGTGGCCCGCACGGTCGTTGACGTGGTCGAAGGCGTCCTCGGGCTGGCCCATGAGCTTGAGGATGAGGCGTACGACCTCGAGGTTGTTCTTCTCGCCGTCGGCGCCAATGAGGTAGGTCTCGCCGATGCGGCCCTTCTCGAGGATCGTCAGCACGGCCGAGGAGTGGTCGTCGGCGTGGATCCAGTCGCGGACGTTCTCGCCGGAGCCGTAGAGCTTGGGACGGATGCCGTCGATGACGTTGGTGATCTGGCGCGGGATGAACTTCTCGATGTGCTGCCAGGGGCCGTAGTTGTTCGAGCAGTTGGACACGGTCGCGCGCACGCCGAAGCTGCGGACCCAGGCGCGGACCAGGTGGTCGGAGCCGGCCTTGGACGCGGAGTAGGGGGAGGACGGGTTGTAGGGGGTGTCCTCGGTGAAGCGCTTGGGGTCGTCGAGCTCGAGGTCGCCGTAGACCTCGTCGGTCGAGACGTGGTGCAGGCGCTTGTCGTGCTTCCGGACGGCCTCGAGGATCTGGTAGGTCCCGAGGATGTTGGTCTTGATGAAGGGGCTCGGGTCGTGGAGCGAGTTGTCGTTGTGCGACTCCGCCGCGTAGTGCACGACCGCGTCGTGGGCCGCCACCAGCGGGTCGACGACGTCCTCGTCGGCGATGTCGCCGACCACCAGCTGCACGCGGTCCTCGGGAAGCCCCGCGAGGGACTCCTTCGACGCGGCGTAGGTCAGCTTGTCGAGCACGGTGACCTGCAGGTCGGTGTGGTCCACGATGTGGTGCACGAAGTTCGACCCGATGAACCCCGCGCCCCCGGTCACAAGAAGGCGTTCCATGCCGCGGAGTCTAGGGTGCCGACGCCCCCGTGGCCGAGCCGGTGGGCGTCCGGCAGCGCCACGGCCCCTAGGGTGAGAACCATGCGCGGAATCATCCTGGCCGGTGGCACCGGCTCACGCCTGCACCCGATCACCCAGGGCATCAGCAAGCAGCTCGTGCCGGTCTACGACAAGCCGATGATCTACTACCCGCTGTCCACGCTGATGCTCGCCGGCATCCGCGACGTCCTCATCATCACCACGCCCCACGAGGCCGACGGCTTCCACCGGCTGCTCGGTGACGGCTCGCAGTTCGGCATCAACCTGACCTTCGCCGTGCAGCCCTCGCCCGACGGGCTCGCCCAGGCGTTCATCATCGGCGCCGACCACATCGGCTCCGAGCGGTCCGCGCTCGTGCTCGGCGACAACATCTTCTACGGCTCCGGCCTCGGCCAGCAGCTGCTGCGCTTCAAGGACCTCGACGGGGCCGCGGTCTTCGGCTACCACGTCGCCGACCCCCGGGCGTACGGCGTCGTGGAGTTCGACGACCAGGGCCGCGCGCTCTCGCTGGAGGAGAAGCCCGAGCACCCCAAGAGCGACTTCGCCGTCCCGGGGCTCTACTTCTACGACAACGACGTCGTGCAGTACGCCGCCGAGCTGGAGCCGTCCGCGCGCGGCGAGCTCGAGATCACCGACCTCAACCGCCGCTACCTCGAGGAGGGCCGCCTCCACGTCGAGGTGCTGCCCCGCGGCACCGCGTGGCTCGACACCGGCACCTTCGACTCCCTCAACGACGCCTCCAACTTCGTGCGCACCATCGAGGGCCGCCAGGGCTTCAAGGTCGGCGCTCCCGAGGAGGTCGCCTGGCGGATGGGCTTCCTCACCGACGACGAGCTCGTCGCCCGCGCCGAGCCGCTGCGCAAGTCCGGCTACGGGGAGTACCTGATCGGGCTGCTCCAGCACGGCTGAGGCCTGGCAGGCTCTGTCGCGATCACCGGGTACCCGGTGATCGCTCGGGTTCCCGGCCGTTGCAACGGGCAGGAACCGTGGGAAAGGGACTGGAAGGTCAGCCGAGGTCGGCGCGCACCATCCGCCCGACGACCTCGTCGAAGGCGACCGTCGGCGTCCAGCCGAGCACGTCGCGGGCGCGCGACGCGTCCCCGACGAGCTCGGTCGGGTCGGCGGGGCGGAAGAAGCGCGGGTCCTGGCGGACGTAGGGCTCCCAGTCGGTGATCCCGGCGGCAGCGAAGGCGGCCGCGACGAAGTCGCGCACCGAGTGGGCCCGGCCGGTCGCGACGACGTAGTCGGCGGGCTCGTCGGCACGCGCCGCGCGCACCATGGCGTCGACGTAGTCGGGCGCCCAGCCCCAGTCGCGGCGCGCGTCGAGGTTGCCGAGCACCAGCTCGTCGGTCTCGCCGCGGGCGATCGCGGCGACGCCTGCGGTGATCTTGCGGGTCACGAAGCGCTGGTCGCGGCGCGGCGACTCGTGGTTGTAGAGCACCGCGCTAGACACGTGGAGGTCGCGCTGGCGGAAGACGCCGGCGGAGAGGTGCGCGAAGG
This sequence comes from Nocardioides sp. N13(2025), assembly GCF_051912545.1. Taxonomy (GTDB): domain Bacteria; phylum Actinomycetota; class Actinomycetes; order Propionibacteriales; family Nocardioidaceae; genus Nocardioides. The sequence goes on along the minus strand of NZ_CP196809.1, from coordinate 3,058,228 downwards.
CCTTCGCCGCACCGTACGGGTTCACCGGGCGGATCGCCGTGTCCTCGGTCTGCGGCGAGGTGGCCGGCTCGCCGAAGATCTCGGCGCTCGAGGCCTGCACCAGGCGTACGTCGCCCACGCGCCGCGCCGACTCCATCAGCGCGACCGCCGCGTGCCCGTTGACGTGGGCGGTGCGGTCGGGCTCCTCCCACGACTGCGCGACCGAGCTGATCGCGGCGAGGTTGTAGACCTCCCGGGGCGCGACCTCGAGCAGGAGGCGTCGGGTCGCCTCGACGTCGCCGATGTCGCCGGTGTGCAGCACCACCTCGTCGGGGCAGTGGGCCGGGTGCCCGTCGGCCGCCAGCACCAGGGCGTGCACCTCGAGGCCGTCACCGACCAGGCGCTCGGCGAGGTAGCTGCCGTCCTGCCCGCCGATGCCGGTGATGAAGGCGCGAGCCGTCACCAGCCCGCCTTGACCGCGGCGATGTCGGCGTCGACCATCATCGCGACGAGCTCGGGGAAGGTCACAGTCGGCGTCCAGCCCAGCTTGTCGCGCGCCTTGCTCGCGTCGCCGACGAGGCGGTCGACCTCGGCCGGACGCATGAAGCGGGGGTCCTGCACGACGTACGAGCTCCAGTCGTCGATGGCGACGTGGGCGAAGGCGAGGTCGAGGAAGTCGCGGATGGAGTGGGTCTCGCCGGTCGCGATGACGTAGTCGTCGGCCTCGTCCTGCTGGAGCATCCGCCACATCGCCTCGACGTAGTCGCCGGCGTAGCCCCAGTCGCGCTCGGCGTCGAGGTTGCCCAGCGCGATCGTCTCCTGGTGGCCGAGGTGGATGCGCGCGACCGCCTGGCTGATCTTGCGGGTCACGAACTCGGGGCCGCGGCGTGGTGACTCGTGGTTGAAGAGGATGCCCGACGAGGCGTGCATGCCGTAGGACTCGCGGTAGTTGATGGTCATGTAGTGGCCGTAGACCTTGCTCACGCCGTAGGGCGAGCGCGGCCACAGCAGGGTGCGCTCGGTCTGCGGCACCTCCTGCACCTTGCCGAACATCTCCGAGCTCGACGCCTGGTAGAACCGCACACGGTCGGCGTCGTCGCCGGCGTGGAGGCGTACGGCCTCCAGCATGTTGAGCACGCCCGTGGCGGTCACGTCGCTGGTGATGAAGGCGTTCTCCCAGGAGTAGGCGACGAACGAGATCGCGCCGAGGTTGTAGACCTCGTCGGGCTCGGAGTCGCGCATCGCGCGCATCAGGCTGGACAGGTCGGTGAGGTCGCCGTTGTGCAGCTGGACGTCGGGGACGAGGGTGGAGACGAGCTCGCGGCGGGGGTTGTTCTGGCCGCGGATCAGCCCGTGGACGTCGTACCCCTTCTCGAGCAGCAGCTCGGCGAGGTAGAGGCCGTCCTGGCCCGTGATCCCGGTGATGAGGGCGCTGGGCATGCGCGCATTCTGTCAGGCGGCCCGGTCGTTAGGCTGGCTGCATGAAGATCCTCGTGAGCGGAGGGGCCGGCTACATCGGCTCGCACACCGTCGTCCAGCTCGTCGCCCACGGCCATGACGTCGTCATCGTCGACAACTTCAGCAACGCCAACCCGACGGTGGTGGGGCGGCTCGAGGCGATCACCGGGACCAGCATCACGGTGCACTCCTTCGACCTCACCGACCACGACAAGACCGAGCACCTCTTCGCCTCCGAGCACTTCGACGGCGTCATCCACTTCGCCGGCTACAAGGCGGTCGGCGAGAGCGTGGAGAAGCCGCTCGACTACTACGAGAACAACCTCGGCTCGACCTTCTCGCTGGTGCGCGCGATGCAGAAGTACGACGTCGACAAGCTCGTCTTCTCCTCCAGCGCCACGGTGTACGGCGAGGAGCAGGCCGCCGCGACCGAGGACCGTCGCACCTACGCCACCAACCCCTACGGCTGGACCAAGGTGATGCAGGAGCAGATCCTCCGCGACGTCGCCGTGGCCGCGCCGCAGATGCGCTTCGCCCTGCTGCGCTACTTCAACCCGGTCGGCGCCCACCCGTCCGGCACGATCGGCGAGGACCCCACCGGGATCCCCAACAACCTCGTGCCGTTCATCGCCCAGGTCGCCGTCGGCAAGCGCGACAAGCTGCTGGTCTTCGGCGACGACTACGACACCGTCGACGGCACCGGGGTGCGCGACTACATCCACGTCGAGGACCTCGCCGCCGGGCACATCGCCGCGCTCGAGGCGATCCAGGACACCGACGTCGCGGTCCACACGTGGAACCTCGGCTCGGGCAAGGGCACCAGTGTCCTCGAGATGCTCGCCGCCTTCGAGAAGGCCGTCGGCCGTGCGCTGCCCTACGAGATCGTGCCGCGCCGCCCCGGCGACATCGCGACCTCCTACGCCGACCCCTCCAAGGCCAACCGCGAGCTGGGCTGGAGCACGCACAAGACCATCGACGACATGTGCGCCGACACCTGGCGCTGGCAGTCGCAGAACCCCCAGGGCTTCGCGGGCTGATGCTCCGGCGACTCGGCGCGGTTCTGCTGGTGGCGCTGGTGGTGGGCGCCGTCCCGGGCCCCACTGGAGCGGACACATGGCCGCTCGAGTCGCGGAATGAGGGTGCCCCGGCGACCATTTCCCTGTCCCAGTCGGGCCGGAGCGCCGGCGTGCCGCTGGCCGGCAGGGTCGTCGTGATCGACCCCGGCCACCAGCTCGGCAACCACCGCTTCCCCGCGCGGATCAACGGGCAGGTGCCGGCCGGCGGCTTCACCAAGCCGTGCAACACCACCGGCACCTCCACCAACGGCGGCTACCCGGAGGCGACCTTCGCCTGGCAGGTCTCGCGCCTCGTGGCCCGACGGCTGCGCGACCTCGGCGCGACCGTACGCCTCACCCGGCACAGCAACCGCCAGGACCGCTGGGGGCCCTGCGTCGACGAGCGCGGGCGGGCCGGCAACGCGATCGGCGCCGACCTCAAGCTCTCCGTCCACGCCGACGGGACGTACGCCGCCGGCGCGCGCGGCTTCCACGTCATCGCCCCGCCCGACCGGGCGCCGTGGACCAACGACATCTTCCGGCCCTCGCGGCGGCTCGCGGCGGCGGTCAAGGGCGCGCTGCTGTCGCAGCGGTTCGGGGTCGCCACCTACATCGCCGGCGGCGACGGGCTCGACGTCCGGTCCGACCTCGGCACCCTCAACCTCTCCGACGTACCCACCGTGATGGTCGAGCTGGGCAACATGCGCGGCTCCGACGCCCGGGTGATGACCTCGGCCCCCGGTCGGGCGCGCTACACGCGCGGGCTCGTCGCCGGGGTGCGGGCCTTCCTCGGCTGAGGTCGCCGTTCGCCTTCAGGGTGGCGGCATATGACATGCGCTTGGCCGGGGGTGGCGGCACACGACATGTGCTGCGGCGTTCGGCCCGTCGTATGCCGCCACCCTCGCGCGGGGACCGGTCGTATGCCGCCACCCCCGCGGGAGGACCGGTCATATGCGCCACCCCCGCGGGAGGACTGGTCATATGCCGCCACCCTCGCGCGAGGACTCGTCGTATGCCGCCACCCGAGCGCACTCAGCGGACCGAGAGCTCCGCCAGCCCGCGGAGGACCACGCGGAGGTGGGCGACCTCGTGGGTGCGGAGGAGGTGGGTGCCGCCGAGGGCGGCGAAGACGCCGTAGAAACCCTCGGCCTTGCGGAACTCGTCGCCGAAGAGGTCGTGGCTGTGCGGCACCGCGTTGCAGACCGGGACGCCGAGGTCGCGGAGGCGGAAGCACTGCGCCAGCACGCGGGTCTGGTGGCGCGCGCGGGTGGGCGGGTCGACGAGGTTGCCGTAGTAGAAGCCCATGCCGGGGTCGATGACCAGCTTGGTCACGCCGAGCGAGCGGGCGTGGGTGATGCGCGCGCGGAAGTGGTCGAGCAGGACCGGGATCGGGTCGGCGTCGGGCGGCACGTCGGCGATCTCGCGCACGTTGGCGGTCTCGCCGAAGCACATGACGACAGCGGCGTCGTACTCAGCGGCCAGCGCGAGCATCTCGTCCTCGTGCTCGCGCCCCGTCATGTTGAGGATCCGCGCGCCCGCGTCGAGGCAGGCGCGGACCACGGTGGGCTCGTAGGTCTCGACCGAGACGACCGCCTCGGCGGCGAGGCCCTTGACCGCGGGGACGAGGGCGTCGACCTGGTCCTCCGCGGACACCCGGGCTGCGCGGGCGTTGCTCGACTCGGCGCCCAGGTCGATGACGGCGGCGCCCTGGGCGGCCTGGATGCGACCCATGCGTACGGCGTCGGCGGGGCTGGTCGCCACGCTCTCGCGGTAGGTCGAGTCGCGCGAGAGGTTGACGCAGCCCATGAGGGTCACCGGCCCGTCGCCGATCACGACCGAGCCGTGCGGGCCGTCGAGCACGACCGGTGCCACCGAGGCGGCCCACGAGTCGCCGTGGGCGTTCTGCAGGGCGGCGAGGTCGGCGAGGGTGATCACGGTGCCAGAGTAGGGGCGTGACCCTTGAGCTGCAGCGCCTGGCCGACCTGTCCGACGACGACCTGGCCGAGGCCTACGCCCCGCCCAGCAGCCCGTGGCTGCGGGTCAACTTCGTCAGCACGGTCGACGGCGCCGCGCAGGGCGGCGACGGACTGAGCAAGAGCATCAACAACGACGCCGACAAGCGGGTCTTCGACACCCTGCGCCGCCGCGCCGACTGCCTGGTGGTGGGCGCGGGGACGCTCCGCGCCGAGGGGTACGACGTCCCGCGCGTGCCGCTGGTGGTCGTGAGCAGGTCGGCCGACGTCCCGCCGACGCTGCGCGGCGCCCCGCGCGGCCGCATCCTCATGGCCACCGTCGCCTCGGCCGACGGGCTGGCCGCGGCGCGCGAGGAGCTGGGGGAGGACAACGTGCTCGTCCTGGGCGAGGAGGAGATCGACCTCGGGCTGCTCAAGGCGACGCTCGCCGACCGTGGGTGGTCCGAGCAGCTGTGCGAGGGCGGGCCGTCGCTCTTCGCCGACCTGCTGGCGGCCGGCGTCGTCGACGAGCTGTGCTGGACCGTCGTGCCGCGACTCGCCGGCGGCGACGCCGTACGCATCGCGACGGGTGCGGAGGTCGACGTCGCGCTGCGTCCCGCCCTGCTCCTGGAGCAGGACGGGACGCTGCTGGGACGCTGGCTGGTTCAGGACGCGGGGTAGTCGACCACGTAGCTCGGGACGCCCGGCGCCGAGCTGTCGACCCGGGCCCCGGTGTCGTTGACTACGTGCTCGATGCTGCCGGCGTCGAGGTTGACGGTCAGCACGTGGTGCAGTCGCACGCCCGCCCGGTCGGGCACCTCGAAGCCGCGCTCGGTGGTGATCGACGGGTCGTTGCGGTTGAAGACGTAGACCCCGCCGCCGTGGAGCCGGTGGCGGCGTACGTCGTCGCCGACCTTGTAGCCCGTCCACCCGAGCGTGCCGTCGGGGCGGGTCCAGTCGGCCTGCGAGGGCGGGTCGTAGGGCAGCTCGTTCTGGTAGAGCACGACCTGTCCGTCCTCGCCGTTCCAGATGGTGTTGTGCTGCTGGAAGTGCTCGACGAAGAGCCCGGTGGCCTGCACGCGGTCGCCGTTGACGACGACGCCGACCCGGCCGGTGTTGGTGCGCCAGCGGTCGGTGTCGCCGCTCGCCCCGGCGGTGAAGCCCTCGACGCCGTGGTCGGCGCGCCACACCCACGCGTGGTCGATGAGCACGTCGTCGGCGTCGATCCGCAGTGCCACGTCGGAGCGCCCGACGTGCGGTCCACCGACGCGGAAGTAGACGTCGTTGAGCGTCGTGCTCGGCACCTCCGCGGCGGGGTCCGCGCCGGGGCGGCCCTCGATGCGCATCAGGTGGCGGGAGAGCCCGGTGCCCGCGTCGATGGTGACGCCGGCGACGACGACGCCCTCGGCCCGGCGGCGTACGACGACGGGCGTGGCCCCGCGGACCGCGGTGAGGGTGGCCTGGCCGAGGCCCAGCACGACGGTGTCGTCCCGCTCGATCTCCAGGCTGCGGTCGACGTCGTACACCCCCGGGGTGAGCAGGAGGTTCTGGCCTCGGTCGAGTGCCTGCGCCAGCACCGCCGCCGGCTGGCGGGGCGTCGCGACGTGGAAGTCCGAGAGCGGGAGGTCGCGCCCGCTGGTGGCGCCCGTCGTCCAGTCGGGACCCCGGGAGTCGGTGCGCGCGTCGGGCACGCGCACCAGCCACTGGCCGTCCGGGCCGACGTGCAGGAACGGCTTCTCGCGGCTGACCGGGGTGCGGTCGAGGGTCGTGTAGGGCGGGGTCGGGAAGCCGGCCTCGGAGGGGGCGCCGATCGTGCCGGCGAAGACCTGGTTCCACACGCCGTTGGTCCACTCGCCGACCTCGCTGTTGCGGGTCAGCCACTGCTGCTGGGAGCCGTTGATGACGGTGCCCGCGCGGGAGTCGGCGAGGTAGCCGCCGCTGGCGTACTGCGGGCCGGCGGTGCAGTAGTCCATCAGCGAGAGGTTGCCGCCGCGGATGTCGACGCGTCGCAGGGAGGACGCCTGCGAGGTGGCCCAGAAGTTCGCCGACGCGCGGCAGCCGTCCTGGCCGGTGCCGTTGACGGCGATCGTGAGGTTGGACAGTGAACGCCAGAAGTTGTTGAGCGCCACGCAGTAGGGCTGGGTGGGGCCGTCGGTGAGGCAGCGGTTGAAGACCTCGACCTTGCCGTTGATCACGGTGTCGGACGGCGACGCCCCGAGGCCCGCGACCTCGGTGTAGTAGCCGACCTTGATCTGGAGCGGCTCGGCGGCGGTGCCGTAGGTGCCGGGCAGGAAGAGCAGGCTCCACCGCTCCTCCGACATCTCGGCGTCGACCTGCTGCTGCCAGACCTGGTCGGCCCTGGCGCGGATGTCGGCGACCGGCATGGACGGGTCGAAGACGACGACACGGGCGCCGAGGTCGGGTGCTGCGGGTGCCGCTGCGGGTGCCTGTGCCGCGCCGGCCGGCGCGAGGGGCGCCAGGCCGACGACGGCGAGGACGAGGGTCGCGCACGCGGCGCGGAACGACGTACGACGAGGGGGCTGAGAGCGTGGCATGGACGACCTTCCCGAGGTGTGAGAGCGCTTCCACGCCATGCTGCACCATCGGTGTGACCGGCGCCACACCGTGTTCGCCGGGTGGGACGCCCTCCCTCAGCCCAGGGCGTCGAGCAGCGTCTTGGAGAAGGCGGGGAGGTCGTCGGGGTTGCGGCTGGTGATGAGGTTGCCGTCGGTGACGACTTCCTCGTCGACCCACTCGCCGCCGCCGTTGCGGATGTCGGTCTGCAGGCTCGGCCAGCTCGCGACCCGCTTGTCCCGGACCCGGTCGGCCTCGACGAGGGTCCACGCGGCGTGGCAGATCGCGGCGACGGGCTTGCCGGAGTCGACGAAGTCGCGGACGAAGGCCACGGCCGTCTCGTCCATGCGCAGCGCGTCGGGGTTGGCGACGCCGCCGGGCAGCACGAGCGCGTCGTAGTCGGCGACGGCCACGTCGCCCACGCGCCGATCCACGCGCTGGGTGCTGGACTTGTCGAGGTGGTTGAAGAGCTGCACCTCGCCCTCGTCGAGGGACAGGAGCTCGGCGGTGTGGCCGGCGTCGACGGCGGCCTGCCACGGCTGGGTGAGCTCGACCTCCTCGACGCCTTCGGATGCGGTCAGGAATGCGATTCGCTTGGACATGCCTCCACGTTTGCTCGCGCCCTGCGACGCGACAACACACACAGGGGTGAGGCATCTCTCCCCGGTCGGGCGCCTGCCGCGGCTGCCGGAGCGCTAGCGTCGCCCGGGTGAGCGACACACCCTCCAGCCCTGACGTCTCGAACCTGACCATCGCCGTCCTCGGCGGCACCGGGCCCCAGGGTCGGGGGCTGGCCCGGCGCTTCGCCGCGGCCGGGCTGGACGTCGTACTCGGCTCGCGGGACGCGTCGCGCGCCTCCGCCGCCGCCGCCGCCCTCGCGTCGGTGGGGCGCGTGCGCGGCGCATCGAACGCCGACGCCGCTGCGGCCGGCGACATCGTCCTCGTCGTCGTGCCGTGGGACGGCCACGCCCAGCTCCTGGAGTCGCTGCGCGGCGAGCTCGCCGGCAAGGTCGTCGTCGACTGCGTGAACCCGCTCGGCTTCGACAAGCAGGGGGCGTACGCCCTCGCCGTCGAGGAGGGCTCGGCCACCCAGCAGGCCGCCGCGATCCTCCCGGACTCCCGCGTCGTCGGTGCCTTCCACAACGTCAGCGCCGTGCTCCTCGAGGACCCCGCCGTCGAGCGGGTCGACACCGATGTCCTCGTCCTCGGCGACGACCGCGAGGCCACCGACCTCGTCCAGGCCCTCGCCGACGTCGTACCCGGCATGCGCGGCCTCTACGGCGGCCGTCTCCGCAACGCCCACCAGGTCGAGGCCTTCACCGCCAACCTGATCTCGGTCAACCGGCGCTACAAGGCCCACGCCGGGGTACGGGTCACCGACGTCTGACGCCTGGTTCTGCCGCGATCACCGGGTAGCCGGTGATCGCTCGGGTTCCCGACTGTTGCAACGGTCGAGAACCGTGACGAAAGGACCGGAACCCCACTCACGCGCCGATCGGGCGTCGGGAGTCCAGGAGCTTCCGTACGCGCCTGGCGAGGACGTCCGGGGCGGCCAGGCCCGCCCAGGTGACCCGGATGCACACCCAGCCGGTGAGCTGACAGATCTTCTCCTCACGTGCCTTCTCGCGCATGAGGAACTCCTCGAGCGACTCGCCCTCACGGCGGTACTTCTTGTACTTCTCCTTGCCGTCGAACTCGACGAACACGCCGTGATCGCTCCACAGGAAGTCGACCCGCCCGACGAGGCGGCCGTCCTCGTCGTACACCTCCACCTGCGGTGTCGGGCGCGGCAGGTGGTGGCGCCAGCAGAAGTAGTCGAAGCGGGTCTCGCCAGCCGACTCGAGCTTGCCGTTGCACAGTCGGAGCACCAGGTCGGTAGTGAGGCTGTGTGGCCAGTAGCGCGCATTCTCGGCCAGCGCCGCGAACTCGCCCACGGTCGTGGCGCCCATGTTGAGGAGCCCGTTGACGACAACCAGGCTCCTCTCGACGTCGGCCACCGTCGTGATCTCGACGCACGTCCGCGCGGCCGCGGAGACCGCGATCCCGTTGCGCATCTCCACGTGGTCGGCCGGCAGGACCGCGCAGTGCTGGATCCAGTCGTCCCGTCGTCGGCCGGCCTTGCCGTCGCGACGCGTCGTGTGTACGACGTCCAGGGGCAGGTCCCAGATGGGAGCGCCGTGCTCCACCGCGGCCGACACGTGGGTCGCCGTGGCGCCGGGATGGGCCAGGCGGAGGATGGCCCGCGTGAGCACCCGATGCTGGTCCGCGCGCTTCAGCGACCGCCATACCTCTCCGTCGATGTACTCACCGCGGCGTACGCGGACATACACCCCGGCCTTGACGAGTGCGTGCACGTGCCGGTCTGTGAGCCCGGCATCGAGCAGCTCCTTGCGGCGAACGATGACGCCTGTCAGGTCGACGAACTTCGGTGGTTTCTGCATGTGCCGACACCTGCCCCAGAGCCGGCATCGACAACCCCGCGAGCTGGCGCTTGTGGATAACCGTGGCGCGGCTCTTCAGCCGCCGACCTTCCAGTCCCTTCCTGACGGTTCCTGACCGCTGCAACAGGCAGGAACGGTTGCGATCACCGGGTACCCGGTGATCGCTGTTGGTGGGGACCCCGGGGAACGCGACAGACCGGGGAGACCCTCAGCCGATCGCGCCCGCGTTGTCCTTGGCGAGGGAGCGGGAGATGACCATCCGCTGGATCTGGTTGGTGCCCTCGAAGATCTGCATCACCTTCGCCTCGCGCATGTAGCGCTCGACGGGGAAGTCGCGGGTGTAGCCGTAGCCGCCGAGGACCTGGACGGCGTCGGTGGTGACCTTCATGGCGTTGTCGGTGCAGACGAGCTTGGCGACCGAGGCCTCGCGGCCGAAGGGCAGGCCGGCGTCGCGGAGGCGCGCGGCGTGGAGGAGCGTGGCGCGGGCGGAGATCACCGCGGCCTCCATGTCGGCGAGCACGAAGGCGAGTCCCTGGTGGTCGATGATCTTCTTGCCGAAGGTCTCGCGCTCGCGGGCGTAGGCCACCGCCGAGTCGAGCGCGCCCTGGGCGAGCCCGGTGGCGACTGCGGCGATGCCGAGGCGGCCGGAGTCGAGGCCGGCGAGCCCGATCCGGAGGCCCTCGCCCTCCTCGCCGAGCCTGCGCGAGGCATCGACGCGGACGTCGTCGAAGCGCATCGTCGCGGTGGCCGAGCCGGTGAGCCCCATCTTGCGCTCCGGCGGGTCGGCAGAGAGGCCCTCGGCGCCGGCGGGCACGAGGAAGCAGGAGATGCCGTTGCGGTCGTCGGAGGTGCGGGCCATCACCTTGTAGAAGTCGGCGTGGCCGCCGTGGGTGGTCCAGGCCTTGGTGCCGTTGAGGACGTAGGAGTCGCCGTCGCGGCGCGCGGTCGTACGCATCGCCGCGGGGTCGGAGCCGGCGTGCGGCTCGGAGAGGCAGTAGGCCCCGAGCAGGTCGCCGCTGAGCATGTCGGGGAGCCACTGGGCCTTCTGCTCCTCGGTGCCGAAGTAGGCCAGCCCGAAGCAGGACAGCGCGTGCACCGAGACGCCGACGCCGACCGACGACCAGACGGCGCCGATCTCCTCGAGCACCTGGAGGTAGACCTCGTAGGGCTGGTCGCCGCCGCCCATCTCCTCGGGGTAGGGCAGCGACAGCAGCCCCGCCTGGCCGAGCATCCGGAAGACGTCGCGGGGGAAGGTCTCGGTGGCCTCCGCCTCCGCGGACCGCGGGGCAAGCTCCTTGGAGCAGATCTCCCGGGTGAGGGCGAGCAGGTCGCGGGCCTCGTCGGTGGGCAGCTGGCGGCGAGCGGTCATGCGGCGCACGTTACCGGCGATGTCCCCGGCCTAGTCCTTTGGGACCACCTGCCTCCAAGTGGCGTACGAGCGTGCCCCAGGAGGTCTAGCGTCCGGGCGTGGGCACTGGGTGGCTGCCGTGGTCGGCAGCGTCGTTGGCGAGCGGTGCCGTGCTGCTCGTGCTCGCCGCGCTGACCCTGCCGCCCACCTCCGAGGTCGGCCAGGTCGTCGGCACCGTCCGCAGGGAGGACGCTGCCTGGCTGATGGCGTCCGCCGCGTTCTTCCTGGCCTCCGTCGCCCTCACCATGGGACTGCCCGCCATCTTGACCCTGATCCCGGCGAAGCAGCAGGTCGTCGGCCTCGTGGGGGTGTGGATCTGGTCGATCGGCACGATCGGCACGTCCGCGCTGGCGGCCTTCCTGATCCTCTTCCGCGCCACGGTGCGGGTCATCGACATCTCGCCCACGGACGTCGAGCAGCTGGGCCAGGACCCGGTGATGACCCTCAGCCTGCTCTTCGTCTTCGGCGCGTTCTACCTGGGCGAGCTGGTGGTGGCCCTGGTCCTGCTGCTGGCCTCGCGCCTGCCGCGCTGGATCCCGGCGCTGCTGCTGGTCCACATCGCTGCCGCCCCGGTGAACCACCTCCTGCCCGAGCAGCTGCAGGGCGTCCAGGCGGTCGTGCTGGGTGGCGGCCTGATGGCCCTCGCCGTGCGCTCGACCGAGGCGTGGGCCGCGTTGCGGGCGCCCGCCACGCGCTGACCCGGCCGGGAAGGGCGCCGTCAGCTCGTCGGGCGCGCCACCTCTGCGCTGGCGACGAGGGTCTCGGCGAGGTCGCGCAGCTTGGTGTTGGTGCGCTGGCTGGTCTCCTTGAGGATCGTGAGCGCGTCGTCCTGCCCGACCTGACGGTTGGCCATGAGGATGCCGATCGCGGCTCCGATCGTGCGCGACGACACGAGCGCGGCCTGGAGCTCGGCCACGTGCTTCCGGTCGAGCACCCCCTCGGCCTGCAGCTCCGCGATCAGCTCGCGGTCGAGTGCCGAACGCTCCTCGAGGCGGTCGGCGCGCAGGTTGGCGGCCTCGGCCTGGATCTGGGCCCGGTCGGCACGCTCGATCAGGCTGTCGATGTCGCCCCGGTTGACGGTGACCACGCTCACCAGCTCGTCGATCTGTCGCTGCAGATCGGTGCTCACACGCTCGCTCACGCGACCATTATGAGCCGCCGGTCGCGGACGGGAAAGTCAAGAAATCACTGGCGCGGATGTGCCCAGCGGTAGAGCGCGATGAGGCCGGGGAGGAAGAGGGTCAGCATCACGATGCCGGCCATCTTCTCGCCGAAGTCGTCGCCGAAGAGCAGGAAGATCGTCCCGAAGAAGATGAACGGGGAGGTGAAGAAGCCGACGACCCAGAAGACGAGCCGGGCGCCGATCCCCCGGTCGACCCTGGTGCTCCACAGCAGCGAGGCGCCCGGCCCGGCGAGCCCGGTGAGCACGGCCTCGAGGTCGCCGTGGGTGCGGGCGGCCAGCGCTCGGGACGTGCGCTCGTCGAGCTCGGAGGAGGTCAGCCGGCCCTCGCCGAAGGCCACGTTGAGGAGCTCGCAGACCCGCTCGCGCTCGGCGTCGGAGGCGAGGGTGGCCCCGCGGGCGGCGGCGGCGCGGGATCGCGAGTCGAGCCACCGGCGTACGGCCTCGTCACCGGGCCCCGTCGTGGCGTCTCCGGACTGGGTCATGGCTGCAAGGCTAGGTGCTGTACGCCGCCCGCGCGGGGGAGTTGCGGGAAAGGCTCAGCCCCGTGCGCGTTCGGCCAGCGCGACCGCGGCCCGCTGCACGACCGGCAGCTCCTCGGGGTCGCGAGCGGCCTCGTGCGGGACGGCGCCGCCCAGCAGCGCGGCCGGCGTGGTGAGCCAGATCCACACCCGCCACGGGTCGACCGCCGCCAGCAGCGGCTCGAGGACCGCGAGCAGCTCCTCACGCACCTCGCCCGCGTCGTCGAGCTGGAAGGTGGGCACGAGGACGGCGCCCTCGTGCTGGACCACCAGCAACGTGCGTCGCTCGGCGGCCTTGTGGACGGCGAAGCGCGCCGCGTTGAGCGAGACCCCGCGGCGCTCGGCCACCCCGGCGTAGTCCAGCCAGCCGGCGTCCAGCAGCGCCGCCCGCACCCGGGCCTCTCGGCGCAGCCGCACCAGCTCGACGGGCACCGCGTGGGTCGGGTCGTCGCCCACCGACCGCAGCGCCGCATCGAGCTCCGCGAGTCGGTCGGCGTCCAGCCGATCCCCGGTCGCGGCGTCGCGCCAGTGGACGGAGCCGTCGGCGTCGCGCTCGTAGGTCGGCAGGCCGGCCGCGGCCAGCTGCTCGGCCAGGCCGAGGCCCTCCAGCCACGCCGCGAGCTGCTCGGCGTGGCCGTCGGGACCGGACGTCACGGCGCTCAGCCCTTGTTGGCCTTGCGCGCCTGCGACGCGGTCTTGGCGCGGGCGTTGGCGTCGAGCACGACCTTGCGGATGCGGACGGTCTCGGGGGTCACCTCGACGCACTCGTCCTCGCGGCAGAACTCCAGGCACTGCTCCAGCGACAGCTTCTTCGGCGGGATCAGCTTCTCGAAGTTGTCGGAGGTGGCGGACCGGATGTTGGTCTGCTGCTTCTCCTTGGTGATGTTGACGTCCATGTCGTCGGCGCGCGAGTTCTCGCCGACGATCATGCCCTCGTAGACCTCGGTGGTCGGCTCGACGAAGAGCACGCCGCGCTCCTGCAGCGACGTCATGGCGTACGCCGTCGCCGCGCCGGCGCGGTCGGCCACCAGCGAGCCGGAGTTGCGCGAGCGGATCTCGCCGGCCCAGGGGTGGTAGCCCTCGGAGATGTGGTGGGCGATGCCGGTGCCGCGGGTCTCGGTGAGGAAGTCGGTGCGGAAGCCGATGAGGCCACGCGAGGGGACGACGAAGTCCATGCGGACCCAGCCGGTGCCGTGGTTGGTCATGCCCTCCATGCGGCCCTTCCGGGCGGCGAGGAGCTCGGTGATCGTGCCGAGGTACTCCTCCGGGGCGTCGATCGTGAGGCGCTCGAACGGCTCGTGCACCTTGCCGTTGACCTCGCGGGTGACCACCTGCGGCTTGCCGACGGTGAGCTCGAAGCCCTCGCGGCGCATCTGCTCGACGAGGATCGCCAGCGCGAGCTCGCCGCGGCCCTGGACCTCCCAGGCGTCGGGGCGCTCGGTCGGGAGCACGCGCAGCGACACGTTTCCGATGAGCTCGGCGTCGAGGCGGTCCTTGACCAGGCGGGCGGTGACCTTGGCGCCCTTGACCTTGCCGACCATGGGCGAGGTGTTGGTGCCGATGGTCATCGAGATGGCCGGCTCGTCGACGTGGATGAGCGGCAGCGCGATCGGGTTCTCGGCGTCGGCGAGGGTCTCACCGATGGTGATCTCCGGGATGCCGGCGATGGCGACGATGTCACCGGGGCCGGCGGACTCGCCGGGCTTGCGCTCGAGGCCCTCGGTGACGAGGAGCTCGGTGATGCGCACGTTCTTGACCGAGCCGTCGCGCTTCATCCACGCGACCGTCTGGCCCTTCTTCAACGTGCCCTGGTGGATGCGCAGCAGCGCCAGCCGGCCGAGGAACGGCGAGGAGTCGAGGTTGGTCACGTGGGCCTGCAGCGGCGCGCCCTCGTCGTACTGCGGAGCGGGGATGGTCTCGAGGATCGTCTTGAACAGCGGCTCGAGGTCGGTGCCCTCGGGCATGCTGCCGTTCTCCGGCTGCTCGAGGGAGGCGATGCCGGCCTTGCCGGAGGCGTAGACGACCGGGAAGTCGAGGGCGTCCTGGCTGTGCGACTCGTCGAGCAGGTCCATGAAGAGCTCGTAGGACTCGTCGACGACCTCGGTGATGCGGGCGTCGCTGCGGTCGGTCTTGTTGACGACCAGGATCACCGGCATGTCGGCGTTCAGCGCCTTGCGGAGCACGAAACGCGTCTGGGGGAGCGGACCCTCGGAGGCGTCGACCAGGAGCACGATGCCATCGACCATGGAGAGCCCACGCTCGACCTCGCCACCGAAGTCGGCGTGGCCCGGGGTGTCGATGATGTTGATGACCATCGGCTCGCCGCCGCCGGCCGGACCGGCGTAGTGGACCGCGGTGTTCTTCGCGAGGATCGTGATGCCCTTCTCGCGCTCGAGGTCGCCGGAGTCCATGACCCGGTCGGCGACGCTCTCGGCCTGGTGCTCGGTGAAGGCACCTGCCTGGCGCAGCATGGCGTCGACCAGCGTGGTCTTGCCGTGGTCGACGTGCGCGACGATCGCGACGTTGCGCAGGTCGGAGCGGGACTGGGTGGACATGCAGGAGCCTTCCGGGCGGAGACGAGAAGCGGCCAGGGGCCGGGCGCGGCCGGCACGGCCACAGCGTCACGAGTCTAGTGGGCCTCGGCCGGGATCGATATTTCGCGCGTGCGGCCTACCGGGCGTCGGAACCCCGCGGTAGACCTGTGGCATGACATCTCGGGAGACCCACCTCACACGCTGCACCTTCATCCCGCCCTGGCTCGCCGAGCGCGTCGACGGGCCAGAGCAGGCCGCGCGCGACCAGGCGCTGCGAGCCGGTCGCGAGGTCGCGGCCCGCCAGGCCGTCCACGAGCAGGTAGTCGGCGTCCCGGCCTGGACCGTCCACGACGCCGGGTCCCGTACGACGCTTCCCGGCAGGCCCGTGCGCCGGGCGGGGGAGCCGGACACGGGGGACGAGGCCGTGGACGAGGCAGGCACCGGCATCGAGGCCACGCTCGCGATGTTCGCGGAGGTGCTCGGCCGCGACTCCCACGACGACGCCGGGGCGCCGGTCAGCCTGACCGTCCACTACGGGTCGCGCTACAACAACGCCTTCTGGGACGGCACCCAGCTGGTCTTCGGCGACGGCGACGGCCGCGTGTTCGAGCGCTTCACCAAGCCGGTCGACGTGCTGGCCCACGAGTTCTCCCACGCCGTCGTCGAGCACACCGCCGCCCTCGTCTACCGCGGCCAGCCCGGCGCGCTCAACGAGTCCGTCGCCGACGTCTTCGCGTCCTGCCTCAAGCAACGGCTCCTCGGCCAGGACGCCGAGGACGCTGACTGGCTGATCGGCGAGGGCATCTTCACGCCGTCCGTCCGGGCGCGGGCGCTGCGCGACATGGCTGCCCCCGGCACGGCCTACGACGACCCCGAGCTCGGCGCCGACCCGCAGGTGGGGCACATGGACGACTTCGTCGTCACCACCGCCGACAACGGCGGGGTCCACCTCAACTCGGGCATCCCCAACAAGGCCTTCCAGCTCGCCGCCGTCGCGATCGGTGGCAGCGCGATCGAGGGTGCCGGCCGGGTCTGGTACGACGCGCTGGTCGGGGGAGACGTCCCGTCCGACGCCGACTTCGCCACGTTCGCCGCCGCGACGGTGGCCGCCGCGGGGCAGCACGCCGACGCCGTCAGCGAGGCGTGGGCGCAGGTCGGCGTCGAGCCCGCGACCGCGGTGGGGATGCCGGAGCCGGCCGGCTCCCGCTCGCGGCTGCGCGTCGTTCGCAGCGGCGGGTTCATCGGGCGCACCGAGTCGGCAGAGGTCGACCTCGACGACGACGGTCGGCCCGACCTGCGCGACCTGGTCGCCCGCGCCGAGCTCACGGCCGTCGACGCCGCGGCCGACGCGACGACCAAGCCCGACATGTACCTCTACACCTTCATCGTCGACGACCACGACCCCGTGCGGGTGCCCGAGCACCGGCTGACCTCGAGCCAGGCCGAGCTCGCGCGCCGGGTCCTGCAGACCGGGTCGGCGGAGATCTGATGCGGCTCACCGTGGTGCAGGGCGACATCACCACCCAGGAGGTCGATGCCGTCGTCAACGCCGCCAACCGCCGGATGCGCGGCGGTGGCGGCGTCGACGGCGCGATCCATGCCGCTGGTGGTCCCGAGGTGCTCGACGACTGCGTCCGACGCTTTCCTGACGGCCTGGCGACGGGTGGTGCGGGGTGGACGACCGGCGGCCGGCTTCCGGCCCGCTGGGTGATCCACGTCGTCGGTCCCAACTGGAACGCCGGCGAGCGCGACCGCAGCCTGCTCACCTCCTGCTACTCCGGGGCGCTCGGCGTCGCCGACGAGCTCGGCGCACGCTCGGTCGCCTTTCCCCTCGTCAGCGCCGGCATCTACGGCTGGCCGCGCGACGACGCGATCCGGGCGGCCGTCGACGCCCTGCGCGGCGCGACGACCGAGGTCGAGGAGGCCCGCCTGGTGGCTTTCGGCAGGGCGGCGTACGACGAGATCAGCGCGGTGGTCGAGGCCTGACTGCCCTCCCTCCGGGTGTCTCGCGACCACCGGTGGGCCAGTAGTTTCTCCGCATGCCTCGACTGCGGCGCACGTTCCCCGACCAGCCGGGCTGGACCCGGCGCAAGGCCGGCAAGGGCTTCACCTACCTCGACGAGCACGGCAAGCGCCTCGACGACGAGCAGGTGCAGCGCTGCAAGGACCTGGTCATCCCGCCGGCGTGGACCGACGTGTGGATCACGCCCCATCCCAACGGCCACCTGCAGGCGGTCGGCACCGACGACGCCGGACGCAAGCAGTACCTCTACCACCCGCAGTGGCGCGCGAGCCGCGACGCCGCGAAGTTCGACCGGATCCTGGTGTTCGGCAAGGCGCTGTCCAAGGCGCGCGAGCGCGTGCTCGCCGACATCGGGTCCGAGGGGATGTCGCTGGAGCGGGCGTGCGCGGTCGCCGTACGCCTGCTCGACCTCGGCTACTTCCGCATCGGCAACGACGTCTACACCGACACCCACGGCTCCTTCGGCCTGACCACGATGCTCAAGGAGCACGTCTCGCGGCAGGGCAAGGCGCTGCGCTTCAGCTTCGTGGGGAAGTCCGGGGTGGAGCACGACATCACCATCGACGACCCGTCCGCGACCGAGGCGCTCGACGTGATGCGCCGCCGGCGCGGCGGTGGCGACAGGTTGCTCGCGTGGAAGGACGGCCGGCGCTGGAAGGGCCTGTCGTCCGCCGACGTCAACGACTACATCCGCACGTGCTTCGGGATCGAGGCCACCGCCAAGGACTTCCGCACGTGGCACGCCACCGTCATCGCCGCCGACGCGCTGGCCGAGACCGAGGAGCCCGGGAAGTCCAAGGCGTCACGCAAGCGTGCCGTCGCGAGCGCGATGAAGGAGGTCTCGGAGTTCCTCGGCAACACCCCCACCCTCGCGCGGACGTCGTACGTCGACCCGCGGGTGGTCGAGGCCTACGAGCGCGGCCGCACGGTCAAGGTCCGGGGGAAGTACGACACGGACGACGCCCGGCAGGCCGCGCTCGAGCGGGCGGTGCTCAAGCTCCTCAACTCCGGCTGACCGGGCACTTCCTCGCGCTGGGAGGCGCCGACCGGGCACTTCCTCGCGCTGGGAGGCGCCGACCCCGGTCACTGGTCCTGTGCGCGAGGAAGTGCCCGGTCAGCTGTTGGCGACCACGTAGTCGATCGCGCCGGTGAGCTTCTCGACGTCCGACGGGTCGATCGCGGGGTACATCGCGATCCGCAGCTGGTTGCGCCCGAGCTTTCGGTAGGGCTCGGTGTCGACCACGCCGTTGGCGCGGAGCGTCGCCGCGATCGCGGCGGCGTCGATCGAGTCGTCGAAGTCGATCGTGCCGATGACGAGCGAGCGGTCGGCCGCCTCGGCGACGTAGGGCGTCGTGTAGGACGTGCGCTCCGCCCACCCGTAGAGCGCGTCGGACGACGCGGTCGTCCGCTCCACCATCCCCTTGAGGCCGCCCTGGGCGTTCATCCAGTCCAGCTGCTCGGCCATGAGGAACAGCGTCGCGACCGACGGGGTGTTGTAGGTCTGGTTCTTCGAGGAGTTGTCGATCGCGGTCGGCAGGTCGAAGAAGGGCGGGACGTAGCGGTCGGTCGCCGCGATCTCCTCGGCCCGGGCCAGGGCGCGCGGCGACATGAGCGCGATCCACAGGCCGCCGTCGGAGGCGAAGCACTTCTGCGGTGCGAAGTAGTAGGCGTCGACCTGGTCCAGGTCGACCGGCAGGCCGCCCGCGCCGGAGGTCGCGTCGACGAGGACCAGCGCGTCGTCGGCCACGCCGGCGGGACGGCGTACGGGCGCCATGACCGCGGTCGAGGTCTCGTTGTGGGCCCAGGCGTAGGCGTCGACGCCTTCCTCGGCGACGGCCTCGGGACGCGAGCCGGGGTCGCTGCTGATCACCGTCGGGTCGGCGAGCCACGGCGCCTTCTTGGCCGAGGTGGCGAACTTCGAGGAGAACTCGCCGAAGGCGAGGTGCTGGCTCTTCTCGCGGATCAGGCCGAAGCAGGCGATGTCCCAGAAGGCGGTCGCGCCGCCGTTGCCGAGGACGACCTCGTAGCCGTCGGGCAGGTCGAACAGCGCGGCCAGGCCCTCGCGCACGCGGCCCACGGTGTTCTTCACGGGCGCCTGCCGGTGGGACGTGCCCATCAGCGTCGAGCCCGTGGCGGCCAGAGCGTCGAGGTGGCTCGTCTGGATCTTGGAGGGGCCCGCGCCGAAGCGGCCATCGGCGGGCAGGAGCTCGGCGGGGATCTTGAGGGCGTCGGTCATGGGGAGGAACCTCACGTGGAAGCGGAAGGGTGGTCCTGACGACGCTGTCAGAGGCGCCTAGTGTGTCACCCGCCGACGAAAAGTCAGAGACGGGGACGCACCATGAACACCGACCTGCGCATCGAGCGGGTCGCCATCACCCACCCGGACGCGGTGCTGCTGGTCGAGGCGGTCCAGGAGGAGTACGTCGCTCGCTACGGCGGTCGCGACGAGTCGCCGGTCGACCCGGCCGACTTCGAGGACCCGCTCGGCCGGTTCTTCGTCGGCTACCTCGACGGCGCGCCGGTCGCGACCGCGGCCTGGCGGCGCAGCTCGGTGAAGGCGCTCGGCGCAGACGTGACGGCCGAGGTCAAGCGGATGTACGTCGTCCCTGCCGCCCAGCGCCGCGGCCTGGCCCGGCGGATGCTCGCCCACCTCGAGGCCACGGCCGCCGAGGCGGGCATCGAGGCGCTGGTGCTGGAGACCGGGATGAAGCAGCCCGAGGCGATCGAGCTCTACCTCTCCTCGGGCTACGAGCCGATCCCCGGCTTCGGCCACTACCGCGGCTCCGACCTGAGCCGCTGCTTCGGCCGCCGCCTCTGAGAGCTGCTCGCCGAGAACTACAGCGTTGATGTTCCACCGAACCCCTGACGGTGACGGGTGGGGCCACCTACGGTCACTGGGCCACACGTGATCAGAGGGAAAGGTGGGACGTCGCCATGCGAGCGAACCTGCGCATCGTCGCGCTCGTCCTCGGCATGGTGACGGTCGTGCTCCTGGGCGGGACGACCGCCGCCTCGGCCACCGACCCGACCAGCCACCGGGGGACGGTGACGTCCTCCGCGCCCTACCTCATGCCGCTCGAGCCGTACGCCGGCTACCAGCCGCAGTCGACCTGTCGGCGTACGCCCAAGCCGGGGGTCCTGCTCCTCGCGGACTGGCTCGTCGCACGGGGCGGCGGCTACGGGCCGATCAGCCGGTCCTGCAGCGGCTCGAGCACGAGCGAGCACAAGGAGTCGCGCGCCTTCGACTGGCTCCTCGACGCGAGCAGCGAGACCGACCAGGCCCTCGCAGCAGCCCTGCTGGACGAGCTCTTCGCGCCCGACGACACCGGCGCTCCCCACGCGTTGGCCCGCCGGATGGGGATCATGTACATCATCTGGGACGACACGATGTACGCCTCCTACGACGGCTTCGTCGCGAAGCGCTACCTGAGCTCGAGCTGCCGTACGCGGCGCACCTGCTCGCCGACGCTGCGCCACCGCGACCACCTGCACGTCTCGCTGACCCGGCAGGGCGCGAAGGGCGCGACGTCCTGGTACGTCGCCCAGCCCTCCGCCTGACCGCGTCGGCTGCGTCGTCGTGCGCACGGGCGTGGGCCGGCGCTCGTAGGCTGGGGCCCATGGACCGCGGGTTGATGCTCAACGACGCCGACTGCGGCTTCTGCATGCGCACCGCCGCCCTCGTCCCGCGGCTCGGGGTCGACGTCGATGCCGCCACGATCCAGGCGGTCGACCTCGACGCGCTCGGGGTGGACCCGGAGCGGGCCGTCGTCGAGATGCCGTACGTCCACCCTGACGGCCGCGTCGACTACGGCCACCGGGCCTTCGCCGCGATCCTCGGCACCGGCCCGCTGCCGTGGCGAGCGGTCGGCCGGATCATGACCAGCCGGCCCGTCGACCCGGTCGCGCGCCGCGTCTACCACTGGGTCGCGGCCAACCGGTCCCGCCTGCCCGGCGGGACCGCGGCCTGCGTGCTCCCACCTCTGGTGGTCGAGGAGGGACGAAGTCCCGTCACGAGACCCGGGTCTCGTGACGGTCGCTAGCGCGACCTCCTCGACCAGCGGGGGTCAGCCCCAGGCCTCGTTCCAGCCCTCGACCTCGCTGGCCGGGCGGGTGCTCGGGCCCGCGTAGACGGCGGACGGGCGGATCAGCCGGCCGGTCATCTTCTGCTCGAGGATGTGCGCCGACCAGCCGCCGGTGCGGGCGCAGGTGAACATCGAGGTGAACATGTGCGACGGCACCTCGGCGAAGTCCAGGACGATGGCCGCCCAGAACTCGACGTTGGTCTCGAGCACGCGGTCGGGGCGGCGTGCCCGCAGCTCCTCGAGGGCGGCCTTCTCGAGCGCCTCGGCGACCTCGTAGCGCGGGGCGTCGAGCTCCTTGGCCGTGCGGCGCAGCACGCGGGCACGGGGGTCCTCGGCGCGGTAGACGCGGTGGCCGAAGCCCATCAGGCGCTCGCCGTTGTCGAGCAGCTCCTTGACGTACGACGTCGCGTCGCCGTCGCGCTTCTCGACCTCCTGGATCATGCCGAGCACGCGCGACGGGGCGCCGCCGTGGAGCGGGCCGGACATCGCGCCGATGGCGCCGGAGAACGCCGCAGCGACGTCCGCACCCGTCGAGGTGATGACCCGGGCGGTGAAGGTGGAGGCGTTCATGCCGTGCTCGGCGGCCGAGGACCAGTAGGCGTCGATCGCGTGCGCGTGCTTGGGGTCGGCCTCGCCGCGCCACCGGATGAGGAACCGCTCGGCCAGCGTCCTGCCCTGGTCGACCTCCTTCTGCGTGACGACCGGCTTGCCGAGGCCGCGCGCGGACTGGGCGGCGTACGACAGCACCATGACGGCGACGCGGGAGAGGTCGAGGCGGGCCTGCTCGTCGGAGATGTCGTAGGTCTGGCCCATGCCCAGCATCGGCGCCAGCATCGCGACGGCGGCCTGGACGTCGGCGCGCACGTCGCCGGTGTGGATGGAGATGTTGTAGGGCTCCGCCGGCGGCAGGCCGGGGGTGTAGGAGCCGTCGACGAGGAGACCCCAGACGTTCTCGAAGGGCACGCGGCCGACCAGGTCCTCGATGTCGACGCCGCGGTAGCGCAGCGCCGACCCTTCCTTGTCGGGCTCGGCGATCTGGGTCTCGAACGCGACGACACCTTCGAGGCCGTGATGGATCTCGGTCATGCCACTCCTTCGTGGATCGGGAGTCCCGGAGAGACACCACGGGACGGCTCATTGTGCACCTCGCGACTAACCTCGCGACATGGACCTCTCCGGACTCCGCGCGGAGTACGCACGTGGCGGCCTCGACCTCCCCGACCTCGCCGACGACCCGGTCGAGATGTTCGGGCGGTGGCTCGGCGAGGCGGTCGCGGCCGGCGTGCACGAGCCCAACGCGATGGTGGTCTCCACCGCGACCCCGGACGGCCGGCCCTCGAGCCGGATGGTGCTGCTCAAGGGCTTCGGCCCGGACGGCTTCGTCTTCTTCACCAACCAGGCCTCGCGCAAGGGAGACGAGCTGGCGGCCAACCCGCAGTGCGCGCTGCTCTTCCCGTGGCACCCGCTCGAGCGCCAGGTGCGCATCGAGGGCGTCGCCGAGAAGCTCGACGCGGGGCGGGTCGAGACCTACTTCCGCTCGCGTCCCCGCGGTGCCCAGCTCGGAGCGTGGGCGTCGGCCCAGTCGCGGCCCGTGGCCTCACGCGCCGAGCTGGCGACGTCGTACGCCCGGGTGCAGGAGCGCTTCGGCGCCGACGAGGGCGACGGCGAGGTGCCCGTGCCGCCCGAGTGGGGCGGCTACCGGGTCGTGCCCGAGGCCGTGGAGTTCTGGCAGGGGCGGCCGGGCCGGATGCACGACCGGCTGGTCTACCGCCGCGACGGCGAGGGCTGGTCGATCGAGCGGCTCGCCCCGTAGGTCTGCCCGCGCTGTTGCTGCGATCACCGGGTACCCGGTGACCGCCCGGGTTCCCGCCCGTTGCAGCCGCCGAGAACCCGCCGCAAAGGACTGGAAGCAAGCCACTTGTGAGTGAGCACTCACTCACTTATCCTCGCCGGGTGACCCCTCGCGCCCGACCGATGACTCCCGGGGACCGGCGTGACGCGCTGGTCGAGGCGACGATCCCGCTGCTGCACGAGCACGGCCGGAGGGTCACCACCAAGCAGATCGCCGACGCGGCCGGGGTCGCGGAGGGCACGATCTTCCGGGTCTTCGACTCCAAGGACGACCTCGTCGCCGCGGCCGTCGAGAAGGCGCTCGACATGGAGCCGTTCCTCGCCGACCTCGAGTCGATCGACCTCGACCAGGACCTCCGCGCCCGGCTCATCGACCTCGTCACCCGCCTGCAGGAGCGCTTCCGCGGGATCTTCCTGCTGATGAGCGCGATGGGGATGGTCGGCCCGCCCAAGGCCCACCGGCACGCCGACGAGGGTCGCCGTCGCGCGGAGAAGACCATGGTCGCCGTCGTCGAGCCCGACGCCGCCCTCCTCACCTGCACGCCGACCCAACTCGTGCACATGCTCCGGATGCTGACCTTCTCGGGCACCCACCCCCACATCAGCGACGGCCACCTGCTGACGCCCGACCAGATCGTCGGCACGCTGCTCGACGGCGTGCTGCAGACGAAGGACTCCTGATGCTGCTCCGACTCGTGCGCACCTATCTCGCGCCGTACGCCGCCCCGCTCGCCGCCGTGGTCGCGCTGCAGTTCGTCGGCACGATGGCCGCGCTGTACCTCCCGAGCCTCAACGCCGACATCATCGACCGCGGCGTGGTCACCGGCGACACCGGCTACATCGTGCGCCACGGCGCGCTGATGCTCGCGGTCTCGCTCGTCCAGATCATCTGCTCGATCGCGGCGGTGTGGTTCTCGGCGCGCAACGCGATGGGGGTCGGCCGCGACCTGCGGGCCGCGATCTTCCACCGCGTCGGCTCCTTCTCCGCGCGCGAGGTGCAGCACTTCGGCGCCCCCTCGCTGATCACCCGCGAGACCAACGACGTGCAGCAGGTGCAGATGCTCGTGCTGATGGGCGGCACCTTGATGGTGGCGGCCCCGATCATGATGGTCGGCGGCATCATCATGGCCGCGCGCGAGGACGTCGGGCTGTCGTGGCTGGTGCTGGCCGTGGTGCCCGTGCTCGGCGTCTCGATCGGCCTGATCATCCGCAAGATGGTGCCGAGCTTCCGCCTCATGCAGGAGCGCATCGACGAGGTCAACCGGCTGCTGCGCGAGCAGATCACCGGCGTACGCGTGGTGCGGGCGTTCGTCCGCGAGGAGCACGAGACCGTGCGGTTCGCCGACGCCAACCAGCAGCTCACGGACGTCGCGGTCCGCGCCGGGCGCTGGCAGGCGGCGATGTTCCCGACCGTGATGATCGTGGCCAACGTCGCGACGGTGGGCGTCCTGTGGTTCGGCGGCCACCGGGTCGAGGCCGGCCAGATGGAGGTCGGCGCGCTGACCGCCTACATCTCCTACCTGATGCAGATCGTCATGTCGGTGATGATGGCGATGTTCATGCTGATGATGGTGCCGCGCGCGTCGGTGTGCGCCGACCGCATCGCCGAGGTGCTCGACACGGAGTCGTCGGTCGTCCCGCCGGCCGACCCGTTGACCGACCTGCCCGAGCGGCTCGGCCTCCAGCTCGACGCCGTGACGTTCGCCTACCCGGGCGCCGAGGAGCCGGTGCTGCGCGAGGTGGCGCTGAGCGCCAGCCCGGGGGAGACGGTGGCCGTCGTCGGCTCGACCGGCGCCGGCAAGTCCACCCTGGTCAACCTGGTGCCCCGCCTCTTCGACGCCACCGGCGGGTCCGTGCGCGTCGGCGGCGTCGACGTGCGCGACCTCGACCCCGAGACCCTCTGGTCACGCCTGGGCCTCGTGCCGCAGAAGGCCTTCCTCTTCCGCGGGACCGTCGCCGACAACCTGCGCTACGGCAAGTCCGACGCCACCGAGGAGGAGATGTGGGCCGCCCTCGAGATCGCCCAGGCCAGGGAGTTCGTCGAGGCGATGCCCGACGGCCTCGCGTCCGAGATCGCCCAGGGCGGCGCGAGCCTCAGTGGCGGCCAGCGCCAGCGGATGGCCATCGCCCGCGCCATCATCCGCCGACCCGACATCTACCTCTTCGACGACTCCTTCTCCGCGCTCGACCTCACCACCGACGCCCGGCTCCGCGCCGCGCTGCGTCCGGTGACCCGTGACGCGACGGTCGTGATCGTGGCGCAGCGCGTCGCGACGATCCGCCACGCCGACCGGATCGTGGTGATGGAGGACGGCGCCGTCGTCGGGACCGGCGCCCACGACGAGCTCCTCGAGTCCTGCTCGACCTACCGCGAGATCGTCGAGTCCCAGCTCACCGCAGATGAGGTGGCCTGAGTGAGCACGGAGGCCCCCGCCAAGGGCGGGCAGATGAAGGAGACCGAGCGGGTCCAGGCCGGCCCTGGCCCGGGCCGCGGCCCGATGGGCGGCGGGATGATCGGTCAGAAGGCCGACACCTTCTGGCCCTCGCTCAAGCGGCTGCTCGCGCGACTGCGCCCCGAGCGCCACAAGGCGTACGCCGTCCTGGTCCTGACGCTGCTCAGCGTCGTCGCCACGGCCGTCGGCCCCAAGATCCTGGGCCGGGCGACCGACCTGGTCTTCGCCGGCCTGATCGGCAAGGACGTGCTGGCGTCCGGCGCCACGCAGGAGCAGGCGGTCGAGGCGCTGCGCGCCCGGGGCGAGGGCAACCAGGCCGACATGATCGAGTCGATGAGGCTCACCGACGGGGTGGACTTCTCCGCGGTGGCCGACGTGCTGACGCTGGTGCTCGCCGTCTACGTCGGGGCGTCGCTGCTGGCGTGGTTGGGCGGCTACCTCCTCAACGACGTCGTGCAGGGCACGGTGCTCCGGATGCGCTCGGAGGTCGAGGACAAGGTCCACCGGCTGCCGCTGGGCTACTTCGACAAGCAGCCACGCGGCGAGCTGCTGAGCCGGGTCACCAACGACATCGACAACATCAGCCAGACGCTCCAGCAGACGATGAGCCAGATGCTCAGCTCGCTGCTGACCGTCCTCGCGGTGCTGGCGATGATGTTCTGGATCTCGCCGCTGCTGGCGCTGGTCGCGCTGGTCTCGGTGCCGATCTCGATGTTCGTCACCGGTGCCGTGATGAAGCGGTCGCAGGGCATGTTCATCCAGCAGTGGCGCCGCACCGGCACCCTCAACGCCCACATCGAGGAGACGTTCTCCGGCCACGCGATCGTCAAGGTCTTCGGCCGCCAGGCGGAGGCCGAGCGGGTCTTCGCCGAGCAGAACGACGAGCTCTACGAGGCGTCGTACGGCGCCCAGTTCGTCAGCGGGCTGATCATGCCGATCATGATGTTCGTCGGGAACCTCAACTACGTCGTGATCGCCGTCCTCGGCGGCCTCCGGGTCGCCAGCGGCACGATGTCGCTCGGTGACGTGCAGGCGTTCATCCAGTACTCCCGCCAGTTCACGCAGCCGCTCACGCAGGTCGCGTCGATGCTCAACCTGCTGCAGTCCGGCGTCGCCTCGGCGGAACGGGTCTTCGAGCTGCTCGACGCACCCGAGGAGTCGGCCGAGGCGTCGGGTCGCCCGGCGGCCGCGGAGGACGCACACGGCGAGGTGCGCTTCGAGGACGTGTCGTTCTCCTACGACCCGGAGCGGCCGCTGATCGAGCACCTGACGCTGACCGCCCAGCCGGGCAGCACGGTCGCGATCGTCGGCCCGACCGGCGCCGGCAAGACCACGATGGTCAACCTGGTGATGCGCTTCTACGACCCGCAGTCGGGGCGGATCCTCATCGACGGCGTCGACATCACCACGATCCCGCGCGGTGTGCTGCGTGGCCGGATCGGGATGGTGCTGCAGGACACCTGGCTCTTCGCCGGGACGATCCGCGACAACATCGCCTACGGCCGGCCCGACGCGACCGAGGACGAGATCCTCGAGGCGGCGCGCGCGACCTTCGTGGACCGCTTCGTGCACTCGCTGCCCGACGGCTACGACACGGTCATCGACGAGGACGGGTCCAACCTGTCGGCCGGCGAGCGCCAGCTGGTGACCATCGCGCGGGCGTTCCTCTCCGATCCTGCCCTGCTGATCCTCGACGAGGCGACCTCCTCGGTCGACACGCGCACCGAGCTGCTGCTCCAGCAGGCGATGGCGGCGCTGCGCTCGGACCGTACGTCGTTCGTCATCGCGCACCGGCTCTCCACGATCCGCGACGCCGACCTGATCCTGGTGATGGAGGACGGCTCGATCGTGGAGCAGGGCTCGCACGAGCAGCTGCTCGACGCCGACGGCGCGTACGCCCGGCTCTACCGCTCGCAGTTCGAGGCCCCGGTCGAGGAGGCCGTGGTCTGACCTGCCTCCCTGTCACGTCGCTTCGTCTCGTGGGTGGCGGCATACGACACGTCGCGCCGCGGGGGTGGCGGCATACGACAGGTGGCGGGCTGACATCGATGTCGTACGCCGCCAGGGTGGCGAAGCCCGATGTCGTATGCCGCCACCCCGGGCGGACACCCGACACCGGGCGGACACCCGACACCGGACACCGGACACCGATGCGTGTGGCGGGGGAGCAACCAGAAGCCGCGGGGTTAATCCGTTGAGCACCTCCGCCCGCCGACGTACGCTCGTCGCACACGGAAAGGAGGTGATCCGAAGAATGAAGTCTTTTCGGATGAGTGAGGTGGCTGCCCGCTAGGCAGCCCGGCTACGCCGACAGCTGCCGGCGAAACCACTGCAGCCACCCGACCCGCAGGCCCCCGGAGTCATCCCCCGGGGCCCCTCCTCAGAGGGGCAGCAGGCCTGCGGGTCGCTGCATGTCCGGGTGTGGGCCAGGTCTCACGAGGCGGGGTTGGTCCGTCGGGGCGAAACGACATATAGTTGCGTCAAACAACTATTGCTCTACGCAACCAAGACTCACCTGAACGAAGGCATGCAGTGACCCAGGCACCCACCATCACCGCCGAGCAGAGCGGGCAGATGACGCACCGTGAGGTGCTCGAGGCCCTCAGCGGTCTCCTCCTCGCGATGTTCGTCGCGATGCTCTCGAGCACGATCGTCAGCAACGCGCTGCCGACCATCGTCGACGACCTCGAGGGCAGCCAGACCGGCTACACCTGGGTCGTCGTCGCGACCATGCTGGCGATGACCGCGACGACGCCGATCTGGGGCAAGTTCGCCGACCTCTTCGACAAGAAGCTGCTGGTGCAGTCGGCGCTGGTGATCTTCTCCATCGGCTCGCTCATCGCCGGCTTCGCGCCGTCGATGGAGGTGCTGATCGGCGCCCGCGTCGTCCAGGGCCTCGGCGTCGGCGGGCTCACCGCGCTCGTGCAGGTCGTGATCGCCACGATGGTCTCCCCGCGTGAGCGCGGTCGCTACAGCGGCTACATCGGCGCGGTGTTCGCCCTCGCCACGGTGAGCGGCCCGCTCGTCGGTGGCGTCCTGGTGGACACCGTCGGCTGGCGCTGGTGCTTCTTCGCCGGCCTCCCGGTGGCCGCCCTCGCCTTCGTCGTGCTCCAGAAGACCCTGCGCCTGCCGGTCGTGAAGCGCGACGTCACCATCGACTACGTCGGCGCCTTCCTGCTCGTCGGCGGCGTCTCGATCCTCCTGATCTGGGTCTCCCTCGGCGGCATCAACTTCGACTGGGTCTCCTGGACCAGCGCCCTGCTCGTCGTGGGCTCCGTCGCCGTGATCGCCGCGGCGGTCCACGTCGAGGCCAACGTCGCCAAGGACCCGGTCATCCCGCTGCGCCTCTTCCGGGACCGCACCCTGACTCTCGCCACCGTCGCCTCCGTGCTGATCGGCGTCGCGATGTTCGGCTCGACCGTCTACCTCAGCCTCTACTTCCAGCGCGCCAAGGACATGAGCCCGACCGAGGCCGGCCTGATGTCGATCTGCATGGTCGGCGGCCTCCTCGTCTCGAGCATCATCAGCGGCCGCATCATCACCGCCACCGGCCTCTGGAAGCGCTGGCTCGTCGGCGGCATGGTCGCCGTCATCGCCGGCATCGCGCTGCTGTCCACTATCGACGCCGGCACCCCGCTGTGGCGCACGGGCATCTTCATGGCCGTCCTCGGCCTCGGCCTCGGCGCCACCATGCAGAACCTCGTGCTGGCCGTGCAGAACACCATCGCCCTCTCCGACATGGGCGCCGGCTCGTCGGTCGTCGCGTTCTTCCGCTCGCTCGGCGGCTCGGTCGGCATCGCCGCCCTCGGCGCCGTCCTGGCCCACCAGGTCGCCGACGCGGTCAGGGCCGGCCTCGGTCGCCTGGTCGCGGCACACCCGGAGCTGGCCGAGCAGGTCGGCCACCAGACGGGCGGCGTGCCCGACGTCTCGACGATGCCTGCGCCGATCCGCGCCATCTTCGAGAGCGCGTACGGCGACGCGACCGGCCACATCTTCCTCGTGGCGCTGCCCTTCGCGGTCGGCGCGCTGGTCGCGGTGCTCTTCATCAAGGAGGTGCCCCTGCGCACCTCGGTGAAGCGCGAGGACGAGCTCGTGGCGGAAGCCCGCCCCGAGGCATGATCACCCGAGTGAACGCCGCGATGAGCACGAGCACCAGGACGAGGTACGACGACCTCCGCAGCATCGAGACCGAGGTCGGCACGCTGATCCGCCGGGTCAAGCGCGTGATGGGCGAGCGGGCCCGGGAGATCCACCCGGACCTGCACCCGATCACCTACTTCATCCTCACGCACCTCGCGATGCACGGTCCGCTGCGCGGCGCCGACCTGTCCGACGCCTTCGGCATGGACAAGGGCGGGGTCAGTCGGCAGGTGCAGACCCTGGTCGACCTCGGCCTGGTCGAGCGCCAGCCCAACCCCGAGGACCGGCGCGCGATCCTGCTCGACGCGACCGAGGAGGGCCGTGAACGGCTCAGGACGGTCGCCCGCAGCCGCAGCGACCGATTCGACGAGCGGCTCGCGCACTGGAGCGACACCGAGCTGTCGACGTTCGCCCGCCAGCTGGCGTCGTACAACCGGGCCCTCTCCGACGACTGACCGCACCCCCCTCTATCGAGGGGGGACGGGTCAGCGGAGCCAGGCGGCCGTGTCGGCCGGCAGCTTGCCGTCGACGGGTCCGCTGGCGAGCAGCAGCTCGCCGTCGGGCAGCTCGACGGGGGCGTCGCCGCAGTTGAGGACGACGGTCAGCGGGCCGCGGCGGAAGGCGAGGACGTCGGTGCCGAGGTCGAGCGGCTCGACCGTCTCGCCGGCGCTCCACGCGAAGGTGCGGCGGACCCGCAGCGCCTCGCGGTAGAACGTCAGCGTCGACTCGGGGTCAGTCGCCTGGGCCTCGGCGGTGAGCGGCGCCCAGTCGGCCGGCTGCGGGATCCACGGCTGCGACCCACCCGGCCCGAAGCCGTACGGCGCCTCGGTGCCGCTCCACGGCATCGGCACGCGGCAGCCGTCGCGACCGACCTCGCCGGTGCGGAGGAAGGCCGGGTCCTGGCGGTCGACCGGTGCGACGTCGACCTGCTCGAGGCCGAGCTCCTCGCCCTGGTAGATGTAGCTCGAGCCGGGCAGCGCGAGCATGGTCAGCGTGGCCGCACGGGCGCGGGCGAGGCCCTGCGCGCCGCCGCCGTAGCGCGTCGTGTGGCGTACGACGTCGTGGTTGCTGAGCACCCACGTCGGCGAGGCGCCGACCGGCTCGACCGCCGCGAGGGTGTCGGCGATGACCGCGGCGAAGGCCTCAGCGGACCAGTCGGCCAGCAGCCAGGCGAAGTTGAAGGCCTGGTCCAGCTCGTCGGGGCGCACGAAGGCGGCCATCGACTCGGCGGTCTGCGTCCACGCCTCGGCGACGGCCATCTTGTCCGGGCCGGCCTCGTCGAGGACCCGGTGCCAGGCGCGGTAGACGTCGTGGACCTCGGGCTGGTCCCACATCGGCTCGTCCTTGAGGTCGAGCGAGACCATCGAGTGGTCGGTGTTGACCTGACCGGAGCTGGCGCGCTTGCCCTCCTCGACGACCTGGTCGCGCAGCGACGCCTCCTTGAAGAGCCCGTGCGCGACGTCGACGCGGAACCCGTCGACGCCACGGTCGAGCCAGAAGCGCAGCACCTCCTCGAACATCTCGGGGACCTCGGGGTTGCGCCAGTCGAGGTCGGGCTGGGTGGAGTCGAAGAGGTGGAGGTACCACTGGCCGTCCTCGACCTGGGTCCACGCGGGACCGCCGAAGACGGACTCCCAGTTGTTGGGCGGGGTGCCGGCCGGCTTGCCCGCGGGCGAGTCGCGGAACAGGTAGCGCGCGCGCTCCGGGCTGCCGGGCCCGGCGGCGAGCGCCGCCTGGAACCACTCGTGCTGGTCGGACGTGTGGTTGGGGACCAGGTCGACCACGACGCGCAGGCCCAGCTCGTGGGCGCGGGCGATCAGCGCGTCGGCGTCGGAGAGCGAGCCGAACAGCGGGTCGACGTCGCGGTAGTCGGCGACGTCGTAGCCGTGGTCGTTCTGGGGGGAGGTGTAGAACGGCGTGATCCAGAGCGCGTCCGCGCCGAGCTCGGCGATGTGCGGCAGGCGCGAGGTGATGCCGGGCAGGTCGCCGACGCCGTCGCCGTCGCTGTCGGCGAAGCTGCGGACATAGACCTGGTAGACGACGGCGTGGCGCCACCAGTCGTCGCGGCCCGCGGGGATTGGAACGTTCACATCAGCCATGCGCGCCATCTTCTCAACTGTCGGGGAGGGGTGTCGAACCGGCGTCACCGGCTGGGCACGCTGCCGCCGAACATCGCGGGGTCGACGGCGATCCACGTGTGCTCGGCGGTCGCGACGACGCGGCCGTCGGCGTCGTACAGCGTGGAGGCGGTGAAGGTCTTGCGACCGTCCTGCCCGCGTCCCTCGCCCACGACCACGTGCGGCTCGCCGATCACCGGCAGGTCGTCGACCCGCGCGGTCATCCGGCCGAGCACCATCAGCCGCTCGGTGAGGTCGCCGGCCCACCCGCCGATGCAGTCCAGCGCCGCCCACGTGGAGGCGAGCGAGGCCCGCGTGTGCTCGTCGACGTAGGTGTGCCAGTCCTCGTGGAGGCTGGGGTGCGGGGTCCACGCGGCGGCGACCAGGTCGCCGGCCGGGCCGTCGCCGACCTTGCCGGGGAAGATCCGCAGGCCGTCGCCCTCCTCCCGCGCCGTGCCGCAGGAGAAGCAGGTGGGGAAGGGGTGGAAGGTGAGGCCGGGGTACGACGACCCGGCGGCCGCGGCGACGTCGTGGGCGACCGGCTCGACCTCGACGAGCTCGCGGTCCACCCGGTGCGCGGTGGCGATCGTGGCGCCGCCGAACGCGGCCGACAACACGCCGTCGGCCTCCGTCACGTCCAGCGGTGTGTCGAGCGGCGGCGGCTGGCGCAACGAGACCTCGATCGGCGGCCAGCTGTCGCACCTGTTGTCGGGGGAGTCGGCGTCGTCCAGGGCGGCCAACGCACCGGCGGTCCACCCGCCGTTGCCGGAGTCGGGTGGGCCGCAGAAGCGCCGCGGCACGATGAGTTCGCTCACCGGCCTCACTGTGCCACGGGTCGGGGCCACGGGTGGAGGGGCCGCCGCAGTTCGCGGATGGGACACAATGACGTCCGTGAGCGACCTGATCGACACCACCGAGATGTACCTCCGCACGATCTACGAGCTCGTGGAGGAGGGCATCGTCCCGCTGCGCGCGCGCATCGCGGAGCGGCTGCACCAGTCGGGTCCCACCGTGTCGCAGACCGTCGCCCGGATGGAGCGCGACGGGCTGGTGACGGTGCAGGGCGACCGCCACCTCGAGCTCACCGCGGAGGGCCAGCTCCTCGCGACCCGCGTGATGCGCAAGCACCGCCTCGCCGAGCGGCTGCTCACCGACGTCATCGGCCTCGACTGGGAGCTCGTGCACGCCGAGGCCTGCCGCTGGGAGCACGTGATGTCGGAGACGGTCGAGCGCCGCCTGCTCGAGCTCCTCGACCACCCCACCGAGTCGCCGTACGGCAACCCGATCCCCGGGCTCGACGAGCTGGGCCAAGCTCCCAGCGAGGACTTCATGGACAACGTCGAGCCGCTGTCGGAGGCCGCGGTCTCCGAGGACCAGCGCGTCCACGTCCGGCGCATCTCCGAGGAGATGCAGAAGGACGAGGAGCTGATGGGCCTGCTGCGCCGCGTCGGCGCCCTCCCCGGCAAGACCGTCACGATCGCCCGCACCGAGGAGGGCATCCTCATCGGCTCCGGCGGCGAGACCGCCGAGCTCGTGGTCGAGGCGGCCGAGCACATCTTCGTGCGGCGCTGACGCGCGGTTTGTGGTTTCCCCGCCTATGCGGGGAAACCCCGACTTCTGGGGGCGTGCAAACCCCCAGAAGCTCGAGTTTCACCGCAGATGCGGGGAAACTGCAGCGGTCGCCGCAAGAGCAGTGAGGAACTCGCTGCAGCCCACCTCGAGCTTGTACGTCGCCAGCGCGTCGCCGCGGGTCAGCCCGCGGTTCACGACGACGACCGGCGTGCCTCCCGCGGCCGCCCGCTTCACGAACCGCAGCCCGCTCATCACGGTCAGCGACGACCCGGCGACCAGCAGCGCGCCGTCGGTGCCGAGCGCCTCGACCGCGGCGTAGCAGCGGGCCACCCGGTCGGCCGGCACGTTCTCGCCGAAGAACACCACGTCGGGCTTGAGCGGCCCCCCGCAGGGGCAGCGCGGCACCACGAAGTCGTGGGTGTCGTCGAGGTCGACGTCGCCGTCGGGGCGCGACTCGACCCAGCCGTGCCGCTCGAGCCAGCCGGGGTTGAGCGCGTCCAGCTCGCGCTCGAGGGCGCCGCGCGAGGACGTCCTACGACACGACAGGCAGACCACGTCGGCCACCCGTCCGTGCAGGGCCACGAGGCTGCGGGTGCCGGCCGCCTCGTGCAGGCCGTCGACGTTCTGCGTGATCAGCAGCTCGGGGTCGAGCCGGGCGAGCGCGTGGTGGCCGTCGTTGGGCACCGCCCGGCCCATCCGCTGCCAGCCGAGGTGGCTGCGCGCCCAGTAGCGCTGCTGCGCCTCCGGTCCGGCGACGAACTCCTGGTAGGTCATCGGTGCCCGCGCGGGCGCGCCCGGACCGCGGTAGTCAGGGATGCCGGAGTCGGTGGAGAGCCCGGCGCCGGTCAGCACGACCAGCCGCCGGCCGGCCAGCAGGTCGAGGGCCTCGCCCTCGAGGGCTGCGATCGTCACGCGTAGCGCGCCTGCGCGCGGGCCCGGGCCTTGGCCGCCTCGACGTCGCGGTTCTTCGGGGGAGCGGCGGTCACGAGGTCGTCGAGCAGGTGCTCGGTGATGTGCGCGATCTCCTTGACGGCGGCGTAGAAGACCTCCTCGTTGGCCTGCGACGGCTTGGTCGTGCCGGCCACCTTGCGGACGTACTGCAGGGCGGCGGCGGTGACCTCGTCACGCGTGGCCGGCGGCTCGAAGTTGTTCAGCGGTCGGATGTTGCGGCACATGCGTCGAGGGTACGTCGTCCGGACGCGCGGTCAGAGGGAGAAGAAGCCGACGTCCTCACCCGTCACCAGCGCCACCTTGCCCGACGCGAGGGGCACGAGGCGTACGTCGGCGACGTCGCTGCCGTGCTCGACCTCGACCATGCGGTTGGTCATCGAGCCGTCGGCGAGCGAGAGCACCGAGACCCAGCCGGTGGTGCCCTCCCAGCCCTGGGAGACGACCGTGAGCGCGACGCGCTGCTCGGGCAGCCAGGTGAACTGGCGCGGGTCGATGCCGGCGCCGGCGTAGGTGCCCTTGTCGTAGCGGACCACGTCGATCTGGCGCGGGTTCGTGAGGTCGGTGACGTCGAAGAGCGCGGCCTGGGCACCCCGGGTCATGCCGTCGAGGCCGGCGTCCTGGCCCATCCCGATCAGGCGGTGCTCGCCGAGGGGGTGGAGATACTCCGAGAACCCGGGGATCTTCAGCTCGCCCAGCAGGCGCGGGTCGCCGGGGCTGCTCAGGTCGATGGCGTAGAGCGGGTCGGTCTGCCGGAAGGTCACCACGATCGCGAGGTCGTCGAACCAGCGCACGGACTTGATCTGCTCGCCGACGCCGAGGTCGTCGACGCGGCCGTCCTCGAGCAGCTTCGCGCCCTCCTCGCGGAAGGTGACCACCGAGTTGAAGTTGCCGGTCTCGCTGCTCGGCCCGACCGCGACCCGCAGCGACCCGCCGACGGCGTCCATCGACCAACGGTCCGCGATCGTGCCCTCGACCTCGCCCGAGGCGACGTACGTCGCGTCCGTCCCGTCGAGCGCGAAGGCGAAGACCGGCGTGGTGCCGCTGGGTGCCCAGGTGCCGCGGCCGCAGTCGATGCAGTCGTTCCAGACTCCCCACTGCGGTGCGCCGGCGGCGAGGTAGAACCGGTCGGTCGAGAAGTACGACGTGTCGGAGTCCGTCGCCACCGCCGTGGCGGTGCGGGCCCCGGGGTCGGCCGGGTCGAAGGCGAGCACGGTGGTCGTGCCGAGCGCGACCTCCTCGTCGTCGGGGATCGCCACCTCGTCGCAGGCCACGACCGGCTCCCCGTCGACGGTCGGCAGCCAGTCGGCCAGCGTGGTGTCGCGCACCAGGGCGCGGTTGTGCAGCCGCGACCGGATCTGGCCGAACGTGCCGTCGGGGTAGGAGAAGTCGAGCTCGGGCAGGCCGTTCTGGAGGACCACGCGCACCACGTCGCCGTGCAGCCGGACCGCGGAGGCGCGGCCCCGGATCGTCGTGGCGTCCACGACGCTCGGCGAGGTCGGGTCGGCCAGGTCGACGGTGGTGATGGTCGAGGACCTGCCGTCCTGCGAGGTGCCGAGCACGACCGCGCGGCCGTCGACGAAGACCATCTCGCCGCCCGGGTCGCCGACCCAGTCGTTGCCCCGGGCGTCGTCGAGCCGGGTGGTGGACAGCAGCGACGGCTGCGGCCCCGAGACGTCGTACGCCAGCAGCTCGCCCTCGCGCAGCCGCAGCAGCAGCAAGCCGGCGACCTTGACGACGTCGGACTCGTCGACCCCGGCCTCCTGGACGTTGGTGCCCGACTCGTTGCTCTCGGTGCGCGACGTCCTGACCGTCCGCGCGCTGGCTGACGGGGCGCTCATCTCGGCGCCCGCGGACGAGTCGGACGCCCCGAACATCACGACCCCTCCGTCGCCCCAGCCGTAGGGGCCGACCTGGTCGAGAGCCCGCTCGATGTAGGAGTCGAGGAGGGCGTCGCAGTCGGTCGCGAGGGTGAGGTCGGCGTTGGCCAGCGAGATCGGCGGGTCCGACGGCGGCACCTCAGCGGGCCCGGCGCTGCCGAGGGCGTAGCCCACGCCGACCGCGGCGACGAGGCTGGTGGCGGCGGCGACGCCGGTCGTGATCCTGCGGAGACTCATGGCGGTGGGACGGGGCGGATGCGCCCGTGGTTCCGCGTGGCACGATGACGCGATGAGCGACGACCGCCCCACCGATCGTGACTTCGACCTCGTGCTGTTCGGCGCCACGGGGTTCACCGGCGGCCTCACCGCCGACTACCTCGCCGCGCACGCGCCCGCCGGCCTGAGGTGGGCGATCGCCGGGCGCAACGCCGACAAGCTCGAGGCCGTACGCCGCCGGCTGGGCGAGCAGGGAAGCACGGGCGTCGAGGTCCTCGTCGCCGACGCGGCCGACCCCGCCGCCCTGGCCGACGTCGCCCGGCGGACGCGGGTCGTCGCGACCACGATCGGCCCCTACCTCGAGCACGGCGGCCCGCTGGTCGCGGCGTGCGCGGAGGCCGGCACCGACTACCTCGACCTCACCGGCGAGCCCGAGTTCGTCGACCAGACCTTCCTCGCGCACCACCAGACCGCCCTGCGCACCGGCGCGCGGCTGGTCCACGCGTGCGGCTTCGACTCGATCCCGCACGACCTCGGCGCCTACTACACCGTCCAGCAGCTGCCGTCCGACCAGCCGATCACCCTGCGCGGCGTGGTCCGCTCGGGCGGCACCTTCTCCGGCGGCACCTTCCACTCCGCCCTCGACCAGTTCGCCCGCGCCAGGCAGATGCGCACGACGTACGCCGCCCGCCGGCGGGCGGAGGTGCGTCCCGAGGGCCGGTCGTCGCGCGCCGTCGGGGGCAAGCCCCACCGCGACCCGGTGCTCGGCTACTGGCTGCTCCCGCTGCCGACCATCGACCCGATCGTGGTCGCGCGCTCCGGCGCCGCGCTGGCGGCGTACGGCCCGAAGTTCCGCTACTCGCACTGGGCCGGCACCAAGACGCTGCGCTACGCCGCGGGCGGGGCGGCCGCGGTCGGCGCGCTCACCGTCGCGTCGCAGGTCAAGCCGCTGCGTGACTTCCTCAAGAGCCGGGTGCCGCAGGGCACCGGGCCCGACGAGGCCAAGCGCGAGAAGTCGTGGTTCACCGTCGACTTCGTCGGCGAGGCGGGCGGGCAGACGGTCCACACCCGCGTGTCCGGCGGCGACCCGGGCTACACCGAGACGGCGAAGATGCTGTCGGAGGCGGCCCTCTGCCTCGCGCTCGACGACAACCCCGAGACGGCCGGGCAGGTCACCCCCGTCCAGGCGATGGGCGACGCGCTGCTCGTGCGCCTGCAGAAGGCCGGGATCCGCTTCGAGAACGTCTGAGCCGGTCGGCTAGGCCGGATCGGTCAGCGTGCTCAGGTCCAGCAGCCGGACGTTGCGCGGGTCGCCGTTGGCGGCGAGCGACCAGATGGTCGTGTCGTGGTCCGCGCCCGGGAGGCGTACGACGGCCTCGCCCGCCACGTGGAAGTGGCCGTGGGCGACGAGCCGGGGACGTACGCCGAGGACGGCGCGGGTCACCTGTGCCATGCCCTCGTCCGCCTCGGCGAGGATCACCTCGGGCCAGTCGTTCGGGTTGCCCTCGGCGATCTCGCGCACCGGCGCGGTGCACCACGGCGGCGCCGGGCTGTCGTGGAGGAGCACCACGTCGGCCGGCCCGCCCGCGATCGTGGCCGCGACGTGCTCGTCCGTGATGACCTCGGTCGGCCACCAGTCGACGCCCTCGGTCAGCCGCAGGCGGTTCACCGACGGTGCCCCGCCGAGCGCGACGAAGGACCGGCCGCCCATCTCCCAGCGGTGGCCGCGCGGCAGCAGCGTCACGTGGTCGGTGACCTCGATCGACCGGGGCCTGCCGTCGCCGTCCTGATGGGCCGGGTCGGCCCACATCGCGTCGAGCCGGGCCCAGTCCTCGTGGTTGCCGTTGACGCACAGCAGCCGCAGGTCGTGCTCGGTGCAGACGGCCTCGATGGCCGCGAGGTAGTCCTCGGACCGCGGGCCCATCCCGAAGCGCAGGTCGCCGAGCTGGCACACGACCTCGACGTCCCCGCGCTCGCCCAGCTCCCGCAGCCGGGCGACCGCCCACTCCCGGTCGCCCTCGAGGTCGCCCACCAGTCCGATGATCACGGCGGGGATGGTGCCACACGGCTCGGAGCTCCGGCGCGCACGACACCACGGCCGCACCGGACCCGATGAACAGCCGATGAACGCCCGGCCCAGGGGGTAACCCGGCCTCGGGCGGCATCGTTCTTCCGGCGTGTGCGACCACCACGACGGCCCCGCCATCGACCGACGCGCCCTGCTGCTGAGCGGGGCGGGCGTGGCGACGTACGCCGCCACCGCCGGACCCAGCCCGGCCGCGGCGGCGAGGCAGCGGCGGACCCGGCAGCCAGCGGTGCTGAGCTTCAGTGGCCACTTCGACGGCGTCGCCACACCGGACTGGCACTACCTGCCCGTGCGGGTGCCACGCGGCGTCCGCGAGATCCACGTGGCCTACTCCTACGACAAGCGGGACACCGGCGCGGGCTTCAGCGTCAACGTCATCGACATCGGGATGTTCGACCCGTCCGGGCACGACCTCGGCAACACCGCCGGCTTCCGCGGGTGGTCGGGCGGGGCGCGGACGGAGTTCCGCATCGCTCGCGGCTCCGCGACCCCGGGTTACCTGCCCGGGCCCATCACCGCGGGCGTCTGGCACGTCGTGCTCGGACCGGTCGCGATCGTGCCGCCCGGCGTCGACTGGCGCGTCACCGTGACGCTGACCTTCGGGCCGCCGGAGCCGGCCTTCGAGCCGCGGCCCGCGCCACGGGCGGTGGCAGGCACGACGAGCGGGTGGTACCGCGGCGACCTGCACCTGCACACCGTGCACTCCGACGGCCGGTGGACCCAGCCGGAGCTCCTCGCCGCCGCCCGCGCGGCGGGCCTGGACTTCATCGGCTCCTCGGAGCACAACACCTCCAGCGCCTCGCTGTCCTGGGGCGAGCACGTGGCCGACGACTTCCTGGTCATCAACGGCGAGGAGGTCACCACCCGCGCCGGCCACTGGCAGGCGATGGGCCTGCCCGCCGGGGCGTGGATCGACTGGCGCTTCCGACCGGCCGACGACCAGCTCGGCCGCTTCACCGAACGGGTCCGCTCGCTGGGCGGACTCGCGATCGCCAACCACCCGTGGGTGCCGATTCCCTCCACCAAGTGGGACTTCGGGTACGCCTACCCCCACATGGACGCCGTGGAGATCTGGAACGGACCCTGGACCCCCGACGACCAGACCGGCGTCGAGCACTGGCACGCCCTGCTCGTGTCCGGACGCTTCGTCCCCGTGGTGGGCAACTCCGACTCCCACCACGCCGGTCAGACCGTCGGTCGCGCCCAGACTGTCGTCCGGGCCGCCTCGCTCTCGAGCGGCGCCGTCGTCGCGGGCCTCAAGGGCGGCCACTCCTGGCTGGCCGAGTCGTCCGCCGTCGACCTCGAGCTCTCCGCCGCTGTCGACGGTCGCACCGCCGAGTGCGGCGACCGGCTCGGCGCCGGCCCCACCGACGTTGCGTCCGTGCGCCTCGTCGTCTCCGGGGCGCCCGGCTGCCTCCTCCAGGTCCGAGGCCCCGCGGCCGTGCTCGGCGGCGCGCTCACCGACGCGGCGGGGCGCGGCGTCGTCGAGGTCGCCGTACCCGTCGCGACGGCGGCGTTCGTGCGCGCGGAGGTACGGCGCCCCGGCGCGGCGCCGGTCGTCAACCCCCTCGAGGGGGCTCCGGCCGCGCCGATGGTGGCGATGACCAACCCGATCTTCCTGACCTGACCCGGGTCCCGGCGCTGGCTGGGGAGGCCCGCTACTCGTTGACGAGCACCGGGACGCCGATGGCCGCCGAGGCCGCCTTGCCGGCGAACCTGTCGGGCACCGCGACGCGGAAGGCGGCGTGCTCGTCGGGGTGGCCGCCCTGCTCCTCGTGATGTGCCTCGTCGAGGTGATAGGTCCAGCGGCCCTCGCCGAGGTAGGCACCGGAGGTGTCGTAGAAGCCAGGCATGACGCTGTGTGCGCCGACGCGGTGGGCCCGAGCCCCGGTCCCGACGGCGCGCCGAGCCGGTGGGCACGCGCCGTCGAGGCTCGGGTCACGTTCAGGAGAGCGGAGTGACGGTCGCCTCGTAGGCGAGGATCTCGGTGTTGTTGCCCTCGCCGAAGTCGTCCGGGGCGGCGTACATCGTCAGGTGGTCGCCGACTGCGTCGATGTCGGTGGGGTTGCGGGTGACGACGTGCCCGGCGGTCGACCACAGCTGGGTGGGGACCTCGTGCAGGATGCGGCGGGTCCGCAGGTCCAGCAGCGCGAAGCCGCCGAGCTCGTACGGCGTGCTGGCGTCGGGCTGAGCGGGCAGGCCGGCGATGCCGGAGCACAGGGTCTTGCGCGAGGTGACGTACTCGCAGTCCTGGTAGTCGATGAAGTGGCTGTCGTTGAGCCACCTCGCCTTCTGCCGGCCGGAAGTGGACCACTCGTAGAAGCGACGTGAGCCCCAGGACTGACCCACGAGGCGGCCGGTCTCCTGGTCGCGGACGACGCCGCCGATGTGGTCGGAGACCCTGAACATCTCCTGCGCCTCGAAGGTGTCCGGGTCGACCTCGTAGATGATCGCCGCGCTGTCGGGGCGGTACTCGGCGACGGGCAGCCAGATGTTGCCGTCCTGGTCCACGTCGAGACCGCCGGGGTGGTACATGTCGCCCTCGCCCAGGACGATGTCCTTGACGAGCGTGCCGTCCTTCTCGAGCACGAACAGGTGACCGACGCCCTTGCCGGGGCTGCGGTCGTACCCGCCCACGGGCTCCGGGTACTTCTGGGGCCGCTCGATGATCTCCACCGACGACAGGTAGATCCGGTCGCCGACGACTTCCATGGCTTGGGGGTGGTGGGTGTCGAAGTCGAGGCGCAGCGTCCCCGTCTTCGTCCAGGTGGTGCTCCGGGAGACGTTCTCGAAGGCGCCGACCAGCGGATCGTCGTCCGCGGGCGGCGCGCCTGCTCGGGCGGACGCGGCCGTGGTCAGGCCGAGGACCAGCGCGGCGGCACAGGAGATGGAGGTGAGGCGACGGGTCACGGGGACTCCTCGGTCGGGGGCAGGTGCCCGGGACGCTAGGGACGACCGGCCTACTCGCGGTGACCCTGCTGCGAACACCCGGAGAACGGAGCGGGGCCGCGGACCGAAACGGAGGCCCGCCGCCCAATGGCCGGCCCGCCGTCGACGCCTCGTCGCAGTCCGTTCGCCGGGCGGCCCGTTCCTCCCCGGAGCCTGCGCGTCATGACCACTCGGAACCTCAAGACCGGCTTGGCCTCCCTCGTCGCCGCCACGGCTGTCGTCGCGGCGCCCGTCCAGTCCGCCGGTGCGGCGCAGTCCCACGAAGCCGCTCAGCCCACCTTCGACCTGCAGGCACACCGTGGCGGCCTCGGCCTCACGGTCGAGAGCACTCTTGCCTCCTTCGACCGGGCCATCCGGCTCGGCGTGAGCACCCTCGAGCTCGACGTCCAGATCACCCAGGACGGTCAGGCCGTGGTCACCCACGACCGCAAGGTCAACGGAGGCAAGTGCCAGGACACGCACCCGGTCACGGCTGGCGACCCGGAGTACCCCTACGTCGGCAAGTACGTCAACACCCTGTCCTTGGCCCAGGTCCGCACCCTCGACTGTGGCAGCCAGACGCTGCCGCAGTTCCCCGGTCAGACGGCGTCGCCCGGCGAGCGGATGCCGCTGCTCAGCGAGGTCTTCGATCTGGTCAAGGCCTACGAGGCGCACGACCTGAAGCTCAACGTGGAGACCAAGGTCGAGGCCGGGGCTCCCAGCCAGACCGCGCCCCGGGAGCAGTTCGTCCAGGTGACCGACCGCGAGATCCGGTCGGCGGACATCGCGCCGCAGGTCACCATCCAGAGCTTCGACTGGGGTGCCCTGATGCGGATGAAGCAGGTCGACCCGCGCCTGCCGCTGGTGGCGCTGACCAACTACGACTTCCTCCAGACCGGTCAGCCGGGCAAGTCCCCGTGGCTCGGAGGGCTCGACATCGACGACTTCGGCGGCGACCCGATCAAGGCGATCGACAGCTTCGGCGCCTCGGCGTTCTCCCCGGTGCACGGCTTCCCGCAGAACGGCAAGGTCACCGACGCCGACTACAAGCCCTACGTCACCCAGGACATGGTGCAAGCCGCCCATGCCCGCGGCATCAAGGTGATCCCGTGGACCGTCGACGACAAGCCGACGATGAGCAAGCTCATCGATGACGGGGTCGACGGGCTGATCACCGACTACCCCGACAGGCTCCGCGAGGTCCTGGCCGAGCGGGGGTACGAGCTGCCGGCGCCGCACGTCGCGCCGCGGCAGGCTGCGCCGCTGCAGCAGGCCCACGCCCACAACGACTACGAGCACAAGCGCCCGCTGCAGGACGCGCTGGACCACGGCTTCACCAGCGTCGAGGCCGACGTCTGGCTCGTCGACGGGCAGCTGCTCGTCGCCCACGACCGTGATCAGGTCCAGTCCGGCCGGACGCTGGAGGCCCTGTACCTCTCCCCGCTCGAGGCCCGCCGCCGGATGAACGGTGGCACCGAGTACCCGGGCTGGGACGGCTACTTCCAGCTGCTCATCGACGTGAAGTCGGAGGCAGGTCCGACCTGGGCGGCCATCGACGAGGTCCTGCGAGAGCACCCGAACCTGATGACGACCTTCACCCCCACGGAGACGCGCCGGGGCGCGGTCACGGCGGTGATCAGCGGCAACCGTGACAAGGCCGCGATGCTCGCCCAGGCCGAGCGGTACGCCGGCTACGACGGCCGGCTCGCCGACCTCGACAGTGGCGTGCCTGCGTCGTTCATGCCGCTGGTCAGCGACAACTGGACCAAGAACTTCACCTGGGACGGCAGCGGCGAGATGCCGGCAGCCGAGGAGCAGAAGCTGCGCGACATCGTGACCACGGCCCACGACCGCGGTTACCGAGTGCGCTTCTGGGCCACGCCGGACCAGCCCGGACCCGCCCGCGAGCGGCTGTGGGCCAAGCTCGTCGCGCTCGGCGTCGACCAGGTCAACACCGACGACCTCGACGCGCTGGAGCGCTCGCTGACTCCCTGACGAGGGATGTCCCGCGACACGCATCGACGGTGTCGCGGGACATCGCTGTCGTGCCCCAGGCGCGAGTCGAACGCGCGACCTTTCGCTTAGGAGGCGGCTGCTCTATCCACTGAGCTACTGGGGCGTCGCCGGGTCACCCGGAGGTTCTGCGGCGGGCAGCATCCTGCCACGACGTCGTACGCCGTCGCGCACCCGCGGGCGGTCGGGCAGCCGATCGGGCTCCCGAACCAGTGGTGTCGCGGAGGACGAAATCTTGTCCGAGTGAAGTAGGTTCGTGCCGGTCAGCAGTACACCCCCTGTCGAAGGTGAGCCCCGTGTCGGATGAGTCGCGCCCGGAGACTCCCGACGGCGCGCCCAAGCGCAAGGGCACGGCCCCGCGCAAGCACGCGGTCGGCCGCGTCATCCTGATCACTGCCGTCGTGCTCGCCCTCGTCACCGGTCTGGGGATGGTCTACTTCGTCCGCCACCTCAACGGCAACATCACCGGCGTCTCGCTCGCCGAGCTCGGTGACGACCGGCCCGAGAAGGTCTACAAGGGCAACGGCGAGCCACTCAACATCCTGGTGATGGGGTCCGACTCGCGTGACTGCGAGGGCTGCGACATCGACCAGGAGGGCGGCGGCGGCTCCGACACGACCATCCTCGTGCACCTGTCCGCGGACCGGAGCCGGGCGTACGCCGTCTCGATCCCGCGCGACTCGATCGTCGACCGTCCCGAGTGCAACGACGGCGAGTCACCTGAGGCGTCCGAGGTGATGTGGAACGCCGCCTACACCGAGGGCGGGCCGGTCTGCACCGTCGCGCAGCTCGAGTCCACCACCGACGTCTACGTCGACCACTTCGTGGTGGTCGACTTCAACGGGTTCGGCGACATGGTCGACGCCGTCGGCGGCGTGCCGGTCTGCGTCCCGGAGGACATCGACGACCCGAAGCACCAGATCTTCGTGCCGAAGGGCGACCCGTCGGTGCTCAGCGGGGACCAGGCGCTCGACTACGTCCGGGCGCGCTACGTCGGCGACCTCGAGCAGCAGAACGACATCTCCCGGATCCGGCGCCAGCAGACCTTCATCGCCGCGCTCGTGCGCGAGGTGAAGTCGGCCGGCACGC
Organism: Nocardioides sp. N13(2025); assembly: GCF_051912545.1. Classification (GTDB taxonomy): domain Bacteria; phylum Actinomycetota; class Actinomycetes; order Propionibacteriales; family Nocardioidaceae; genus Nocardioides. Next base: position 3,013,728 of record NZ_CP196809.1, on the reverse strand, counting down.
TCACCCGCTTCGACAAGGTCGTCAACTTCCTCGACGCCGCCACCAAGTCGCTCACCACCGACACCGAGCTGGACTCGGTCACCCGGCTGGGCAAGATCGCCATGCAGCTGCAGAGCATCGGCCTCGACAAGGTGAAGTTCGTGACGCTGCCGACGGAGTACTTCTCGCGCGACTCCGACCACTGGGGCAAGGTCTTCTGGACTCCGGAGGCCACCAAGATCTGGAAGCTCATCAACGCGGACAAGGAGCTGCCCGCGAGCCTGATCGGCGGCAGCTCGATCAGCGCCGAGCCCCCCGCCAGCTCGCAGGAGAGCCAGACCCCGACCGAGACGCCCAGCTCGACCGAGTCCCCCTCCGAGTCCCCCTCCGAGACGCCGTCGGAGACCGCCTCGCCCAGCGAGACCCCGGCGCCCACGGAGACCGAGACCACGAAGCCGGAGCCCGTCCCGGGAGTCTGCGCGTGAGCACCCCCGAGGACGTCCCCGAGCGGGAGCCGGAGTGGCAGCGCCGCCGACGCCTGGCCGCGGTCTTCGGTGACAGCACGCCCGAGCAGACCAGCGACGACACCGACGCCCGCGAGGACAAGGCCGGCAAGGGCGACGCCTGGTACCGCGACCAGGTGCCGCCCCACCACGGCTGACGCCCTCCCCGGGCGAGGCGTGGGTCAGACGGTGCCGCCGCGTGCGGCGAGCAGGTCGCGGATCTCCTCGAGCAGGGCGACGTCGGCGGGCGTGCCCTCGGCCTCGGAGGGGAAGAAGCGCTCCTTGGCCTTCGTGTAGGGCATCACGATGAAGAAGTAGACGACGGCGCCCATGATGAGGAACGAGATCACGGCGTTGAGGAAGGCGCCGAAGCTCTGCTCCTCCGTGGAGAAGTAGCTGGAGGCGGACTCGGGCATGAGTCCGGTGAGCCAGGCCGTGAAGGTGGTGACGACCGCAGCGAACGCGAGCGCCATGATCAGGCCGGTGGCGATCTCGATCAGGTTGCCCTTGAGGATGAAGTTCTTGAAACCACTCATGCTGTGCCTCCTAGTGGGCCCGAGAGGGGCCTCGGTCGAGCGAGTGGCCCTCACGCTAGCGGTCCCACGACACCGTCAGGAACTGTGACAGCGCCGCGCCGCTGATCTCGATCGCCTCGGCCGCGGAGGCGCCGATGACGACGAGCGCGCCGCCCGAACCTCCGGCCGGACCCTCGGGCGCACCGGTCGGGGTGGCCAGGACGGTCACGTCGCGCGCGACCACGGCCGACGTGCCGGTGCCGGGGTCGGTGGCGACCAGGTCGACCTCGTCGCCCGGGCGCAGCAGCATCGCCATCCCCGCGTCGGGCAGCCGGACGGGGAGGATCGTCTCGCCGGGCTGCGCCAGCGCCAGTGCCGGACCCACGACGCGTACGTCGGTCAGCACCTCGCCGCGGCCCACCGGGGCAGCCAGGACCCGGCCGGTCGCCGCGGTCGCCGCGTCGGGTGGCGCCAGGTCGGCGGGGAAGGCTCGTCGGACGAGGTCGTCGTCGGCGAGCCGGGTGCCCGAGGGCAGGTCGCGGGCGGCGACCAGCACGTCGACCGTGTCGGGTGCCGGCGGCGCGAGCGTGCGCAGCGCGCTGACGGTGGCGGCCGCGACCAGGGCTGCGGCGATCAGCCGGCGTCGGCGCCGCAGCTGGTGGCGTACGGCGCGCAGCCGGCGCCGGGTCGGCGGGAGTCCCGGGAGCATCCCCCGACGCTAGCCGGATCGCCCCGGTCGCGCTGGGGCCCTCCACAGGCGTCAGTCGGACGAGGACGAGGTGGAGGAGGACGACGAGGAGGTCGACGAGGTGGACGACGTGGACGACGAGCCGGAGGTCGAGGAGGTCGAGGCCGCCGGCGTGGAGGAGGACGAGCCGGAGCGGCTGTCGGTGCGGTAGAAGCCCGAGCCCTTGAAGACCACGCCCACGGCGTTGAACAGCTTGCGGAGCTTGCCGTCGCACTGCGGGCAGACGGTCAGCGCGTCCTCGCTGAAGCTCTGGAACTGCTCGAAGGAGTGGCCGCACTCGGTGCAGGCGTATTGGTAGGTGGGCATGTCTGGAGTCCTCGGCTGGTGCGTGGGTGCTGCAAACGGGAGATCGGCCACGGCCGGCGCGCGACGCGCTGGCACTCGAGCCCTTCGACTGCCAATGGTACGGCACAATGGGCGACGCGATGAGCGAGCCGTCACCCACCCCCGCACCCACAGTCACCCCCGAGCCGGGCTCCGGCACGCCTCACCCCCACTGGTGGCAGACCTTCAAGCGCGCTCCCCGCGGCGTGCGGTGGGCGGCGTGGACCGCCGTCGGCCTGGTGGTGGTGTTGCTCGTGGTGGCGCTCGCGGCGGTGGTCGTCGTACGCCGTCCGCTGCCGCAGACCAACGGAGACGTCGAGGTCGCTGGCCTGTCCGCGTCGGTGGAGGTGATCCGCGACGACCACGACATCCCGCAGGTCTACGCCGACACCGACGCCGACCTGATGCGCGCCCAAGGCTACGTGCACGCCCAGGAGCGCTTCTTCGAGATGGACTTCCGCCGGCACGTGACGGCGGGCCGGTTGTCCGAGCTCTTCGGCGAGGACTCCCTCGAGACCGACAAGTTCATCCGCACGATGGACTGGCGAGGCGTGGCCGAGCAGGAGTGGGCGCTCCTCGAGCCGTCGACGCGCGACGCGCTGACGGCCTACGCCGAGGGCGTCAACGCCTACCTCGCGGAGCGCCGGCCCTCCGAGCTCGCCGCCGAGTACGCCGTGCTCGGGCTGACCGGCCTCGACTACACGCCAGAGGAGTGGGACCCGGTCGACTCGCTGTCGTGGCTCAAGGCGATGGCCTGGGACCTGCGCGGCAACATGGACGCCGAGGTCGACCGGGTGCTGCTGTCGCTCGACCACACCGAGGACGAGATCGCCGCGCTCTGGCCCGCCTACCCCTACGCCGACCACCCGCCGATCGTCTCGGGCGGAGGGGTCGTCGACGGCGTCTTCGAGCAGAACGCGTCGGGCAACGCCACCCGCAACCCGCGCCGTCCGGCGTACCCATCCGCTGTCGTCGACGCCCTCGAGCGCGTGCAGGACCGGATGGACGCGATGCCCGAGCTGATCGGCAAGGGCCGCGGCATCGGCAGCAACTCGTGGGTCGTCGACGGCGAGCACAGCGCCACCGGCAAGCCGCTGCTCGCCAACGACCCGCATCTCGGCATCAGCCAGCCCGGCATCTGGATGCAGATGGGCCTGCACTGCCGCGAGCTGAGCGCCGACTGCACGCTCGACACCTCCGGCTTCACGTTCTCCGGCGTGCCGGGCGTGATCATCGGCCACAACGCCGACATCGCCTGGGGGATGACCAACCTCGGCCCCGACGTCACCGACCTCTTCCTCGAGCAGACCGAGGGCGACGACCGCTACGTCCGCGACGGCAAGACCGAGCCGATGCAGGTCCGCACCGAGACGATCAAGGTGCGCGGCGAGGACGACGTCGAGCTGCGGGTGCGCGAGACGGTGCACGGGCCACTGATCAGCGACGTCTCCTCGGACTTCGCGACGGTCGGCGCCAACGCCCCGACCGACGAGCCCGGCGAGCGCGGCAGCGGGTACGCCGTCGCGCTGGCGTGGACGGCCCTCGAGCCCGCCCCGACGGCCGACGCGATCCTCGGACTCAACCGGGCGTCGGACTGGGACGAGTTCCGCGCCGCCGCCGCCGACTTCTCGGTGCCCGCGCAGAACCTGGTGTACGCCGACCGCGAGGGCCACATCGGCTACCAGTCGCCCGGCCGGATCCCGATCCGTCGCGCTGGCAACGACGGCACCATGCCGGTCGAGGGCTGGATCAGCGCCAACGACTGGACCGGCGACTACATCCCCTTCGACGGGCTGCCGAGCGTGCTCGACCCGGAGGAGGGCGTGATCGTCACCGCCAACCAGGCGGTCGTCGGCGAGGACTACCCCTACCTCCTCACCCAGGACTGGGACTACGGCTACCGCTCGACCCGCCTGCGCGAGGTGCTCGAGGCGGAGGGCGAGCTGTCGGTGCAGGAGATGGCCGAGCTCCAGCTCGACTCGACCAACCCGATGGCCGAGACCCTCGTGCCCTACCTCCTCGACATCCCCGACCTGCCCTCGCCCTACTACCGCAACGCCCAGCGCCTGCTGCGCCACTGGGACTTCACCTCACCGGCCGACAGCGCGCCGGCGGCGTACTTCAACGTCGTGTGGCGCAACCTGCTCGAGCTGACCTTCCACGACGACCTGCGCCAGCGCACCTGGCCCGACGGCGGCGACCGGTGGTTCACCGTCGTCACCGCGATGCTCCCCGACCCCGCGGGCCCGTGGTGGGACGACGTGGAGACCGACGAGGTGGAGACCCGCGACGACATCCTCCGCGAGGCGATGATCGCCGCCCGCGACGAGCTCACCCGGCGCCAGGCGCGCGACCCGCGCCGCTGGACGTGGGGCCACCTGCACCGGATGAACCTCCACAACGCGACGCTCGGCGAGTCGGGCGTCGGGCTGGTCGAGCGGCTGTTCAACCGCGACGGGTGGCAGGTCGGCGGCGGGTCCGCGATCGTCGACGCGACCTCCTGGAACGCCGTCGACGGCTACGAGGTGACCGCCGCGCCTTCGATGCGGATGGTCGTCTCGCTCGCCGACTGGGACGACTCCCGCTGGATCAACCTCACCGGCGTCTCCGGGCACCCGGCGTCGTCGCACTACTCCGACCAGACCGAGCTCTACGTCGACGGCGAGACCCTGCCTTGGGCCTACAGTCGCGACGCCGTCGAGGCCGCGGCCGACGACCGGCTGGTGCTCACGCCCGCCACCAGGTAGGTCTCGGTTGCGATCACCGGGTACCCGGCGATCCTTCGGGTTATCGACCGTTGCAACGGTCGATAACCTCGCCGATCACCGGGTACCCGGTGATCCCGACAGGGGGACGACGCCGCCGGCGGTCAGCGCGAAGCCGACCCGCACGTCGTGGGGGTCGCTGGGGACCGCCAGGCCGACCTCGTCGTCGTAGAGCACGACCGCCACCGGGGTGCCGGCGGGCACCCGCGCCAGCGCGCGGTCGTACGACCCGCCGCCGCGCCCGAGGCGGTCGCCGCCGGGGGAGACCGCCAGCCCCGGGACCAGCACCAGGTCGGCCGTTCGGACCGCGTCGACGCCCAGCCGCGCTCCGGCCGGCTCGTAGAGCCCGCGAACGGCCTTCATGATGCTGGCCGGGCCGTCGTAGACGCCCCAGTCGAGGTCGTTGTCGGGCAGCAGCACGGGAAGAAGCACCCGCTTGCCGGCGGCGACGAGCGCGTCGAGGAGGAGCCCGGTGCCGGGCTCGCCGCCGACCGAGACGTACGCCGCCACGGTGGCCGCGTCGCGGACCGCCGCCCAGCCCGTCGCGACCCGCGCGACGTCGGCCGCGAAGTCGGCCGCGGCCCCGAGCGGACGGCGCTTGCGGGCGGCCAGCACCTGGTCGCGGAGGGCGGTCTTGGCAGCCGTGCGATCGGCCGACTGTGGTGTGTCCACGGAAGCAGCCTACGATCGAAGCATGGCAAGCAAGGGCAGCACGTACGGCCTCGACCTGGCGCGCGAGAAGATGCGGCAGGCCGGCGTCGACGAGGTCGCGATCGACACGTTCGCGCACTACTACCGGCTCCTCGAGCACGGTGAGACCGGCATGATCGCCGAGGACACCATCGAGCCCCTCGACATGGAGGCGCTGGCCGACGTCGAGGTGTCCGACGAGGTCGCGTCCGAGGCGATCCGCAAGACCGCCGTGATCAAGCTCAACGGCGGCCTCGGCACCTCGATGGGCATGGAGCGCGCCAAGTCGCTGCTCTGCGTACGCCGGGGGCTGAGCTTCCTCGACATCATCGCGCGCCAGGTGCTGCACCTGCGCAAGCAGTACGACGCGACGCTGCCGCTGATGTTCATGAACTCCTTCCGGACCTCCGCGGACACGATGGAGGCGCTGGCCCGCTACGAGGACCTGCCGGTCGACGGCCTGCCGCTGGAGTTCCTGCAGAACAAGGAGCCCAAGCTGCTCGCCGCGGACCTGCTGCCGGCCTCCTACCCCAAGGCGCCCGACCTCGAGTGGTGCCCGCCCGGCCACGGCGACATCTACACCGCGCTGCGCGGCACCGGCCTGCTGGCGCGGCTGCTCGACGCCGGCTACCGCTACGTCTTCGTCTCCAACTCCGACAACCTCGGCGCAGTGCCCGACGCCCGCGTGGCCGGATGGTTCGCGGAGAGCGGCGCGCCGTTCGCGATCGAGGCCGTGCGGCGTACGCCGTCGGACCGCAAGGGCGGCCACTTCGCCCGCCGCAAGGCCGACGGCCGGATCGTCCTGCGCGAGTCCGCGCAGACGCTCGACAAGGACAAGGAGGCGCTGGCCGACCTCACCCGTCACCGGTTCGCCTCCACCAACAACCTGTGGTTCGACGCGCAGGCCATGGTCGAGGCCCTCGACGCCCGCGGCGGCATCCTCGGGCTGCCGCTGATCCGCAACGTCAAGACCCTCGACCCCGCCGACCCGTCGACCCCGGAGGTCATCCAGATCGAGACCGCCATGGGGGCGGCGATCGAGGTGTTCGAGGGGGCCCGCACGATCGAGGTCGGCCGCGACCGGTTCGTGCCGGTGAAGACCACCGACGACCTGCTGGTGCTGCGCTCCGACGTCTACGACCTGGGCGGCGACTTCGTGCTGGACCAGGTCGGCGACGAGGTGCCCTTCGTCTCGCTCGACGGCGAGTTCTACAAGTTGGTCGGAGACTTCGACAAGCGCTTCCCCGACGGGGCGCCGTCCCTGCGCGAGGCCGAGTCGTTCACCGTCGAGGGCGACTGGACCTTCGGCCGCGGCGTACGGGTGGTGGGCGACGTGACGCTCAACGCCAAGGCCGCCCAGCGGGTCGAGGGCGGCGCCGTCCTCAGTGAGGACAAGGATGACTGAGGTGCTGCCGGGCCTCCTCCCGGTGGCCGACTACATCGAGCGCATCCTCGCCACCGTCTCGCCGCTGCAGGCGTTCCCGCAGCCGCTGATGGAGGCGCTGGGC